>JAIFKV010000106.1:0-23839 GCA_020049415.1 Betaproteobacteria bacterium
ACCGCGTCTTTCGGCGGCAGCAGCTTGGCGTGGGCCGGGAAAGTTGCGCCGCCCATGCCGGCGATGCCGGCGGCCTGAATCGCCTTGGTGACTTGCTGTGGCGACATCGCCGCGACATCCTGCGGCGCAGACCAGCGCACCGTCTGCGTGGAAGCCTCGAAGACGCGTAATACGATGGATTCGACCCAGGGACCGCGCGCACTGGCTTTCAGTTCGATGGACTCGATGACCCCATCCGCCGGCGCATGCAGCGGTAGCGACATATTGCCGTCCGCTTTGGCGATGGGCTGGCCGCGGACGACCTCTTCGCCAGGTCGGACCAGGGGTATTGCCGGCTTGCCAATATGCTGCGCCAGAGGAAGGATCAGGCGCGACGCGAATGGCATCCGACGAATCGGGCTGCTGGCGGTGCTCTTGTTGCCATCGGGATGAATCCCGCGGGCAAAAGTATGGCGATGAAAATAGGAGAAGAACGTCATTGGACTTTGTCTGGACGACCCCGTACGCGCCGCGCGCGGCACATCTGGGGTCGACTCTCCATCAGTTGTACTTCGCCGCCCGGGCGATCAGCTTGTCAAGGCCAGGTTCGCTCGGATTCCACGGCGTACCAGGATGAATACAGCCTGCGGTGCATTTCTCGGCGGCCTTGACCAGGTCGGCATATTTCGCGCCTTGCGGATTGATGACGGTGGCTTTCTTGTCATCGTTGTAAGCAAAGGCTTTGGGTGCCAGTTTGGTGCATTCATCACAAGCGGTGCATTCGGGCGTATCGATATAGACCGGCTCATAGCCATCCGGCCCCGTCACCGGCTTCGCTAAGGCCGTCGCACCGGCAACCGGCGCGGCCATTCCCGCAGCCGTGCTGACGCCCAGGTTGGCAAGGCTGGCGCTGATCTGAGCAAGCAACTCGGCGCGAGCTTTGCCGGCAATCGCTTCTTCGTTCACTTCCGGCTGGTTAAGGCCGGCAACATCCTTCAATTGCTGCCAGAAGTTCTGTCGCTCGACGCAGGAGTTGACCAACTCCTGCGACACCATCACGCGCATCAGATGATTTTTCTTGTCCACCGCCCAGATGAAGGGGAATTTGCCATCACGGTCGTCGGCGTCAAGTTTCAGGAAGTCGGCGAGCAAGACCATATCGTCATTCCAGGTCTCTTGCGGCGCTTTGCGGAATTGCTTGGCAAAACGGCCTTCGACGAGGGCGAAGTCGGCGAAAGTCATCGGCAAATCCAACTTCTGATCGGCGCCTTCCTCGTCCTTGTAGGCCAGGGTGTAGGTCGGCCAGTCGGCATCCATCTCCGGATTGCCTTCCAGGCTGACGCAATCGCTGAAAGCCACGCCCAGATCGGGGTTGTAACGGAACAACGGATAGGCGCGAGATTCCACCGCCGCCTTCGAACGCAGCACCGACATATCGTCACCGACACCATGCTCTGGCGGGCAGACCGCATACATATTGAACAACGCCGGGCGGCGCGAATTCAGACCGTCGATGAAACTCTCGATCATGTGGGTGGGGCTGGAAATCGCACTCTGAGCGACAAAGGCGGCGCGATGCGCCATCCCGATGAGGCTGATTTCCTTGCGGATTTCATGCTTGCCATGGTCTTTCTTGCCGTACGGCGACATATCCGCCACCTGGCCGATGAAACCTGAAGTACAAGCCTGGCCGCCGGTATTGGAATAGACCTGGGTATCGACCACCAGAATTTTCACCGGCATGCCGGTCATCAGCGCCCGCGACAGATTCTGGAAACCGATGTCATACATCGCGCCGTCGCCACCAATCGCCACCACCGGCGGGCAGAGATGCCATTCGTCCGCCGAGAATTTCTCCCAGTTGAAGTAAGTGAACTCGGCATCATGCTGGGCCGGGTTGTAACCGCCGACGTTTCCATTCAGACCGAGTTCGATCTCCGCCATGCGCACGGCTTTGAAACCATCGGCCATCTTGCTCATGTGGCCTTCGAACAGGCCCAACGCTACCGAAGTAGAGTCCTGGAACAAGTGCGAAGTCCAGGGGAAAGGATAGGGATTGTAGGGATAAGTGGAACCCCACACCGAGGTACAACCGGTCGAATTGACAATACCCATCTCGGCGCGGCCGCGTTGGGTCGGGCCTGAAACATAGCGCCACCGGAGATCCTTCAGGCGAGCCAGCAGTTGCGTCACCCACTTCAGCCATTGCGGGTCGATGGGATGCGCATGGTCCACCAGCCCGAGGCTCTCGGACAGATTCGCCAGAGTCAGATCTTGACCTTTGTGCGACTCAACCGCTGCGATCACCGCCTGGGTATCGGTAAGATCGACGGTCTCGGTGAGCTTCATTCGAAGATGCTTTTCAAGTCCATCGATAAGGCCGTCCAGTTTTTCCACGAAAGCCGCGACACGCGGTTGGATCAACGCGGTGACGGTGGAGGTGAACAGATGGACGATGGTTTTTTCGCCACACCCCAGACAGGCGCCATCGCCGCTGGTCATGGAGTTGTAGTTCTTCTTGTCGAGCAGCAGGGTTTCCAGTGCGCCGATTTTTTCATCGAGGTTGTCGATGCGGCTGTAATCCTTCGGCGTGGTCGGCAGATCGAGCCAGAAATCCCAGTCTTTTCTCAGCAGGGTGACGCTGTCGGCAGTCTGTTTGACCATCTTCAGCGCATCATCTTCGCAAACCTCCACGCAAAGGGCGCAGCCCTTGCAAGCATAGGGATTGACGGTGATGGAGAAGAGGCCGCCGCTGCCTTTGTTTTTCTTCTCTTTGTTGTTCCAGTAAGGCTTGGTGGTTGCGAACTGGAATTCACCAATTTCTTTTTCCAGCAGATGGAATTCTTCCTCCATTGCCGCGTTGCCCTGGTTGGGGTCTTCGTGCATCGCGTCCGCGATCGCCTGTTTCAGCAGAGCACGCACATCCAGCCCTTCCTTCTCCAGCGATCCGCGCAATTTCTTCTCGATGCTGCGAGCCCCCTTGCGCAGGTAGCGGGTAATTCGACCGCTCATTTCAATATTCGAAATAGCGGTATTCAGCACGTCGCCAACACTGGAAACGAGGCCTGGAATAGCCGCGTCGGGACAATGTGTGTAGCAATTGCCACAGGCCGTGCAGTTTTCCGCGACCCACACCGGGTGCTCGAAGCGGATCTGGGTCATGTCACGGTAGACACCGCTGGTGGCTGGAAACACCGCCATGCCGATGAAGGGGTCGGCGAGGTTGTCGGAACCCTTGCCGGAAATATAGAAATTACCGGTCTGCTCCCAGAACAGGTGAAGGTCGGCCGCCTTGTTCAGCTTGCCCTCGTTTTCCGGGATGCGCTTCAGCATGATCGGCAACGCCGGCGTCAGATTGAAACCGGCCGCCTGACGCGCGCCAACCTGTTTCACCTCGACGGGAATTTCGTGAATCTCGGTGTAACCACGCTTCACCACGCGGACGTTGTCGTCCACCACGCGCTTGCCCTTCTTGCCGAATTTGTCGTTAAGCTGCTTTTCGATGGCCTTGAACAGATTCTCTTCGCTCAGGCCAGCACGCTCGCGCACTCCCGAGGCATGGAAGAAGGCACCCTGGAAGGCATTGCCCTGCATACGCAACTGCAGTTCCGGATTGGAAGACTCCTCGCGGGCGATACTGAACGCGTCCAGATAAAAGATATGAATATCGTTGTCGACCAGATACTTCTGCGTATGTATCGGGAAGGTCGCCCAAAGCGCGGCGGCATCCGGCAGGTTGCTCTGGATAATGAACACGCCGCCCTTGGTCAGACCGGCCACCGCGTTGGTGTGCAGGAAAACCTGCGGGTCGGGCGACATCACCACATCCACCTGGGTGTATTCACAGTTGACGCGGATCGGCTCGGGCGCGGCGGACAGGTAGTAAGTGGTGGGCTGTCCCTTCTTCTCGGAACCGTATTTCGGGTTGGCCTTGATATCCCAGCCCAGCAATTCAAACAGCGTCATGGCCAGATTCTTGCCGGTGGTCACCGCGCCCCAGCCCCCTACCGAGTGCATGCGCACCGCGATGCCGCCCTTCGGCATCAGGTTGGGATTTTCCGAACCTTTGAGCGCAAGTTCCTTGATCTTCGGATAAGAAGCGAGGAGTTCCTGTTGCTGGATTTCCTGCTTCGGATTGGCGGCCTGGTCGCGAATGAAATCGATCGACAGGTAATAGAACTTCTTGTGCGCACTGTTTGGCAGCATGTTCTCGATCGCCGCCACCAGACCTTCCGGTTGCAGGTCGCGCGAGCCGAGACCGTAACAGCCGGAATACAGACGCGGCATGTCCGAAGTCTTGGCATAGCTGGCATATTCCGGGTAAGGCTTGCCACCCGCAGTCTTGTCATTTTCCACCGCGCCATTTTCCAGACACTTGCTGACCGTGGCGCGAACCTCGCGCATCAACGGCAGATCTTCGGACAACGGCTGGTCGGTGCGCTCCAGCACGGCGACGCCCTTTTTGCCCTTCAGCATATGGCCGAGCAAGTCGCCGGGGAAAGGACGGAAACAGGTCATGTTGACCACCCCGACCTTCAACTTGCGCGTCTCACGCAGCCAATCGGCTACCGCTTCCGCCTGCACGCACATGGAACCCATGCCGAGGATCAGATAATCGGCATCGTCGCAACGATAAGCTTCCACCCGGCTGTAATGGCGGCCGGTGAGTTCAGCGTATTCGGCCATGCATTGATCCAGAATCTCCGGGATGTGATCGAAGAAATATGGCCGCTGCGCCGCCGTCGCCTGCATGTGCGCATCCTGATTGGCAACGCCGCCCGATACCATCGGCGAATCCATATCCCACAACACCGGCACCCGGCGACGCTTGGGACCGTAGATGATCTCCTGCGCCGGCGTCGGCGTGTCGATGATATCGTCCGGATGACCAAGGAACTCCTCTACCAGGCCTCTTTCCGGCACCAGCACCGGCTCGATCAGGTGGGTGGTGAGGAAACCGTCCATACCCACGATAGCGGGCGTCAGCGAAAGTTCGGCGGTCTTGCGTGCGATCAGGTTGAGGTCGGCGGCTTCCTGCGCGCTCTTGCCGAGCACCTGGATGAAACCGGTATCGTCGACACAGTGATAATCGTCGTGGCCGGCATGAACGTTCAGAGTGGCCTTGGTGATTGCCCGGCAGCCCATATTCAGCACATAAGGCAGGCGCTTGCCCACCGCGCCATAGAGCGATTCGTGCATGTACGCGACACCCTGCGACGAGGTGAAGTTCACCGCGCGCAGACCGGACATCGACATGCCGGCGGTGACACCGGCGGCAGCGTGCTCGGATTCCGGTTCGATGAAAATAAGCGGACGCCCGGAAACGTTCACATGGCCAGCGGCGGCGGCTTCTGCCCAGTACTCACCCATCTGGGTGGAAGGGGTGATCGGGTAAGCGCCGGCGGCATCGGAGGCTTCTCGCTCGACCAGAATCACGGCGGTATTGCCATCGATAGCGTCGCGCACACCAGGATACTTGATCGCCTTGGCGCCAGTTTTGGAGGAACTGCCCGGCTCAATCAAATGCATTTGGCCGAGAAGCTTGGAAATGGGGTTCTTGATCATGTCTATATAGCCTCTTTAAACAACGTTGGCGCTGACGGGGAGCGCCTCAATACGGATGATCTTTTTAGCCTCGCGCCCTTTCAGCATCCGGCTGTCATTCAGCCAGACGATGGCTCCGGTAGGACAGCGTTCGATAGCCAGGGGCGATGCCAGATTATTCAAACTGTAGTTGATCACAGCCAGGTTGTTATCCAGGCTGATCAGTCCGGGGGCGGCGTCCATCACGCATTTGCCACAGGCGATACAAGCGACGTGGCATTGCGCTTCGGCGACATCGCCTTCCGCCTGGCTTTTGCAAGCCACCCACAACTTGTGGCTCACCGGTTGCAATGAAAACAAGTCTTTAGGACAGACCTCGACACAATCGCCGCAGGCAGTACATAAATTGGCATCGACTTCCGGCAGACCATGCTTGTTCATGTGGATGGCATCGAATTCACATTCCACTTCGCAGTCGCCCAATCCCAGGCAGCCCCAGGCACAAGCTTTGCCACCACCCGATACCGTCGTCGCCGCACGGCAAGTGCCGAGGCCCTGATATTCAGCGCGTTGCCAGGCCACATGGCTACCGCCGGCACAAGCCAGGCGCGCCACCTGTTTTTCCACCTCGCCCATCGCCACGCCAAGGAAACTGGCGATGGAAGCATTCGCTTCAGGAGAATTGACACTGCATTTGGCGGGGATGATTTCACCCGCCACGACCAATTCAGCAAAATTGCGGCAACCGGCCGTGCCGCAAGCACCACAATTGGACTTCGGCAGCATTTCCTCGACCTCGCCGATACGGGGGTCTTCGTAGACATAAAGACGCTTGTTGGCAAACGCCAACATCCAGGCCAATGCACTGCCCAGGACTGCCATAAAGGCTCCCGCAATCGCCACGCCCTCAAGCAACTCCATTTGCACTCCTTAACCCGCCCCGTTTGGCGGGGAATTCAACAACTATCCGATGCATAAATATTGCGTATCAGACTCTATTGATCAGACTCTATTGAGTTGACTTTTATGCGATCGATTAATAATTTAATTTATAGAACATCAGTAATATTTATGACGCAGCGCAACAAACAAGTCGAAGCTGATTATCCGACCATCAGACTTTCAGCTCTACAAAAAACCACAATAACCACCTGAAAAAATAGCCTGCGTTTTGTCAGACAGCAGGTTGAGAACACATTCAACCGCAGTAAAAACCCGTTTCAGGTATCCCGTTCAGCATTGCCGCACGTCCTCGCGTGGAAACACCGCTTGCAAGGCGCGCGGATCAAATGACGCGGCGCGCATTTTAAACTCACAGCGAAAGACAATGTAATTTTCTCGCTCACTGAACCGATGATCGACGGCATTAAACCGACACATCATTACATTCAGCGCCTTTCAGCAAGGCAGAATCGAGCATTTTCTCAGCACTCACCGGCAATCGATCACATGATCATGGCTGAGCGTGGGTTGATGATTTCAAGCAACTCGAATGATTGAATCAGCGAGTTCTGCATGGTTTCGGCGAGCACACTGCGATCCAGATCAAGCGTCTCCCAAGCGCTTTCAAGGAAAGTCAGGTTGTATTCACCCAATTGGAAGCGTGCCTTGATATCAGGCGCCATGTGATAAGCGATATCGCCCGCCACATGCACTATCGCGGCTTCTTTCAGAAAATTTGGCGCATGTAACGGGTTCAGTTGATATTCCACCACTTCATCCAATGCCGCCGGCAAACGCCAGGCACGCAACAAGGCTGCGCCAAGTTGCGCGTAATTGAAGCCGAACACCTCCACCTCTGCCGCAATGATCGCGGCTTCGCCACTGTTTTGTTGTTGCAGAACCTGTCGATACTGAACAGGTCGACTCGCATAAAAAGCCAAACGTCCCACCTTGTGCAACAAGCCCGCCAAAAACATCCGCTCGGACTCGCGGATACCACATTTTTTCGCCAAATTACGGGTAACGACACCGCAGGTGACACTGTTGTCCCAGAAATCGCGCATATCCACAAACTCGGAAGAAATCCCCTTGAAAGTGGTGATTACCGAGGTCGACAAAACCAGATCCCGCAAGGCCTTTTGTCCGATCAAGGTAATTGCCCGCGAAATCGTATCCACCTTCGAAGGCAAGCCGTACCAGGCGCTATTGGCCAAGCGCAGGACAGTGGCCGAGATGCCGGCATCCAGTTGCACGACTTCGACCAGATCATGAACCGTGGTTTCCGGTTGATCAATCAGATCGTTCAACCGGATAGCGACATCGGGCAGACTGAAAAGATTCTCGACTTCCTGGGCTAATTGCTGAGGTGACATGGTCTTCGCTCACATTGGTTCGCTTTGAACACTTGGCGGCAGCGCTCCTCATCGAGCAGCGCATCCCTGTGTATGGATTTTGAGGATAACGCCAAAAAGGTCTACTAAAAGCGATATTGAAAGGAAAAAGTGCGATCAGATCCGGTTGGTAAATCGGTACTTCTGCGGCAAGCCCAGCGTATCGGCCCAAATATTCTTCGCCCAGCCACGCATGAAGGTGAATTCTTGCTCGCTTTCCCGCTCGGAAACACCTCCGCCGGGCTGAACTTCCATGCTGTTGTCCGCAGCTTGGTAGCGAAATACAGTGGCGACGTGAAAAGCGGTGCGGTCAGTGCTGGCCGAATAGCAGGTACTGGTCACCACCGGGGCCGGATCGGGCTGGCGGCCATTGAAAATCTCTACCAGCGCCGAGGCACACAGCTTGCCGCTGTTGTTGGCCAGCGCGCCGGCTTTCGACAGATTGGACAAAATCGAGTCGCCCAAAATATGGACGTTGGGCACTTCCGTCGATTCCATCGAGCGGTAATCGACTGGGCACCAACTCCCGTTGTCACCGGTGCGAGCGCCAACCTGGCCAGTGATAGCGGCGGCGCGCATGGGCGGAATCAGGTTGATCACATCACCGTTGACATCGTCGAATTCGGTGCTGATCTTCATCGCCTTGACATCGATGGCGCGGGCCAGATTGTTGGACCGGTATTCGATCATGCTGTTGGTGGTGCCAAAGCCGTAGTGTTTTTTCCAGGCGGTGGTAAACAGCGCTTTTTTCGAGATGATGTCCTCGTTGCCATCGAGCAGGATGATCTTGCAGCGCGGCTTCGCCTGCTTGAAGTAGTTGGCGATGAGACTGACGCGTTCATAAGGTGCGGGCGGGCAGCGGAACGGCGCCATCGGCATGGCCAGGACGAACACCTCGCCGTTCTTCATTGCTTCCAGTTGCTTGCGCAATCCGCCGGTCTGTTCCGCGCCGGCTTTCCAGGCATGCTTGATGGTCTTTTGCGCCTCAGCGTCGTAACCCTGAATCTGCTCGAACATCAGCTCGACCCCCGCCGCCAGCACAACGCGGTCGTAGCTGAAACTGCCGCCACCGGCGGTGCTGACAGTGCGCCGGGTCGGATCAATGGCGGTCACCGTGTCCCGCACGAATCGATCAACGCTGGCCCGGATGTAACGATAGGGAAAAGTGATGTCTTCCAGCTTGTTGAGTCCGGCAATGACGGTATTGGACATTGGACAAGAGACGAAATCGGGATTCGGCTCGATCAAGGTGATGTCGACCCCAGGTTGCCACAATTTCAGATAGCGGGCGCAGGCCGCACCGCCAAAACCGGCTCCGACGATGACCACTTTCGGTCGCGCCTTGGCGATGGTCGGGGCGGCATGTGCGCCAACGGCAAGCGCGCCAGCGAGGCTACCTGCGGCGAGCAGGAAATTGCGGCGATGCAGAGTCATGTTGTCTCCTCAAAATAATTGGGGCTGGCGACCGTACAACGTCGCCAGCCCCAAGGATAGAGAGGAAAAGCTTAGCCGAACAGCAGACCGTTTATCCTCTTGACGAAGCCGGCCGGGTCAGCCAGTTGGCCGCCATCGAGCAAAACCGCCTGATCCATCAACAGGCCGGCGAGTTCGTCGAAACGCGCACCCTCCTCCGCTTCCAGGCGTTTGACCAGGGCATGCGACAGATTGATTTCCAGAATCGGTGCGGTATCCGGCACGGCCTGGCCCATCGACTTCAACATGCGCGCCAGATTGCCATTCAGATCGCCTTCGTCGGCAACCAGACAAGCCGGCGATTCCACCAGCCGGTTGCTGGCCCGAACATCTTTGGCGCGCTCGGTCAACGCGGCCTTGATACGATCCAGCAGCGGCTGCGCTTCTTCCGCCTTCGGTGCTTCCTCGGTGGATTCTTCGCCTTCGGCCGACTTGATTGAAGCCAGATCAACCTGCCCCTTGGCGACCGAAGCGAGCGACTTGCCATCGAACTCGAACAGGTTGCCAACCAGCCATTCATCAACACGATCGGCCAACAGAATCACTTCAACGCCCTTCTTGCGCAATGCTTCCAGATGCGGGCTGGCTTTGGCGGCGGCGAGAGTCTCGGCGGTCAGATAATAGATCTTGTCCTGGCCTTCTTTCATGCGGCCGACGTAATCGGCCAGCGTCACCGTTTCCTCGTCGACCGTGGTGGTACGGAAACGCAGCAGCTTGGCAATGCGTTCCTTGTTACCCTGATCTTCGCCAACACCTTCCTTCAGCACGCGGCCGAAGTGTTCCCACACCTTGGCGTAATCTTCCTTGCGGTTCTCGGCCAGATCGTCGAGCAGGTCGAGAACCTTGCGCACGCAGCCACCGCGAATCATCTCCATGTCACGCGTCTCTTGCAGAATTTCGCGCGAGACATTCAGCGGCAGGTCGGCGGCGTCAATGACGCCACGGATGAAACGCAGATAAGACGGCATCAGCTTGCGCGCGTCTTCCATGATGAACACACGCTTGACATACAGCTTGACGCCGGCCTTGGCATCGCGGTCCCACAGGTCGAACGGCGCGTGCGCCGGCACATACATCAGCGCGGTGTAATCCTGTCGGCCTTCCACCTTGACGTGGGTCCAGGCCAGCGGATCTTCGTAATCGTGGCCGACGTGCTTGTAGAACGCCTTGTATTCGTCCTCGGTAATATCGTTTTTCGAGCGGGTCCACAGCGCGTTGGCGCGGTTGACGGTTTCCACCGCCTCCTTGCCCTCGGCATCCTTCTCGCCAATGAACTCGACCGGGATGGCGATATGGTCGGAGTACTCGCGGATCACCGATTTCAAGCGCCAGGCATCAAGGAATTCAGCTTCATCAGCCTTCATATGCAGCGTGATTTCAGTACCACGCTCCACCTTCTCGACCGTTTCCAGCGTGTATTCGCCAGAACCTTCAGATTCCCACCGCACGCCATGTTCCTGCGTCAAACCGGCGCGACGAGTGGTCAGCGTGACGCGATCGGCAACAATAAAGCTGGAATAGAAACCAACGCCAAACTGACCGATCAGTTGCGCGTCTTTCTTCTGGTCGCCGCTGAGCTTGCTGAAAAATTCGCGGGTGCCGGACTTGGCGATGGTGCCGATATGCTCGATCACTTCCTGCCGGTTCATACCGATACCGTTGTCACGAATGGTGATGGTCTTGGCGTCTTTATCGACGCTGACTTTGATCTTCAATTCGGAGTCGGCTTCGAACAGCGCCGAATCGGTCAACGCTTCAAAGCGCAGTTTGTCGACAGCGTCGGAGGCATTCGAGATCAATTCACGCAGAAAGATTTCCTTGTGGCTGTACAAGGAATGAATCATCAGTTGCAGGAGTTGCTTTACCTCGGCTTGAAAGCCCAGGGTTTCCTTGGCGGCAGATTGTTGGGGTTCATTCACGGTTTCGGTCATGTTCCACTTTCCCTTGTTGAAAACAGGGGCTGGTTATGAGGCCGAGCGCGCGTCGTTCAAGAGGCGGTTTTCGTTCAGCCCCTACAACAAGGTCGGACTCGGCCGGCCAATCAAATAACCTTGCGCATAATCAACGCCGATTTCACTCAGGATATTCAACGTCGCCTCGTCTTCAACGAACTCGGCAATGGTAGATTTTCCGAAACCTTTCACCGCATCGTTGAGCGCCTTGACGAACACCACGTCATCCGGCCGCTGCGTCAGGCCTTTGACGAAGGAACCGTCGATCTTGACGAAGTCGAACGGCAATTCCTTCAGATACTGGAACGAACTGTAGCCGACGCCAAAATCATCCAGGCCGAAAGCACACCCGAGTCCACGCAGTTTGCCCATGATGCGGATAGCGCTGGACAAATTCGCCAACGCGGCAGTTTCGGTAATTTCCAGCAGCAAGCGATCACCGCTTACCTGGTGCCGCGCTAGTGCCGCTTGCATGGTTTCAAACGCGATATCGTCGTCGAAACTGCGGCTGGACAGGTTGAGTGCAATCTTGATCTCGGGCGCTTGCCGGGCAACGAAAGCGACCACGGTTTCAATCACCCAGCGGTCGATGCGGCGAATCAGGCCGGTGCTTTCGGCAACGTCGATAAACATGCCAGGCGGAATCAGTTTGCCGTCTTCTCCATTCAAGCGAATCAGCGCCTCATAGTGGCCAATATGGCCGCTGATGATGTGCTGAATCGGCTGAAAATGCATGACAAAGGCCTCTTGATCGAGGCCGCGTTCGACTTGCTCGCGCCAATAAACACGCCGACCAGCAGCTTCTCGGTAGGGATCGTCGAGCGAGTACAGATGCCAGGAACCATGACCTTTCGCGCGCGCCTGCGCCAGCGCGATTTCGGCGTTCGCCAGCAAAACATCGGCTCTGTCACCTTGTTCGGGAAACATCACCAGGCCAACACTTGAAGTGACACGGCCATGGGACACCGCGCCAACATCCAGATTGGTCCCGGCATTTGCCCAAAGCACGCCATGATTCAGCCCACGCGCGAGAAAAATCGCTTCGGCGGAACTGATACCGCTCAGCACCACGGCGAAATCATCCGCGCCCAAACGCGCCGCCAACCTTGGCGGTGGTTGCAGACTGCGAATATGACGTGCGCATTCTGACAACACGTAATCGCCGGCCTCATGGCCGCCGCTGTCATTTACCGACTTGAATTCGTCGATATCGAACAACAACAAAATGCCTTCGCCTCCGGTCGCCAGCAAGGCATCAAACTCGCGCTTGAAGGCGCGCCGGTTGAGCAAACCGGTGACGCTGTCGTGCTCGGACAGCAGGCGCAGATTGCGCTCAACCTTGCGATATTCGGTGACATCGAGCCCGACCGAAAGGAACAGATGTTCACCGGAAGCTTCTTCAAGACAGGAATGGAACCAGATGACGTCATGTGTCACCCCATTTGCGCGCTCAAAACTGCCTTCGCTATGTGGCACTTCGCCCGGCTTGAGATTAGCCAGCAAAGCGACATGAGATTGTCCCTGCGGACCATTCATGAAGACACTGCAAAACCCCAGTCCCGACAAATTGTGGCTGGCGGCTTGCCCCTTTAGATCAGCGCTACGCACCGCCTGCGCATTGGCCAGGCGAATCCGGCCATCCTGGCCGTAAGTCAAAATCAGCACCGGGGCGGTATCGAGCAGGCCGGCAATAAAATCGCGCTCCTGCTCCAATTGCCTGGCTTGGGCGCTGAGCGAGGCTGTGTGCTGGCGCGACTCGGCATGGAGCAATTCAAGCGTGTTCGCCAAAGCGTAAGTCAGGTTGGCCAGATCATCGACCTCATCGCGAAATAATTGCCGCCTGGATGAAGCGGGAAACGCCCCGCGTGCATCGTCGTAACGTCCTTCGCCCAGCAACGGCAGTGCGGTCACCGCCTGGCGCAAGCGGTTCATGGTTGGACGCAGCAACAGATACAGCAGCCCCAGCGCCAGAACCAGAACCAGCCCGCCGACAGCGATGCTGGCGCGTACCGCCTGAGCCATCTCACGCGCTTCCGAGGTGGCATCGGCAATTGCCAGGAAATTGACCTCGCCAGTTCCCGGCGCCGGCGCGGCAAAACGATACAAAAGGAAATTACGCTCATCGCGGGTCATTTCAAGTACTTCGCGCGGATCAAGCAGGCTGGGCAAGGAATGCACCAGTTCCTCGTAAACCTTGCCGCCGCTGACTGACAATATGGCGCTTAAACTGGCGGTTTTGCCGGTACTTGTAGCCAGATTGAGTACCGCCAACTCGACGCCGGAGAGTCGACGGAAATCCAGCACCATGTCCTGCAAACCGGTCGCCAACACAATTGCACCAACATATTGGCCACCTTCAATCAATGGAACCGCAGTGGTGTAAAGGCATTTAGCACTGCACTGCAGCCAGTATTGGGGCGTTTCCAGCTTCCTTGCCGCAGTCGCCAGTTCAGCGGCGCGGTTGCCGACGTCGGCCATACCCCACTCAGTCAAACCTTTGCTATCGGCGGAAAAAAAAGCCACCCGGTCGAGACCATGGGTCAGATTCAGGTCGGACCAGAATGGTTCGAATACTCGCGCCAAAGCAGCAGCATCCTGATCACGCATGGCCGCGCGTAAGCCTGGCAAGTCGGCAACCAGGGTGCCCAGTGACTGCAAACGAGCAGATTGCTGTTGAAACAACCGGCTGACCAGATCCACTGAGCGCGCTTGTTGTTCAACCAAAGCGGCATCTTGCCGGTCATTCAGTTGACGCAAGGCCAAGCCGGTAAAAGCGGCGGTGGCGAAGACCAGAGAAACACCGGCAAACAGCAGAATGCGCAGCCGAATGCTGAGGAAACGCGAGTGGTAATTGTTGAGCGGCATCAAAACCGCCAGGCAGCTTGCAGCAACAGCAGGTTCCAGTTTTCCTTCTGGTTGGCAAGCGGCGTGTCCAGCGGCGACAACCAGAGTGTGCCCTGAACTTTGTGCAACTCGGCTGAAAGAGTCCAGGCATCGAAGTCGTAACGCGTGCCCAGAGTCCAGTCCTTGGCAAAAGTCAAATAACCGAGCCCGCCCAAGCCGCCTTTCTTATCCTCCTTGTCGAGATAAATCTCATCCCGACGGAGGTAAACACGCCAATCCGGGCTCGGCCGCCAGGTCGCCTGGAGATACCAGGTTTCCAGCGTATTCGGTTTTTTCAACAAGGGGACCAGCGGGTCGGTGCCGGTATTCATGCTGTCATGTTTGATCTGGCTGTACTCGCCGGTCAAGCTGTACCATTCCGTGTTCCGTTCAACGGATAACACGATTGGAGTCAATCGGTTGCGCGCATTCATGGTCAGATCTGCACCGGGTTGGTAATGCAGATTGACATCGGCCAGGGTCAAGCCAAGCCGCCAGCGACCACCATCGAGATCGGCCATTACCTGGCCTAACCACGAGGTATCACTTTGATAATTCCCCGGCCGATCCGAGAGCAAAAACAGTTGTTCAAGATCGACGACATCGGCATCAAAGCGAACCGCGCCCAATGACCAGGAAATCTCCATATTCTGGCGCGCATGGTTGCCATAGGTGGCTGCGCCGGGCGCGCTCAACAAGAAATTGCGGATGCGATCCAGATAGATCGATTGCGGCATGATGATACCCGGCCGGGTATGCGCGACATCGCGCGTGGTGTTGTAAAAACCATACGGGTTTTTGATCTTGCCGAAACGTAGACCAACCTGATTTTCGCCATCTGAAAACAGCGTGCGGTCGGCAAAACCGTAATCCAGACGGAGTTCGCCGTGGTCTGTCTCGCCCGCCCAGCGGGCTAAAAGCTGCCCCGAAAAAAGCCAATCCGGATTTGCCCGCCAGGATAGATTCGCCCCCACCTCGCGCAGATTCGAGGCCAGATTGTCATCACTCTCGCCGCCGACATTGTTATCGCTGGAATAAGCCAGGCTCTGGCTGACGAAACCATGCGCCTGCACGCCTTCACCCAAGGTCTGCGCCCAAGCTGGAATAACCAGCCATCCAGCAGCGAAAACAGCCAGTGCTTTACTGTAACTCGATGAGTTTGATCGAATCATTCGGTTTCACCTTCCACGCATAGCCAATAGCGCCGGGCGTTGATGCAACTTTTTGGATGAGTTCTTGTTCGCTGGCAACTTGTATCGGTGCTTGCGCCATGCCGGCATAGACCAGCCGATCCCAGGACTGGCGCAACTGATAAGGAAATAAGTTGAGTCGCTCCTTGCAGAGAGCGATATGGGCGGGATGATTATCGGCCAGGACAAAAACCTGAACCAACGAACCATCCGGCCATTTGTTCTGGCGCAAGCCAAAAACCGACCGCGCCGCAGCCAGTGTCAAGGCATTGACCCCGGCCGATTGATGCGCAATGACCTCGACGCCCCCGGCGACCTGTGCGAGCAACATCCCGCAGAGGATCAAACATAACTTGCGCAAGTAAGCCCCCATTCTTGAACCCGTTATACGTCGGCAGCAAAACCGCGTCCGTAAAAGTGGAGAAATGTCTATTTCAAACCCAGAACATCCTGCATATCGAACAAGCCGGCCGGTTTGCCGGCGAGAAAACGTGAAGCGCGCAATGCGCCGAGTGCAAATGTCATCCGACTGCTGGCCTTGTGAGTGATCTCCAGTCGCTCGCCGATGCCGGCAAACATCACGGTGTGATCGCCAACAATGTCACCACCGCGCAGGGTTGAAAAGCCGATAGTGCGCGCATCACGCTCACCCGTCACGCCTTCACGCCCATAGACTGCACAAGTTTTCAGATCACGCCCCAAGGCGCTGGCGATCACCTCGCCCATCCGCAACGCAGTGCCAGAGGGTGCATCAACTTTATGACGGTGATGCGCCTCGACAATTTCGATATCAAAATCTTCATCCAGCACGCGCGCCGCCATATCCAGCAATTTCAACGCCAGATTGACGCCGACGCTCATGTTGGGCGCAAACACGATGGGAATGGATTTCGCCGCCTGCTCGATCAATGCTTTGCCAGTCGCATCAAAGCCGGTGGTTCCAATGATCAGACCAACCTTCTTTTCAACACAGACTTGCAAGTGGTGCAGCGTGGCTTCTGGACGGGTGAAATCGATCAGCACATCGGCACCGGCAATCGCAGCGGCGACATCCGATTTGACTTTGACCCCCAGCGTCACCCCGACCAGATTGCCGGCATCGGTTTCAAGCGTCGCGCTTCCGGCCCGATCAAGCGCCGAATGCACGCGCAAATCGTCTGTAGCCAGAACCGCTTCGAGCAACGTCCGGCCCATACGGCCAGAAATCCCGGCAATTGCAACATTGATCATTTCTTGCCCCCCTCCCCTGTAGCGGCGACAACATCGCCTTGCAGAACCTTTAACAGATCGTTCTCGAAGATCACCGTGACGCGCCGATTTTCGACCAGCTTGCCCGCTTTCTCCAGGCGATACACATAGTCCCAGCGATGTGGATGAAATGGGTCGACGATCAGCGGTGTCCCGAGAATGAAACGCACCTGAGATTTCGTCATGCCAGGCTTGAGCTTGTCCAGCATGTCCTGAGTCAAGACGTTGCCCTGCGGAATATCGATCTTGTGCGGCTTGATACGATCGATCGGGCTTGACCAACTGCCGCAACCGGCCAGAAGAGTCAGGAAAAACAAAATGAGAAGGCGCATGGTAATCAGCCCGGAAATTTCATAAATTCGCGTGATGATCGCGCCGGCCATGGTTGGCAATGGGAATTTTCCGAAGGAGTGGCGTAGTTATTCATACGCCCGACTGAGGAAAACTTTCCAGTGCGGACAAGGGACCAGCGAGGACACGTGAGCATTTATGAAATATCCGGGTTAGCAAAAGTCATCGGAAGACGGCCAAGTCAAAAAGCCGCAATACAGAAGCCGCGTTATGATAGCGCAACAACACGCCACTCCAAGCAGACCGCTACCATGACCAGCACTGATCAACTCAAGACCTTGGGCCTTAAAGTCACTGGCCCACGCCTTAGAATTCTCGCTTTGTTCGAACAAACGGATAAACGCCACCTGACCGCGGAAGAGGTTTATCGGCTACTACTCACAGACAGTGTCGATGTCGGGCTGGCTACGGTTTACCGCGTACTGACCCAGTTCGAGCATGCCGGCATTCTGCTGCGCCACCACTTCGACAACGACAAAGCCGTTTATGAACTTAACCGGGGCAACCATCACGATCACTTGCTGTGCATGCAATGCGGCCATGTGGAGGAGTTTTACGACGAAGAAATAGAACGTCGGCAGCATGCCATCGCAGAAGAGCACGGCTTCAAACTAGCCGAACACGCATTGCATCTCTACGTGGATTGTGAACGGAAGAATTGCCCGAACCGGAACAAAGAATAACGCCTGACGGCCTTTCGAACCGTCAGTTGCAAATAGCCCGCGCCGAGTCACCGCAATCGGTTTGCCGGGTTCAAACCGCCAGCATTTCCTCGGCATGCGTTCGGGTAGCGTCGGTCAATTTGACACCGCCCAGCATTCGGGCGATTTCTTCGACGCGTTCAGCATGGCTGAGTACGTTAACGCTTGAAACCGCCCTGCCCTCCTGATTTTCCTTGCTGACCCGGTAATGTCGACCGGCGCGCGCCGCCACTTGCGGTAAATGCGTGACACAAAGCACCTGGCGATTGCCCCCCAGCGCTTCGAGCATCCGGCCGACGATTTCGGCAACACTGCCACCAATGCCGGAATCGACTTCGTCGAACAGCAGCGTCGGCGCACCGGAGGTGCCGGAAAGAACGGTTTGCAGGGCCAGACCAATACGCGAAAGTTCGCCGCCGGAAGCCGTTTTCGCTAAAGGTTTGACGCTCTGCCCGGCGTGCGGCGAAACACGGAATTCAATGTCTTCCACGCCATGAGCGGCGGCCGCGCGCGGGGTCAGTCCGGCTTCAAAACGGCCACCTTGCATGGAAAGTTGCTGCATCGCGGCGCTGACCGCCGTTCCCAGTTTTTCGGCGGCAGCGGCACGCTGCGAGGACAGCATTCGCGCGGATTTTTGATACGCCGACTCGGCTTCCGCAACCTTGCGCGCCAGTGCTTCCAGGTCGGCCGCCGCGCCCAGCTCAGCCAATTGCGCCCGGGCGCTGGCGAGATGGTCGGGAATATCTTCCGGCCGCAGACGAAACTTGCGCGCGGCGGCCTGCACTGCGGCCAAACGCAACTCGGCCAAATTCAGCGCTTCCGGATCAAGATCGACGCGCTCGGCGTAGCGATTCAATTCACGCGTCGCTTCATGCAGGGTTTCGGTGGCACTTTCAAGCAAACTCATCGATTCGCTCAATGCCGGATCTATCGCGACCAGATCGGCCAATCGACCGCGCAGGCCACGCAAGCGATTCAACACACCGGACTCTTCTGCATCCAATGTCTCACTGGCGGCTTGCGCGCCAGTCGCCAATTCCGCCGCATGCGTCAGTTTGCGATGTTCTTCTTGCAGGTCTTGCCAGCCTGGCAAAGTAAAATCCAGCCCGGCGAGTTCTTGCTCCACCCAGACCAGACGAGCGCGCTCGGCATCCTGTTCATCGGCATGATTCAGGGCGGATTCCTGGCGAGCAACGACTTCGCGCCAGATTTTGAAGGTGCGCGCCGTCTCGGCGACATGCTCGTCACAACCCGCGAATGCATCCAGTAGACGCCGCTGCTCAGTCGCCTTGAGCAAGGAATAATGTGCATGCTGACCATGAATATCGACCAGAAACTCGCCCGCCTCTTTCAATTGCAGCGCGGTTGCCGGCCGGCCATTGATAAAAGCGCGTGATCGTCCGGTAGCCTCAACCACCCGACGCAGCAGCAACACATCCTCCTCGCCGGACAGATCGTTTTCGCGCAACCAGTCTGCCACCGGGGCGTCTTCAGTCACTGAAAACTCAGCGGATACTTCGGCGCGGGCAGCGCCTTCGCGCACCACGCTGGCATCGGCGCGCTCGCCCAGTACCAGAGAAATGGCATCGAGCAAAATAGATTTACCCGCGCCGGTCTCGCCGGTGAGCACGGCAAAGCCGTTTACAAAATCGAGCGTCAGCCGATCGACGAGGACGTAGTCGGAAATAGATAATGAAAGGAGCATGATCAGAGCTTCTCGCCCCAGTGCAGTTTCTGCCGAAGGGTGTCGTAGTAGTTATGATTTTCGGGGTGCAACAGACGCACCGTATGGTGAGCGCGGCGAATCACCACGCGGTCGCCGATCCGCAGATCGGCATGCCGTTGACCATCGAAATGCACCCGCGCGTCATCGGCATGAATCAGATTGACTTCGATTTCCGAACGGCTGTTCACCGCGATCGGTCGCGCCGACAAGGTATGCGGACAGATCGGCACCATTACCACCGCTTCCAGGGTGGGATGCAGAATCGGTCCACCGGAAGAGAGGGCGTAAGCGGTGGAGCCCGTCGGCGAGGCGACAACCAGGCCGTCGGCACGCTGGCTATAGACAAACTGGTTGTCGATATAGACCTCGAATTCGATCAAACGCCCGGTCACGCTCTTGCTCACCACCACATCGTTGAAAGCATAAGAGGCAATCAGCACATCCTCATGCCGCTCGACGCTCGCTTCCAGCATGATGCGTTCTTCCGCCACGTACTGGCCGGAGAGCATTTCTTCCAGGGTCGAGAACATGGTGTCGATCGAAACATCGGCGAGAAAACCCAGCCGCCCCTGGTTGACCCCGATCAACGGCACACGCTGATCGACCAGCGTACGCGCGATATTCAGCAGCGTGCCATCGCCCCCCATCACGATAGCCAGATCAACCATCGCCCCGATCTGGTTCAGCGTCGCAACCTGGAAGTCGCGAATCTCGCAGACGTCGGCGGTATGCTCGGTGATCATGACCTGGTGTCCGCGCGCGCGAAGAAAGTCGGCCAAGCGCAGCAGTGAACCGGAACCGCCCGGGCTATTAAATTTGCCTACCAGCGCAATTGTCTTGAATTCAGTATTCATAGCGCGAAATTATAGCCATCACATTATCATTGCTCGCCATGCTTAATGATCGCGCCCGCATCCTGCTCAAATTTCTGGTTGAGCGATATATCGAAGACGGCCAACCGGTCGGCTCTCGCACGCTTTCCAAACACACCGGACTCAACCTTTCTCCGGCCTCCATCCGCAACATCATGTCCGACCTGGAAGAAGGCGGATACATCGTCAGCCCGCATACCTCGGCTGGCCGAGTCCCGACGCCGCGCGGCTATCGCATGTTTGTCGACTCCCTGCTTACCGTCAAACCGCTTGGGCAAGGTGAAGTTCGCCAAATCGAGGCAGGATTGTCGCCACATGATCCGCAACGTCTGCTCAGCGCCGCTTCGCATCTGCTTGCCGAACTCACCGCTTATGCCGGTGTCGTGCTGATTCCGAAGCGACGCAACCAGGGCCTGCGGCAGATTGAATTTCTCACTCTTTCGGACAAACGCATTTTGCTGATCATGGTGACCGCCGATGGCGAAGTACAGAACCGGGTCATCGTCACCGACCGCAATTACGAGCCGAATCAACTGGTGCGCGCGGCAAATTATTACAACCAGCATTTCGCCGGTTTCTCGTTTGAACAGGTGCAACCGCGCCTGGCCACCGAATTGGCGGAATTGAAATCGGACATCAGCCGGTTGATGGAAATGGTGGTGACTACCGGCGCCGATGCATTCAGCGATGTCGGCAATGAATATGTACTTTCCGGCGAACACAATCTGATCAATGCGCCAGAACTGACCTCCAACATGGCGCGGCTGCGCGAGTTATTCAGCCTTTTCGAACAGCGAACCGAATTGATGCAACTGCTTGACGTCAGCCATGCAGCCAACGGCGTGAAATTATTCATCGGCGCCGAATCCGGTGTTGCCAGCCTGGACGAATGCAGCGTCATCGCCGCCCCGTATGAAGCCAATGGTGAAGTCGTCGGCACACTGGGCGTCATCGGCCCGACCCGCATGGCTTATGAACGGGTGATCCCCATCGTCGATATCACCGCGAAACTCCTTTCCAACGCCCTTACCTATCACTGAAACCCGCCCCCAAACTCATGCCTTTCTACCTGCCCGAACCGCCTTACAGTCACGGCCAAACCGCCCGCACCGGCATTCTGCTGATCAACCTCGGCACGCCAGAAGCGCCGACTGCATCAGCCTTGCGGCCCTACCTGAAGGAATTCCTCTGGGATCGTCGGGTGGTAGAAATCCCGCGCCCGATCTGGTGGCTGATTCTCAACGGCATCATTCTGAATACCCGGCCGAAGAAATCAGCCCAGAAATATGCCTCGATCTGGCGGCCAGAAGGTTCACCTCTTAAACATTTCACCGCACGCCAGGCAGAGTTGCTGGCGGTCGAAATGGCACGGCGAAGCCCGCAACCATTCGTTGTTGAGTATGCAATGCGTTACGGCCAGCCCTCGGTGGCCGCAAAGATACAAGCGATGAAGGCACAAGGTGTCGATCGCATCCTGCTGCTCCCGCTTTATCCGCAATATGCCGCCAGCAGCACCGGCTCGGCGCTCGACGCCGCCTGGCAGAGTCTGTTGCATCAACGTAATCCACCGGAAGTTCGCGCCCTCAAACATTTTCATGCCGACCCTGGCTACATTGCCGCACTCAAACAAAGCGTGCAGACCTACTGGGCGGAACATGGTCAGCCGGACGTATTGGTGATGAGCTTTCATGGCATTCCGCGCCGCTCACTCGACCTCGGCGACCCTTACCATTGTGAATGCCAGCGTACCGGGCGGCTCCTGGCCGAGTCATTGAATCTTGCGCCCGAGCAATATCGGGTCACCTTCCAATCCCGCTTTGGCCGCGCCGAATGGTTGCAACCCTATACCTCCGCCACGCTGGAACAACTTGGCCACCAGAAAACACGCCGAATTGATGTCATTTGCCCCGGATTCCTGGCCGACTGCCTGGAAACCCTGGAAGAAATCGCGCTTGAAGGTAAAACCGATTTCCTTAAAGCCGGCGGCGGCGAATATCACTACATCCCGGCTTTGAATGATCGTCCAGACTGGATCAGGGCGTTGGCTGACCTGGTCACAACCCAACTTGGCGGATGGCTGACGCAGACATGGAACGCCGAAGAAGCGCAGAAAAATGGCGAACTGCAACACCAACGCGCGCAACTTTTGGGCGCAAAAAATTAACCGAATATTTTTTTGAAATTGCCTGAATCCCGCGCCAATATTAGCGTTCGCTTGTTGACCAGTACAAAAGCGCTATGCAAATATCCGCGCCGGCATTGATCCTGGTCAAGTCTGTTGAAGCAACAAGTACGCTCCAGGGTTTGAAGCTCAGTTCGGAAGGCGGATCCCGCCTCATTGTCCCAACCCGGAGGAAGACATGAAGAAAACCCTCGCTGTAACCCTGCTGCTGGCAGGCGCGCTGGGCGCTATTGCCTCGGCTCACGCTGATCCGCGCGCTCGTTTCATGGCCGCTAACTGCGCCTATTGCCATGGCCCCGAAGGCAAGAGCCGCGGCGCCGTGCCCAGCCTGGTAGGCCTGGAAGAAAAATATTTCATCGACCAGATGAAAGCATTCAAGGATGGCTCGCGTCCCGCCACCGTGATGCAGAAGCATGCAAGCGGCTATACCGAAGCAGAATACGCGGCCATGGCCAAGTATTTCGCCGCCATCAAGTAAACAAACAGGAGCTAACACCATGGCTATTGATCGCCGCGAATTTCTCAAAGTCTCCGCCGGCGCCGCAGGCGTTGTTGCGGTAGGCAGCCTCGCTGGTTGCGCTGGTTCACCCGCAATCGCCAAAGCGGCCCCCAAAGTGGTTGTCGTCGGCGCTGGTTTCGGCGGCTCCACCTTCGCCCGTTACATGAAGATGTGGTATCCCCAAGCGGAAATCACCATCATTGAACCCAATACGGCTTTCGTCTCCTGCCCGTTCTCCAACACTGTTCTCGCCGGCATCAACAAGATGGAAGACATCACGTTGCCCTACGACAACATCAAGAGCGTGGTAAACAATTTCGTCCCCGACTACGTCAACGCGATCGATACCGCCAAGCAAACTGTCAGCACACTTGGCGGCAAAACCTTCGCCTACGACAAACTCGTCTTGGCCGGTGGCGTCGAACTGCTGTTCGACAAGGTCGAAGGCTACGATGCCGAAACCCAGAAAACCATCAAGCATGCCTGGAAAGCCAGTGCTGACCAGACCGGCGCTCTGCGCCAGCAACTCGAAGCAATGCCGGATGGCGGCACCTTCGTGATGTCGGTACCGATGGCCCCGTATCGCTGCCCCCCCGGCCCCTACGAGCGCGCCTGTATGGTCGCCACCTACTTCAAGAATGCCAAACCCAAGTCGAAGATCATCATTCTCGACGGCAACCCGGATATTGCCTCCAAGAAGGGCCTGTTCGAAGCCGCCTGGAAGAAGCACTACGGTTACAAGACCGACAACAGCATGATCGACTATCGTCCGAACAACATGCCGCGCTCCATCAACGCAAAAACCATGATGGTTGGCACCGAATTTGACGATGTCAAAGGCGATGTCATCAACGTGGTTCCGCCGATGCGTGCAGCCAAGATTACCGGTCTGGCAGGCGTTCGCGT
>JAIFKV010000106.1:23856-37630 GCA_020049415.1 Betaproteobacteria bacterium
TCCTCGCTGACCAACTTCCCGAAATCGGGCTCTGTGGCCAACAACACGGGCAAGATGTGCGCTTATGCCATGAGCGAAATGTTCAATGGCCGCACGGTCGATCCCGCCCCGGTAGTCACCAATACCTGCTACTCCGCAGGTTCCGAAAGCACCGCCTTCCACGTCGCCACGGTATTCCGCTGGAACGAGGAGAAAAAATCGATGCTGCCGGAAAAGGGTGCAAACGGCGTCTCCAAAGAAGAAAGTGAACTCGAATTTGCCTACATGGAGTCCTGGGCCAAGAACGTTTGGGCCGACACGCTGGGCTTACCCGAGAACTACAACTTCACCGCCAAGGGTTGATTCAGCCTTTGATGCAATCAAAGGGGCCTTCGGGCCCCTTTTTTTATGAACGGTGTGGTCAGATGCCCCTTGAAGATCAACCGATCAAATCCTTTGACGACACCGTGCATGGCCTCGTAGCACCTTTGAATTCAAACGTTGGGTGCAGCAAAGTACTGACAAGACAAGGAAGTCAGGATCGTTCAGGGTTTGAAAAATGGGGGTCTCGGCAGGATGATGAGGATTTTTAATCATAAGAAGAGGGCTTTGCTTGCTGTGTTCGCGGTGCTGATACTCGTTGCCTGTGGTGGTATCGCAGACGAGTTCCTGCCAAACACCGAGCACGGAAAACTGGAAGTCACCGTTGAGCGCACCCTGAACACCAGCCCGGACAACGTCACCGAATTCAGGTTTAACGACCGGCTCCGGTATATGCGGCCTATGCTCGCGCGCACCTTGCCAATGTGGGTCGAAGTGCATGTAGACGTATTCGCCTCCGACTTCAGTACGTACCGGTTTGGGGGTGGGTGGATCACCCGCGGCGATCTGTATGTGGGTCGACGTGCCGTACCGACCGAAATTGTCGAGGTCATCTCGAGCGATGAAAACGTCCTGACGTCTGAACTCGTGCCCAATCCGGCCGACCCCAAGCGTCACCTGGTGAAACTGTTCACTCTCAAGCCAGGAATAGCGCGGCTTACCTTTAAGACCTCGAAGCTCGATGAGAAACGGCAACGAATCGACGCCCTCATCGAGGACTCGTTCGTGCTGACTGTCAGCGGGATCCCCGGAAACAAAGGGAGCCCTGTGATTGCAAAGCCCGCAGAGTGACATATGAATCAACTTGAACACGGTGGGCCAAGTAGCCCAATAAACCGGTTTAGCTTGTGCTTGCTTAGGTTGGTGCTGGCGGGATGGCACCTGTTGGCTTGCTTAGCCTCACGGTAAACCAGAAAGTGCTGCCAGCCCCAGTTGAGGTATCCACCCCGATGTCACCACCCATCGCACGCGCCAAACGCTGACTGAGCGCCAGACCCAGCCCGGAGCCACCATATTCTCGCGACATCGAACCATCCATCTGCTCAAAGGGGGTAAAGAGGCGATGCCGGTCTACAGCCGAAATACCGATGCCGGTATCGGATACTTCAAAACGCAGCAGAAGCGCCTCGAGCTTGTCTTCATCCACCTTCACGCGCACTGTAATGGATCCCTGGCTAGTGAATTTGATGGCGTTGTCAGTCAGTGCGAGGAGTACGTGCTCCAGGCACTGGCGGTCGCCAATCAACTGTTGGTCCGCGAGAAAGGGGGCAATCTCAACCAGGAACTCAATTCCCTTGCCCCTGGCTTTCGGGCCCTCATGGCTATTCACGCTTTCAATAACATCTGCAAGGATGAATAAAGACAGATCCCGGGTCAGGGTTTCCGACTCTGCTTTGGAGAATTCAAGAATGTCGTTGATGAGGGCCAGCAGCTTATCTGAAGATTGCGTGACCTTGGTCAGGTAGTCCACTTGCTTCGGATCGGTCGCCTTGCGCAGCGCCAAACTCGTCATGCCCATGATGCCGTTCATCGGCGTGCGCAACTCGTGGCTCATCGTATTCAAGAAAATGGTCTTTGCCCGGTTTGCAGCCTCTGCAGCTTCCTTGGCGATAGAAAGATCTGCCGTGCGTTCCCGAACCAAATACTCAAGATGCTGACGATATTGTTCGAGTTCAGCTTCGGACTTCTTGCGCTCGGCAATATCGCGAACAAACGCGCAGTTACGTTCTTCAGGTCCAAAGTGCACATAGTTCGCCACCACCTCGACCGGGAACAACTCGCCGTTTTTCCTGCGATGTTCTGATTCCAGCTTGATCGTGCCTTTTTGCCTCAACTCCGCAAAATGCTGTGGCCAAATGGCGGCATCGTAATGTGGGTCCATGTCGCCCACGATCATCCCAAGCAGTTCACCCCGCGAATAGCCCAAGGAACGACAAGCCGCTTCATTTACATCAGTGATCTGCGCATCAGCGGTCAGCCAGAAGACCGCGTCAGAGGCTGCATCCACACTAATGCGTGTAAACCTCAAGGCTTCTTCAGCCTCCTTACGCTCGTGAATATCAAGGCAATGGCCAACAAAGCCGAGGAACTCCCCGGCACTGTTAAATCGCGGTGTGCCTTCGTCAATGATCCAGCGATATGCGCCATCATGACGACGCAGTCGGTATTCCATTTTGAAGGCTTCACGGCGGTCGAATGCCGCCACATAGATGTCTAGACAACGCTGGAAATCATCCGGATGTACGCCTTCGGCCCAACCATTGCCCTGTTCCTGTTCCAGTGTTCGGCCGGTAAAGGCCAACCATGGCGCGTTGAAATAGTAGCAACCCTTGTCCAGGCCAGACATCCAGATCAGCGCCTGGCCATGATCGGCAACGGCACGATAGATTTCCTGCTGTACCTGAAGCGCGTCTTCAGCCTTTTTCCGTTCGGTAATATCGACGTTGGTTCCGAGCATTCGTAAGGGCTTGCCGGTTTCGTCCCGAAACACTTTAGCCACAGCCTTGATGTGATGAATCTCACCGTTCGGCCAGCAGACGCGAAACTCGGTATCAAAAGGCTTTACACCATCTAGCGCTTCTTGTACCTCGCGCGCCGTACGTGGGCGATCATCAGGGTGCAATGATTTTTCCCACGCATCCACCGCACCTGAAAAGTCTTCCCGCAACAGGCGATAGAGGGCGAACATCGAGTCGTCCCAGACCATCTCGCGCGTCTGCAAATTCCAGTCCCAGATGCCGATACCGTTGTGGAGGACTGCCAGCGCCAGACGCTCTTCTTTTTCCTGTAACTGACGCGTGCTCTCAGCCAGCGCGAGTTCTGTTTCTTTTTGTGCAGTTATGTCGGTCAGAATGCCGCTCCACAACACACTGCCATCCGGTTGAGCTTCGGGGGTAGCCTGGCCCCGCACCCATTTCATCTTGCCACTCTGTGTAACGATGCGGTGATCATGTGACCACGGAGTCAGCGTCTCGAAAGAGATCGCGACCGATGCACGATGCAATTCGCGATCTTCGGGAACGATACACCGGGAAATTGCCTGGTGATCGGCATAGGCTTCTTCTGCCGACACCTCGTATAGTGCCTTGATGCCGGTACTGAGGTACTGAAATACCCACTTCCCATCAGGCTGAACGCGGAACTGATAGACGACGCCAGGAATTGAGGAAGAAATCCTCGCTATCTGATCACTTGCAACGAATGCCATGCATCCCCCCACGCACTACTAAAGGTTAACTTATACGATCAAGCAAGCTCTCTATTGATCCACCGCAATATGTGCTTTCCAAGGTGTTCACGTTGGCCGTCTGGCTGGTTTCAGAGTGAAACTGCCATGAAATTGTCATTTCATCCAACATAACGAATTTCCGCTAACGACCGATAGCGGACGGCTGCAGGGACTTCAATATCCCTTGACTGAACCGCGCTACAAAAGCGTGCGGGGGTTTCAACACGACATTCCTGACACTCTTTTTATGACTGTTTTCGGCGAAACGCACCGGCTCCTGGCTATATTTTCAGCACCTGGCCTTGCATCAGCGCTTGCACATCGTGCGCAGCGATCAAACCGATTTCGGCGTGTAACTCGCTCATGATGTCGGCCTCCGCCCCCGGTTTCAGATGCGTAATCCAGACTTTTGGCCCGACAGCCAGGCCAGCCAGATCCGTCGCCAATTCTGTCGGATGGTAATGGCGCGAGGCGTTGGCGACTAAACGCTGTTCGTTACCAAACGAACACTCCACCACCAGATGCAGCAAATTGGGAATCAGCGCAGCCAATTCCCATAGCACGGGATGACTATTGGTATCGCCGGAAAATAGCAGACTCCCGATCGGTCCGCGCAGGTGATACCCGGCCGTCGGCACAACGTGATGGGCTGGAATGGGGGTAATTTCGCGCACCCCGCCGTCAGCATCGGCAAGACGAAAAGTCTGGCCCAGGGGAACAGGCGCGTAGCACATGAAAGGTTCATCCACCGACGGTATTCGGGAAAAGTCAGGCCAGATGCGCCAATTGAAAAGGTGATCTTTAAGTATCTCCAGCACTTCCGGAATCGCATGCAGAAACACGGGCCCCTGACGATCCCCCGCGACGGTATCCAGCAACAAAGGCAATCCCAGTATGTGATCGAGATGAGTATGTGTAATGAAGATATGGTTGATACGTGCCAAAGCCGCCCGCGATAGCAGTGTTACACCACTGCCGGCATCAATCAGGATATCGTCATCGATCAGAAAAGAGGTCGTTTGCCGACCATCGCCGATACCACCTGAACAACCCAAGACCTTGATTTGCATGGTGCGAACAGTTACTTGCTGGTGAAGGTGAAGACGCCGTCCCAGTCTGCTGGGGGTGGGTTTTCGCGGAAATGCGCGATGCGTTCCAGATAAATCTCATATAGTTTGCAAGGACTGCGCTTGTTGGCTTTGCGGAAAATATCTTCCGCCGCATCAAAATCAAGCTTCAGAAATGCCGAGCAGGCCTGCTCGAAGTCCTGTTTGCGTTTGATAGCGGCGATATCGAGTCCTTCTTTCATGCCAAGCGGTTCGTAGATCGTCACTGGATTGACCTTGCCTTTGACGCGCACCGCATCGACCTTCATGAACTCGATATCGGTGCAATTCGCCACCGCTTCCTCGCCAACCAGAATGCCCAAACCATATTGTTTGGTCAGCCCTTCCAGACGCGAAGCCAGATTGACCGCGTCAGCCATCACGGTGTAAGCCATGCGGAACTCGGAACCCATATTACCGACGCTCATCTTGCCGGAATTTACGCCGATGCCGATCTTGATTTCAGGCCAACCGCGCGCTTTCATCTGCGGATTCAGTTCATCCAGATCACGCTGCATCTGCATGGCGGCGAGAACCGCATCGCGGGCGTGATTGGGATCGGGCATCGGCGCGCCCCAGAATGCCATGATGGCGTCGCCGATGTATTTGTCGATGGTGCCACGTCGTTGTTGCACGATGCGGGTCATCGACGACAGGTAGAAATTCAGCATCTCGGCCAGAGATGAAGCGGGCAACCCTTCTGAAATACTGGTGAAGTCGCGGATATCCGAGAACAAAACGCTCATCTCGCGAGACTCGCCTTTCAGATTGTAACGATCTGGATCGCGGCTCATTTCCTCGACCAATTCCTTGGGGACGTATTGTCCGAACAGCTTGGTGATCTGGCCTTTGGCGCGTGTCTCGATAAAGAAGCCGTAAGACATATTGGCGACGAACATCCCCAATACCGCGATCATCGGTGCACCAAGCGGAAACTCCATATTCAGCGCATTCCATGCCCAAAGATCGAGCGCGAGAATCAAAACAAGGAAGCCCAGGGTGGACATTGCCGCGATCAAGGGCGTGGTCATTGGCAGCAGAATGCCGATCACCAAACCCAGCACAATCACACTGGTTACGCTCAGCAGCGTAAGTTGGCGCGGTTTCCATTTCACGTTCTGATCCAGAATGCCGGAGATCAACGAGGCATGAATCTCGACTCCGGGGAAAACCTCGCTGACCGGCGTCACCCGAATATCGGCCAAGCCGGGGGCGGTGGTTCCAATCAATACGATGCGACCCTCGATGTCGCTGGCCGGCGTCTCGCCATTAATGACATCGGTCGCGGATACAAAGTGATAAGCGCCGGGCACGCGATAGGGCACCAGGACACCGCCCTGAGCATCGAACGGCACCTTGAAGTCACCGATATCCAGCGCGTGCGGCAATAATCGGTTGAAGCCATCGCCCCCCGGATTGATCAAGCGGATTTCTCCCGAATCCAGCGCCGCACGCGTCAACATGATCGGTAGCGAAGTGTAGTAAGCGTTCTGGTAATGGATCATCACCGGCATACGTCGGATAACACCGTCGTTATCCGGTAGCGAGTTGTAGAAACCAGCGGCGGCAGCCTTATCCAGCAGCATCGGCAACGCCCCACCATAACCTTCGGCTTGCAGAAATCCAGCCCCCAGTCCACCCAATTCTTCCTGTGTGAAAGAGGCTTTTGGCAGTGTGGCGATTCGTTCAGCCCCTTCATTCACATTGAAGTAATAGCCCAATACCGACATGCCTTTGCCCAGTGATTCCGCCATGAGTCGGTCGTAATCGAGGGTGGGTCGCAGTTGTTCGAGCAAATCCAGAAACAGCGGCTGATCCTTTAACTGATTGGCGGCGAGCGTCTCCAGCACTGGCAAGCCGGAACTGGCGTCCGGCTCGGAAAAAACGATATCGAAGCCGACCGCTGCGGCGCTGTATTGCTCGAACAAGTTGGTTTGCATGCGGGCCATTTTTTCCCGCGACCATGGCCAACGTCCCTCCGCTTGCAAGCTCTTGTCGTCGATATCGACAATGACAATACGATCGTCAATATTTTGCGAAGCTGTCAGCCGCACCTTCAGGTCATACATTGCGTTGTCGAGAATCTCGACAAATCCAAGATGCAGGATGCCGGTCAGATGCAACGTCAACATGAGGATCAGCATCAGGCTGAGGGTAAATTGCCCGATAAAACGACGACTGCGCAAGGTCATGACTTGGATTTCTCCAGTGCTACTGCATTGTTTTCGGGTGCCACGTACCCGGAATAGCCGGGAATGGCGGATTCATCCACAACGTCAATCTGCTCGGGTTTGAGATGCGCCCGCGCGTAATCGAGGTAAACCTTTTCGCGCACGAACACATCAAACAAATCCGGGTCGATATGATGATCCAGTTTCATGCGCCCCAGAATAGACAAGGAACGCGACAACGACATGCCGGGTTTATAAGGACGGTCACTGGCGGTCAAGGCTTCAAAAATATCGGCGATACCCATGATGCGCGCCTGCACCGACATCTGCTCACGCGTCAGCCCCTTCGGGTAACCCTTGCCATCCATGCGTTCGTGATGCCCGCCGGCAAACTCCGGCACGTTACGCAAATGGTTTGGCCAAGGCAACGCTTCCAGCATGTTGATGGTGGATACGATGTGGTAATTGATGATGTCTCGCTCTTCGTTCGACAGCGTGCCTTTTGCAATGCACAACTTGTCCATTTCTTCATCATTCAAAAGTGCTTCGCTCTCACTGGTGGCAGTGGCGCGGGCGGAATTGACCCAGCGATACTTGCCGCCGATGGCACGCACCCGAGCCTGCATTTCAGGCGACATGAATTCGCCGCCGACATTTGCCTGACGCAAGAAATCGCGCGCGGCATCCAGTTCCGCGCAGTAACCGGTGTATTCCGCCTCCTGGGCCACCACATCAACCGAATCCGGCTCGCGTAAACGCGCTTCCAGCATGGCGATACGCGCATCGCGTTTGAGCACTTCAAAACGGACATCGAGCAGATGGATACGATCGAAAATCGTCTCCAGCTTGGTTGATTTGTCGACCACATGAACCGGCGTGGTGATTTTGCCGCAGTCGTGCATCAGTGCGGCAATCTCAAGCTCACGCCGATCCTTGGCGCTGAGATGAAAGTCTTTCAACGGACCTTCCGTGGTCTTGCACACCGCATCCGCCAACATCATGGTGATCTCGGGCACGCGCTGGCAATGGCCGTGGGTATAAGGCGATTTTTCGTCCAGCGCATTGGAAATCAGCTTGATAAAAGCGACAAACAATTCTTCCAAGCGATCGATCAGTTGCCGATTGGTCAACACTACCGCCGCCTGCGAAGCAAGCGACTCGACCAGATACTGGTCGTCCCTGTCGAATGGAATGATTTCGCGGCTGGTGGCAGCCTCGGCGTTGATCAACTGCAACACGCCAATGACCCGTTCCTCATGATCTTTCATCGGAACCGTCAAAAACGAACGCGACTGGTAGCCGTTGAGCGCGTCGAAACGGCGTGTGCCGGAAAAATCGTACATCGACGCATTGTAGGCATCGGCAATATTGATGGTTTTACCGGAAAGCGCCGCAGACGCCGAGACCGTCGAAAGATTGGGGCTCCCATCCGGCAGATACATCGGGATAGGATCGTGCGCCAAAGTTGCGCCGCCGCGCCCGCCTTGATGAATGCCGAGTGTCTTGTTGCGAATAATGGCGAATTCGAGCTTTTTCTGCCGAATCAGATAAACCGTCCCGCCGTCCGCATTCGTCAGCAGTTGCGCCGCCTCCAGAATTCGATTAAGCAACTCACCCAGATCGCGCTGGCTAGAAAGCTCAATACCGATGGAAACCAGGCGCTCCAGACGATCCACCGACAACCCGGATTGCAGCGGAGTCGTTAGTACTTCAGTACTTACGAATCCGGCGTCCTTCAGTTGCGAGGGCCTTCAGCGTTTTTCTGTTGCAACAGGATCTGACTATTTGACTCTGACATTGAAACTCCAAGTAAGTCGACCAGGACATCCGTCCTTGGAAACCGGCGAAGCCGCAACCAAACTGGCAAATCGAAAACATGGCCTTGGTCTGGCGTAAGGTGGATGCGCTGCGCTTATCTACCCTTCGATTCTGCTCAGAAAACATGAAGATTTAAGATTTGAGGCGTAACAGACTACCGCAGCCGATAGAAACGCGCCGCACCACTCTGCCCTTCCGATAAAGCATCCAGGGTATCGCCCACCGCTTCTGACAAATGCGCCAGACGATCATCGGGATGCGGGTGTGTTTTGAACAACAACGACACACTCTTGTCCGTTTTTGCCACATGCCCGATCTCGGCCAGAACCGCTGGCAAGGCATAGGGATCGTAACCAGCACGCGCGGTGAGCACGACGCCGATTCGATCGGCTTCATATTCGGCATCCTTGTCGAGACTGCGGGCCACCACCTCGGCGCCATTCCCGATCAGGTTTTGCAATACCTCACTTTCATTTTTATATTTGCGCCCAAGCCAACCGCCGACCAACGCAATACCCTGCGATTTTTGCAACAACTTCAGATGATGCTTGCGCAACACATGGCCCATCTCATGCCCGAGAACACCCGCCAATTCCGACTCGCTGTTGAGCTTGCGATATAACCCTCGCGTCAAAAAAACATAGCCGCCAGGCGCAGCGAAAGCATTCAGATCTTCACTTTCAATCACCCCAAAATGCCAATCAAGATCAGGCCGCTCGCTTTGCAAAGAGACCCATCGGCCAACTTTATTGACATAGCGCTGCAAAGCGTCATCTTTGACCAAGGGCGCAACACCCAACAAGTTACCGGCAATCTGTTGGCCGATGCGCAATTCCTCAGCAGGCGAAGCGTTACCGCTGAGCAACGCTTTCACAACCAAATCTGCCGGCTTGTCGGCGCTGGCAGCCGGTTGCATAGGCGCATTGGGAACATTGGGCGGAGTCGGCGCCACGGGCGCCACCGGCTGTGTCGGCTGAGTCAATTGCTGCTTTAAAAAACCCTTGAACATATCCCCCAGTTCACTGGCGTGAACCCCGCTGACAGCGAACAACACAACGACCGACCAAATAAATTTATTCGACATGGCTTTCTATCCTTTCCGGGCAAACCCCTGACCTGAACTCGATATCTGGTTTAGAGCCGTCGCCACGAAACAATGAATGCTCGTCAAGCAAACGGCAAAGATGCGGATTACCAACTGGTCTCGCCCCACACATTGGCGTTCGAATCGTGATTCGATTTGCTTTCCGAACGTCCCTTGGCCGCTTCGATGTAGGCCAGATCGACACTACGCAAACCCGCACCACGCGCAAACGACTCGGCATCAGCGCGACTGCTGACAAATTGATCCATGCGCATCAATTCCTTGGCATTGAAACGAGCGCCGCGCAATTCCTCCTCATTCAGTCCGCGCACACCCGCAACCGCCACAACACGACGAGGGTCTCGCTGCTCGGTTCCCAACTGGACAATGCCACCAAGGGTATTTCCACTGCTGCTTGCAGTCGATTTAACCGACAAGACCCGAACCCAACCAGTCTTGTCGGCATGCTTGATCTGGGTCCATCCCCCCTTGCGCGCCAGGATTTCTACGCTAGCGCCCTTCTCGACACGGCCCCCACTTGCGGCGGAGGAACTGGCGGAAAGTCTCAATTCATCATTCTTGATCATGCTTCCCGGCGCGCCCCAAGCCGGCACCGAGAGTAAAACAAATAAAAAAACCGCCGACAATTGCAAATTCATCTTCTCTCCTTACCACTTCGTTGATGATTTAACCGCATCATAGCAACCCTGCGCTGAACATATTCACGGTAGTAATATCAAACATATGCCGCTCATCTCCAACATTCTCTCTCGCCGCGGCGCGGCGCTTCTCGGCACTTGGCGAATCTGGCGCGATACCCTGCTTTTCGCCGCCCGTGCCGTGCTTATCGCCGCCTCGCCATCGGCTTACAACAGCGCCACGCGCACCGTGGTAATGAAACAGATTTATTTTACCGCCTGGCAAATTCTTCCCGGATTCACGCTGTTTGCGGCCTTGCTTTCATTTGTATTGATTCAAATCGTGGTCTCTACAGCGGCGGATTTCGGGCTCTCCGATTACGCCCTCGAAGTTTCCATGCGCATCCTGGTGCTGGAAGTACTGCCACTGATCACAGCGCTGTTTATCGCATTGCGCTCAAGTTCCGCGATCAACACAGAAGTCGCCTTGATGAAAATCAATGGCGAGATAGAAGCATTGGAGAGCGCTTGCGTCGACACCATGCGGCTCGAATTCATGCCACGTGTCGTCGGCGGCATGATTTCCGTTCTCGCGCTGACCGCTTTTACCAGCGTACTGGCGTTGATCCTGGCGTATCTCGCTGTTTATGGCTGGCAAACTTGGAGCCTGCCCGATTTCAGCCGGGTAATGGGCAAGGTATTCGACAATTCAGTGCTGATCGGCATCCTCTTGAAGAGCATCGCCTTTGGATTAGCCGTCACTGTCATCCCGGTCGCGGAAGGCATGGCCACGCCGAGAAAATTGTTCATGGCGCCAATTTCCGTCCTACGCGGCATGGTGCGACTGTTTTTTGCCTTGATGCTGATCGAAGTAGCCTCACTCGCCTTCAAATACATTTAACCGCTACCGGCGATTAAATCAGCATTCGATTTTTCGGCTCGCCGATAACCGTGCAGGGGCGACCGGCCGGCCGGCCCCCCGATGCGCGATAGGTCAAGCGGAACGATCATTGCGCGAATCGACAAGGCAAACGTAGGTCGGAAAAGCCGGCGGTTACTTGCCGGCGCCTTCCGACAACGCTCGGTGCATGCGGCGGAAGGCGTCGGCATACGGCCGCCGACTTTTTCGCCCTACGGGGTGTTTGTATCATCCTGAAGATGGAGGCTTGCCAATGGACGCGAGGATGCTCTCGCTTTCTTCATCCAAGCCGAAGGCGCTGGTCATGATGCCGTTATCCAGCTCACGATACGCGCCGAAGCAGAAGTTGAAGCGCAACCGCATATCGTTTCAATCCGCGCCTGACCTTTCGGCCGGGCGATACAGCAACGGTGCGTTGCTACGTACTGGCGTGCAAGGAAAATCAGGCGGACAAGGAAGATTTGTTCACTGCCAAGTTGAAGAGCTACCGCGATGAATTTTCGTCCGTGCTGGCTCAGGCACAGGCCGCCACACCTGACGTTGAGGGTAACCCTGTTGCGGTGTTCAGCATTCCGTTGGAGCGTGCGTAATGATGCCGGCGTGGCGAGTTGCAAGATCGGGCTGGAGTCGAACATCAGTCCGGCCGATTACCCACTTATTCGCGTGGTGCCGAGTCGGGTCGTTCCGGGCGATCTGCTTGCCGGGGGGTCTACAGCGGAACTGCTGATTTACTTTGGCGCCGATATTAGCGCCGCCGAGTCCGGCGGGCTGGAGGCGGTCTACGCGGCGTTGTTTGAGCTGGAATCGGCCATCAGAGGCAAGATCAGCGACGCCAGCGGTATTTACCGCGAGACGATCACCGATGAAGACCGGCTCGACACCTATAAGTTGATGGTGATTTGGTGTGAGGTGATGAGTTAGGCGGCGATGCGCTCGCGCTGCATCATTGCCTCTTCCATGAGGCTCTTGCCGACAGAAAGAACACGCCGCTTATCATCCTGAAGCCAGGCGATTTCTGATGGTGTCAGCATCCTCGGCTCGGATGAGGTATCTAGCTTCAGACTCGGTAAGGTCTTCGAATCCGAATCCAAATTGCCCGCGCCACCAGTTTTCAAGTTGTCCATGTTTTTGCCTCAACGTCGCAAGTGTTGCTTGTGTCAATCCAAGAATGGACGAATCTGCTCGCCCGGTCAAGGCGGTATAACCAACCACATGGCCACCTTTTGATTCGATGTATCCCCGCAAGTTGGCGAGCGTGCCGCCCTGCCCAATAAAATCATCCGCCAGCCAGTAAGCCTTTCCTGCGTGCACTTCGCCAGCAAACAGCGCCTGTGTAGCCAATCGATGCCAGCCGCTTGACCCTGTGTGGCCAACGCGGTTTATCTGCACGATGTTGTCGTCCACCGGCAAACCAATGCGTGCCCCCATCCATTGCGACATCATCGGGCCGATAACATTGGTGGACAGCCCCTCAACGGCGTGCACGCCAACCATCACCGGGCCACTGGCCGCAATCTTCGCGCCATTCGCCGCAAACCATGCGTCATCCATAACATCCATCACCAAACGCACAGCCGCCACTGTGCCGCCTGTTTTTGCTTCGCCGTAATGAGGGTGTTTCTTGATGGCAGATTCGTCTGCCACAATGTCTACGCGCTCATCTCCTACCCATGCTGCACGGCGAGGCAGGACTCCGGGCGCGGGGAGGGCAAATTCTTCTGATCTCATCCCGGCATTACCCCCCCCTCCCCAGCCGATACGGCGCCGGCCTGTTAATGTTCACGATGGAGTCAATCGGCGCATTGGTCAGCGCTGCCGCCAGCTTGGCGCGTCCGCCGATGATCTGCGCGGCCTTCGAAGCGCCCTCTTCGCGCATCACCCTTGCCAGATATTGCCGCTCACTGGCCGGGTTCTCGCGCGCCTTGTCGGTCTTGATCAGGCGTTTGCTGTGAAGCACGCATCTGCAAAACGGGTGGAATGGCGGGCGTGGTGCGTGCTCTTTTGGGTAGACGCCAGGCCCCAGCCCGTACTTGTCCAGCTGTGACCACATATCGCAGATGTCGGTGCGCGGGTGCGTGCAGCTCATCACCACCTTGACCGCATGGATGGTGTCATCGGCCATGATCTCTTCGGTCTGCTTGTCCATGTAGGCGCGGTGTAGCGCGGTGTAGCTCGGTCTGCGCGATGCGGTTGACGTGATAGCGCATGCGCTCCTGAAACGCGGTCTCCACAGCTCTTGCGCGCCAGTACCTTCTCGCCCTTTCCTTTCTCAAGGGCGTCCAGTGCCTCGTTCAAGCTGGCGCGGTAGCCTGTCGCCTTGATGTTGCCGGCCGCTTTGCGCGCGATGCCCAAGTAGGTACTGTTTCAATCCGCGCCCGACCTTTCGGCCGGGCGATGCCACTGGATCGTGCGTGATGATGATGGGCACGCTTGAGGGTCTGCGTGATGC
>JAIFKV010000158.1 GCA_020049415.1 Betaproteobacteria bacterium
TGGTGCCCCTCGACGAACACCGGTTCGTTGATGGCGGCGATGATCTTGTCCGCGATGCGTTTCGGCGCGGTGATGTCGACGATTTCGTGCACGATGGCGAACTCGTCGCCGCCAAGGCGCGCTACGGTATCCACCTCGCGCACCGCTTCGCTCAGACGCCGGGCCATTTCCTGCAACAGCGCGTCGCCCGTGGTATGGCTATAGGTATCGTTCACCGCTTTGAACTTGTCCAGGTCTTCCTCAGCCTCCTTGAGCTTGGAAATGTCCGAGAACATGGCGACGAAATTGGAGATGCGGCCTTCTCCGTCCTTGATGGCGCTGAGGCTGAGCCATTGATTTCGCCCTGCCAATAACCCTTTTCGTGCAGGGTTGCCCACATCCGGGCATAGAACTCCGCGTCGTGGCGGCCGGATTGCAGCATCTTCGGGTTGGCACCGATCGCCTCCGCCTCCGAATAGCCCGTCAGCCGGCAGAATGCCGGATTGACCATCGTCATCGCGCCGCGTGCATCGGTCACGACGATGCCTTGCGAGGCTTGCCGGATGACGCTTGAGCCGAGCCGCAGCCCTTGCTCTGCCTCCTTGCGCCGGCGGATGTCACGGACAATGCCAATGGCGCGGAACCCGTCGGCCTCGAAGTTGGCCGCGATCGATATTTCGACCGGGAATTCATGGCCGGATTTGTCTGGTCCCGCTCATCCACTACCCGCGCCGCCCGCAGCAGCACCCACGCCATGGCACCACCCAGGAACAGCACCTTGCTGATCATTTGCGCGAGCGTGCTGTAGAGCAGGCGATCCATCTGGTGCATCCGGTCGGTGATGTCGTAATAGAGTTCGAATGCGCCGAGAAAGCGGCCCTAGACCATGATCGGCTGGTAGGTCTCGACCACATCCGCATCCATGACCTGGCCTTCCGCAGTCCGAGTCTCCTTGCGCGCCACCTTGGTGAATACCTGTCCCCGGGCAACGATTTCCTTGAAATAGGCGTGTTCGTTGGTTTTGCCGATATCCGGGGCGGCGGTCGAATAGACCACGACGCCCTCGCGCGAAAAGACCTTGACCTTCACCAGTTGGAAGTCGGACTTGATCTCCTGTGCATGCGCGGCAAAGCCTGACGGCAGGCGATCTTGCGAGACGTCCGTCCCATCCTCATGCAGCACCTGGCTCAGGTGGCGGGCAACGCGTGCCGCCTCGTCTTCGGTGATGCGGACCAGCAGTTGCTCGTATTGTGGATGGCTAATGAAGAAGCCATAGATCGGCATCAATGCGGCCGAAAAAAGTGTTATCAGCAGGATGTTGCGCAGGAACGGCACTTGTAGCGCCGATGTCAATGTCGAACGCAACGGTTTTTTCGCGGTCATGGCGCTTGCACCCCTGAACTCAGCCACTTCAACAGTGTTTCGAACAGCACATCCGGATCAACCGGTTTGCCGATATGGTCGTTCATCCCCGCCTCGATACAGACTTGGCGATCTTCATCGAAGGCGTTGGCGGTCATGGCGAGGATGGGGGTCTGGGCATAGCTCGGCAGCGCGCGGATTTGCCGCGTGGCATCGACGCCGTTCAAGTCAGTTCAACGGCCTGCACGCCATCCTCGGCCAGATCGACGGCGAGGCCGACATCTTCCAGCAAGCCACGCGAGACCTCCTGGTTGATCGGCTCGTCTTCCGCCAGCAGGATGCGAGCGCGAGGGAATTGGCGCTTCAGTCGGACTTCAGCGCTGTCTTGCGAAAAAGTAGGCGCTGACGGGACGGCGTCGGCTGCCTTGCCGAGCCGCGCGGTGAACCAGAAAGTACTGCCGCTGCCGGGCTGACTATCGACACCGACCTCGCCGCCCATCATATTGACTAGTCGCTTGCTGATCGCCAGGCCCAGCCCCGTACCGCCGTATTTGCGGGTCATCGAACCGTCGGCCTGCTCGAAGGCGGTGAATAGTCGTTGCAGCAAATCGCTCGGGCTTTCTTCGGCCAGCCGTGCCCGCAGGGTGATGGAACCCTGCTCGGTGAACTTGAGGGCGTTGGCGGCGAGATTCAGCAGGACCTGGCCTAGGCGCAGGGGATCGCCGCGCAGGGTGAGGCGGGCAACTTCAGTCGAAAGGTCGACGCGCAGCCTGAGCCCTTTGTCGGTGACCTTGTGGCCGATCAGGCTCATGAGGTTTTCCAGTACCTCGCCAAGTTTGAATGTCACCTGTTCCAGTTGCAGGCGATCGGCCTCGATCTTGGAGATATCGAGAATGTCGTTGATGACATGCAGCAGGTGCTGGGATGCCTGGATGACTTTGCCGAGTTGGTCGCGCAGCTTGGGTTCGGTGGCATGGCGCAGCGCCAGATCGGTCATGCCCATGATGGCGTTCATCGGCGTACGTAGTTCGTGGCTCATATTGGCGAGGAAGGTGCTCTTGGTGCGGCTGGCGGCTTCAGCAAGCTCCTTGGCGCGTAGTAGCTCCTGTTCGGTCTGGAGCCTGAGATTGATCTCCCGCACCAGCCTGCGGTTCCAGAAGAAGAACGCGAGCAAGAGCAGGCCGGCGCCTGCCAGGATCTGCCACGCCAGCGTGTAGTCGATCTGTTTCCTGAATTCCACCACCCCCCATTTCTGGTCGATGGCGCTGCGCTCTTCCCGCGTCATGGCGGCAATGCCCTTGTCGATCAGTCCGGCGAGCACCTGCCAGTCCTTGCGCACGGCCATCGCCTGGGTATGCGAGCCGAAGGGAGTCGGTGCGGCGACGGTCAGGTTGTGCAAGTGATTGGCCCGGATCAGGTAGTTGGAATTCGCCAGGTTGCCGATGTAGGCATCGGCCTGCCCGGTCGACACGGCCAGCAGGGCGTCGGTCGAGCTATTGACTTCGAGGAGGCGGATCGTCGGGTAGTCGGCCTTCAGCTTGCCGGTGATGACATAGCCTTTTTCAGACGCGATGGTTTGCCCATTCAGCGCCTCCAACCCGCTGTAATAGGGGCTGTCGTCGCGGGTGTAAATCACCCACGGCGCGGTGAGATAGTCGGTCGTCAGGGCGAACTGCTGTTCCCGTTCCGGCGTGCGGTTCATCGTCAGCAGCAGGTCGTAATGCTGGCGCGGCCCCATGACATCCTGCATCGACTCTGGCCAGCCATGTGCAGCCGGTACGAAAGCAACCTGGAAGCCGATGCGTTTGGCAACGGCGGCAAGGTATTCGACCGACATTCCCATGGAAGCCGGCTTGTTGATCATGTAGGGCGGATAGTCGCTGACGCGGGCGCGCACCGTGTGTTTCTCGGCTAGCCACTGACGCTCCGCCGGCGATAGGTCGATGGCGGGTGCTGTACTTGTCGGGGCGGCCAGGGTTGACTGGGCCTGCGCACCGCCAGCAAGCAATCCGCCCAGCAGCAGGCAGACAAGCATGGCCTGCAGCAATGCGTTCAAGGCTACGGGTTCTCTTGGCTCCGGCCGGGCAAGGCGGACCGGTTGGGTAATTGGCCTATTCATGCTGACGTTTCTCAGATTCATGATTTTCCCAGCCATTTCAGCAATGTCTCGAACAGCCGATTCGGCTCGACCGGCTTGGCGATGTGGTCGTTCATGCCAGCGGCAATGCAAACGTCCCTGTCCTCGTCGAAGGCATTGGCGGTCATCGCCAGAATGGGCGTTTGTGCGTAGCCGGGCAGGGCGCGGATCGCTTTGGTGGCATCGATGCCGTTGAGGTTCGGCATCTGCATGTCCATCAGAATCAGGGCGTAGCGGGTGCGTTTGGCGAGATCCACGGCCTCTACGCCATCCTCGGCCAGATCGACCGCGAAGCCGACATCCTCCAGCAGGCCGCGCGAGACCTCCTGGTTGACCGGTTCATCTTCCGCCAGCAGGATGCGGGTGCCGGCAAATTCAGCCTTCAGCCGAGCTTCAGCCGTATCCTGTGAAAAAGTCGGTGCTGGCGGGATGGCGTCCGAACCCTTGCCGAGCCGGGCGGTGAACCAGAAGATGCTACCTTCTCCTTCGGTACTCTCGACACCAACCTCGCCACCCATCATCCGCGCCAGTCGCTTGCTGATTGCCAGCCCCAGCCCGGTGCCGCCGTATTTACGGGTCATCGAACCGTCGGCTTGCTCAAAGGCGGTGAAGAGTTTCTCTTGCGCCGCAGCGGAAATGCCGATCCCGGTGTCCTGGATTTCGAAACGCAGTAGCACATCTGTTGCGCTTTCCTCGACTCGCCGGACGTGTACGGTGATCGATCCCAGGGCTGTGAATTTGAGGGCGTTGCCGGTGAGGTTGAGGAGGATCTGGCCCAGTCGCAGGGCGTCTCCCAGCAGCGTGAGGTGGGCAACATCCGGTGTTAAATCGACACGCAGTTTGAGTCCTTTTTCGGTGACCTTGGGGGCGATCAGGCTCATGAGGTTTTCCAGCACTTCGCCGAGGGTGAAGTTTGTCTGTTCCAGCGTCAGCCGATCGGCTTCGATCTTGGAAAGGTCGAGGATGTCGTTGATGATTCCAAGCAGGCGGTCGGCGGCGCCCTTGGCCTTGTCGAGTTGATCCAGCGCCGTGGTGTCATCCACCCGCCGCCGCGCCAGCGTAATCATGCCCATGATGGCGTTCATCGGCGTGCGCAGTTCGTGGCTCATGTTGGCAAGGAAGGCGCTCTTGGCCTGGCTGGCGACTTGGGCCTGATCCCGCGCCTTCTCCAGTTGTGCGCTGACTTGCTGCTGCTTTAAACGATCCAGGCCACTGTCGGCGAGCATTCCTGCCAGTTGGGCATAAAGCCGCGTGATGGCCTCGACCTTTTCCTGCGGCACGATGGGCACGCGGGAGATGGCCTCAAGATACTTTTCCTCATCGAACCCGAACTCGCGTGCCTGCCGGAGAAAGAACTCGATGTTTGGCGGGGCGGTCAGAAACTGGCCGGTGAAGACGTTGGCGACATGCTGGTCGCCCACCATGATGGGTGCGGCAGTATCTACCATGCCGTTCAGGCAGTTATAAACAGCATACGGTGTGCCCCTTGTCATGCTCTCGACCAGCGATGTATCGCTTTCGATGCAGCGGCGGCAGGTTTGTGGCTGGGTGCGATGGAACTGGGTACATGCATCCTGCCAGCCGGCATGGGCGATCACGACGCCGTCGACATCGATGACGGCATTGGCGATGCCGATCACCTTGTGGAAGCTTTCCAGGAGAGCTTGAAGCTTCGGAACATTGATCAAATCTTCGTATCGGATGTGATGTGGGTTCAAGGCGGGCATTTTTCTACTTGCTCAGATTAAACGCTCAGTTGCCTGACTGCGTTAGCCACTTCAACAAAGCCTCATACAGCACATCCGGCTCGACCGGCTTGCCGATGTGGTCGTTCATGCCGGCGTCGAGGCAGACCTGGCGGTCCTCGTCGAAGGCGTTGGCAGTCATGGCGAGGATGGGGGTGGCGATGTTCAGCGAATCGGCGCCCATGTCACGAATGGTGCGTGTCGCATCGACGCCGTTCAGGTACGGCATTTGCATATCCATCAGGATCAGGGCGTAGTGGTTTTGTTTGGCCATGTCCACGGCCTGCACGCCATCTTCGGCCAGATCCACCGTCAGGCCGACCTCTTCGAGCAAGCCTCGAGAAACCTCCTGGTTAATGGGCTCGTCTTCCGCCAGCAGGATATGCGCGCCCGAATAACGGGACATGATCTGTGCAGCCGGCGTGTCACCAGAAAAAATCGGCATTGGCGCGACGGCGCTCTGAGTGGCCTTCCCCAGTCGCGCGGTGAACCAGAATGTGCTGCCTTGACCTGGCGCGCTGGTCACGCCGATCTCGCCGCCCATCATCTGCACCAGTCGTTTGCTGATGCACAGCCCCAGCCCCGTGCCGCCGTACTTTCGCGTCATCGAACCATCGGCCTGTTCGAAGGCGTTAAAGAGACGTTTCTGATCTTCGGGCGTAATGCCGATGCCGCTATCCTGTACCTCGATGCGCAGCAAAATGTCGGCAGCGCTTTCCTCAAGCAGGCGGACTCGCAGGTTGATCGAACCCTGTTCGGTAAACTTGACGGCGTTGCCGGCGAGATTGAGCAGAATCTGGCCCAGCCGAAGCGGGTCGCCCTGGAACGTCATGCCGGCAATTTCCGGGGCAAGATTAATGAACGCGCGCAGCCCCTTTTCCGCAAGTTTCACCTCCAGCAGGCTGATGAGGTTTTCCAGCACTTCGCCAAGGCTGAAGCTCACCTGTTCCAGGGTTAGACGTTCGGCCTCGATCTTGGAAATGTCGAGGATGTCGTTGATGAGGCCGAGCAAGCGCTGGGCGGACTGTGTGAGCTTGCTGAGCTGATCGAGCGCTTTGGGGTCCGTCACCCGCCGCCGCAGCAGTTCGCTCATGCCGAGGATGCCGTTCATCGGCGTGCGCAGTTCATGGCTCATGTTGGCGAGAAACACGCTTTTGGCGCGGTTGGCGGCTTCGGCGGCTTCCTTGGCGATCGACAGCGCAAGGGTTCGCTCGGCAACCCGTGCTTCCAGTTGATCGCGCTGAGTTTCGACCTCCTTGCGCAACTGTTCCCGCTCAAGCAGATTGCCGATACGCTGTAAAAGAATGCTCACCTTGACCGGCTTGGTGAGGTAGTCCGCCGCCCCCAGACGCAGTCCGAGTTCTTCGTCGACTACATCGTTCTTGGCGGTGATAAAGATTACCGGGATGCCCTGGGTGGCCGGGTCTTGCTTGAGCCGGCGGCACACCTCATAGCCATCCATTTCCGGCATCATGATGTCGAGCAGGATCAGGTCGGGGCGCGATTCCGGTTTGCCGGCGATTTCCAGCGCTGTTTTCCCCGCCGTGGCGACCTTGAGGCGGTAGTGGGCATGCAGCACTTCGGCCAATAATTGGATATTGGTCGGAGTGTCATCGACGATGAGAATGGCAGGACGTTCAGCGGGCGTTTGCATGATTCTCAGCGTCTTTCAAAGGATGTTCCTGGGCGCACTTCAGGCGCCTGAGGGACTCCAGCGCAGCTGCGTAATTGAAATTATCCATCTGGTGTTCCATGACGGCCAACTGTTTGCGCAGGGTATCGCAATTGATGGCTTCTTTGAGAGCGCTGACCAATTCATGCGGTACGAAGCTGTTGCCGGTGAGTAATTCGTCTATTTGTTGCGCTAGTTTGGCGGCATGTTGCCAATCACAGGATGTGCATGCTTCCGGCGGCGTTAGCCCGGCCGAACATTTATCCGGTCGGGAAAACGCCGCAATGGTGTCCAGCGTCCGGGCCAGTGTCAGGTCAAAGGCGGGTTGGCTGGCAAGTGGCTGTCCCGCCTTGATCTGATCTTCAAGGGTGGCCGTCGCCTGTTGCAGTGCCATTGCTCCCAGATTGGCCGCCGCCCCCTTGATCTGGTGCAGGTATCCTGCCGCCTCCTGAGATTTGCCTTCCCGGATCAGATTTGCTGTTTCCACTGCGGCGTCGGCAAACTTTGCGGCGAACTGCACGAGCAGTTCCCTGAGCCGTGTCTGATTACCGCCCAGCATTTCGAGTACGCCCTGCAAGGCAAAACCGGGAAGCTCAAGCGTTGCGGGCGTCGCCGCGGCGGCGGCATGGATATATGGCCGAGCATTGTTCTGTGCTTGCGCAACCGGTTTGATGTGTTTAATCAATGCGGTGCGCAATTCATTGGGCTGGATCGGTTTGGCGACGTGGTCGTTCATCCCGGCGGCAAGGCATTCCTCCCGATCCTTCTGCATCACCGCCGCCGTCATGGCGATAATCGGCAACTCGCGGAAACGCTCGTCGAGGCGGATTTGTCGGCTTGCCGCGATGCCATCCATTACCGGCATTTGCAGATCCATCAACACGGCGTCGAAAGTGGCATCCTGCAATATCTTGAGCGCTTCTGCGCCATTGTCCGCGACGGTCACCTGCAAGCCGGAACGTACGAGGAATTCGCGCGCCACCTGCTGGTTGATGGCGTTGTCTTCCACCAGCAAAATACGTGCGCCCTGGATGGCAGCCAACTGCTCGCGCAAGTCGGGCTGAACGTCTGCCGCCTTCTCCAGCACCTGCCCGCCCTGGAAGCGGATGATGGTATCGAACAGTCCCGATGCGGTGACGGGTTTGGTCAGGATGGCGTCGAGCTGAACATCACGCGCTTCCTCCAGCAACTGATCCTTGCTGTAGGCGGTGACCATGATGATCACCGGCAGGTGAGGAATGCCGTGGATTTCGGCCAGTTGATGCACGTGGCGCGCCACCTCGACCCCATCCATTTCCGGCATTTTCCAGTCGAGCAGCACCAGTTCCACCGGATCGGCAGCGCTGTCGACTGTTGCAAGGATTTCCAGGGCTGCCTTGCCGCTGGCCGCTTCGCTGACGAGGAATCCCCAGTGGGTGAGCAGTTCGGTGAGGATGCTGCGCGAGATATCGAGGTCATCCACCACCAGCACGCGCATCCCCCGCAGGTCGGTGGGCGAGCGGTTGATGGTGGCGTGCTGCGGCACCGGCAAGGTTAGCGCGAAGGTAAAGTTGCTGCCTTGGCCGGGGGCCGAACTGACGACAATGTCACCACCCATTTTTTCCACCAGGCGCTGGCTGATGGTCAGGCCCAGACCGGTACCGCCGTACTTGCGGGTAATCGAACCATCCGCCTGAGTGAACGGCTGAAACAGGCGTATCGCCTGCTCAGGGGTCATGCCGATACCGCTGTCGCGCACCGTGAAGCGCAGGGTGACCTGGCCCGGCGATGCAGAAAGTTGCTCAACCTGAATGTGAATTTGGCCCTTTTCGGTAAATTTCACCGCATTGCCGACCAGGTTGTTCATCACCTGGCTGAGGCGCAACGGGTCGCCGATCAGGGTCGGGGATACATCGTGGCCAATCTGGAAGAACAGTTCCAGCCCCTTTTCTTCGGCGCGCACGCTGAACAGGTTGGCGACGTTTTCCAGCACCTCCTCGAGCGAGAATTCAATGCTGTCGAGTTCCAGACGCCCAGCCTCGACTTTGGAGTAATCGAGGATATCGTTGAGGATGGACAGGAGCGCGGCTGATGAATTCTGGATCTTCTGCAAGTAGTCACGTTGCCGGGCATTGAGATCTTTTCCATCGAGCAGCAGATGCGTCAAGCCGATGACGCCATTCATCGGCGTGCGGATCTCATGGCTCATGTTGGCGACAAAAACACTTTTGGCGCGACTGGCTGCTTCGGCAGCCTCCTTGGCCTTGATCAGTTCCGCCTCGGCTTGCTTGCGCTGGGTGACATCGCGGTTGCTGCCGCGCCGCCCCAGATAGTGTCCGTGGCCGTCGATGACCGGATTGCACAGATGCTCGATCCAGCGCACGCTGCCATCCCGACAGCGGATACGGAACAGCGCCTCGTGGGTACCTGTTTCATCCCTGACATGCTCATGATGGCCATTCCAGATAACCGCATCTTCCGGCAGGACGATGCGTTCCGTGAGCGTCGGGTCGGTAAAAAACTCCTCGCGACGATAGCCGCTGACGCGCTCGCAGGACGGGGAAATGTAGAGATAGTCGCCCGCCGGTGATTCCCATGTTTCCCAGTCGTAGGCGTAATCGGCCACTGTACGAAACTTCACCTCCTGTTGCGCTAATGC
>JAIFKV010000126.1 GCA_020049415.1 Betaproteobacteria bacterium
CCAGCACCACCACCGGCTTGCCCTCATGCCGCGCCAGCAATAGCGCGCTGTTGCCAACGCCGAACTGGGCCCGGCCAGAAGTCACTTCCGCAACCGGATCAGTAGCCGGCTCCGCCTCGATCAACGCCACATCCAACCCGGCATCGCGGTAATAACCCTGTTCTTGCGCTGCGTAATAGCCAGCAAATTGAAACTGATGCCGCCATTTCAATTGCAGCACGACCTTCTCCAACCCGGCCGCCGCCGACCATCCGGAGACAAGCAGCAACCCGGCCACCCAGAGCACGCCCCGGATGGTGATTTTGCGAGTGACCGTCAAGAAGTGGTTCATGCGTAATTGGATATGGCAAAACAAGGCACAAGATTATCCAACATCAGGCGGTGAAATCAGTACACAAGCCAACCATGCATCCGCCGGCATGGCTACCTTTAGCATTTCCTGCCGGTCATCCCTGGCCTTGGCTTACAAAAACCACCAAATAACTTAAAAACCACCGTCATCCCAGCGTGGGGTCAGCCGAGATCCAGTTCGTGCACACCAGTTGAACAACCATCAGACAAAAATGAAATCGGCAGGGTACTTCACGTTAGGCGCATGCCGGTGGCAGGTGGGGGCCGAAATGCGCGCTCCTCGTGCAGAACAAGATGAATCAGTAGGATGGGCAAAGCTTGCGTGCCCATCAATTCACCGCGCCGATGGGCACGCTGCGCTTTGCCCATCCTACAAAACTGTAGGAGGCTCCGCTTGCGGGCCGATAATGGTTGCATCCGGGTTCGGTGCGGGCGATTCGCGCCGCAAGCGGACGCTACTACCGGGTATTTCACGCAGTAACGTACCTTTTCTGGCCTGGTTTCACCTCAAGACCCAGACCAGGGCAAAGATCGGCAGCATTCCGAACATGAAAGAGATGATCCCGGACCAACTGTCGCGATTGCACTTCCGGCTGCATCTGGCGGTGCTGGCTTTGCTGTTGCCGGCGCCTTTCCTGTCTGCCAGTTCTCTGTCTGTCTCTTTGTTGCCTTCCCCAGCCGTCAAATTTGCCATGATGCCGGGCCTGCTGCTGCTGGCCGCAAGCGCCATCCGGCAAGGATTGAATCTGCGGCATGCCAGACACCTGTTTTTGCGCTTTGGCGGCCGATTGGATTAAACGAATGCGTTAAAGCCGGATGCCTCCCAAGCGAAGGACTAAGCCACCACATTTTGGCGTTGCCATCCCCCCATCACCTGTCCGAAATCAAGGCATCGGATTTCACCTCGAATTACATTGGTTTCGACATCGGTTGCATCTTCCAACCCGTGCCCTTCAAAAGGAACAAACATGGCCTTCCCCGAATTCTTTAACCAGGTACCTGGCCTGACGCTGCGCGACCCCTTGGCGAACGCGCTTGGCGCGGCGGCAGACGGCGTTATCGAATACCGCTACGCCGATGCGGTGAAGCTGGCCGGACATTCTTGCCCGACCGTGGCGGGCGCCTGGCTGATGGCAAGCCGCGCCCTGGCGGCGCTGTATTCGGATGCACTGCCTGAACGCGGCAATCTCCGCGTCGACCTGCGTGCACCGCAAGATGCCGGCACCAGCGGTGTCATCGGCGCGGTTTTAGGCTTGGTCACCGGCGCGGCAGGCGAAGGCGGCTTCAAAGGTCTCGGCGGCCGGCATGTGCGCCGCGACCAACTCAGGTACGGCATCCGTATCGAAGCCGACGCACGCTTTACCCGCATCGATACCGGCGCGGCTGTGCTGGTCGACTATCACCCGGAAGCCTCGCCCCCCTCGCCGGAAATGCCAGCGCTGATGGCTCGCGTAATCGGCGGCGTCGCCAATGAACAGGAACACGCGGAATTTGCCCGCCTCTGGCAGGACCGGGTTCGCCGCATCCTGCTGCAAGATGCGAACCATCCGGCCTTGGTGGTCGTACGCGCGACATAGGCAGTAGCCATGCCCCGCCTGCTCTCGCTCCACATCGGCAAGATTCAGACCTTCGGCCCGGCGGATCAGCCCAGCGCCATCGCCAAACAGGCCGTCAGCGGTCGCATTGGGCTAAGCAAACTTTGCCTGAATGGTGACTAACAGGCCGACACCCTGCATCACGGCGGCATCGACAAGGCGCTGCACCATTACCCGATCGAGCACTACGCCGCCTGGACGGCAGAACTGCCTGCGCCAGCCGGGTTATTTCAAGCTGGTGGCTTCGGCGAAAATCTGTCCACTATGGGGATGGACGAAAACAACGTCTGCCTGGGTGACGTATTCCAGATCGGGCGCGCTCGCATTCAGGTATCACAAGGCCGCAAACCCTGCTGGAAACTCAATCACCGCTTCGGCATCGCCGACATGGCGCGGCGCGTACAAAACAGCGGCCGCACCGGCTGGTACTACCGGGTGCTGGACGCCGGCGACATCGCGCCAGACGACGAACTGAGCCTGGTCGAACGGCCGCACCCCAACTGGACGCTGGCCCGCCTGATCAGTGTGATCTACCACGAAAAAGCTGATCGCAAAGCGCTGGCCGAACTCGCCGAACTGAACGCCCTCGCCCCGAGTTGGCGCGAAATGGTCGAAAAACGTCTCACCAGCGGCCGACTTGAAGACGGGTTACTGCGTTTGGTTACACCGAAAACTGAAAATTAAAGCGCATCTTGAACAACCCGACGTCAAGGAGACGTCAAGTAGACATCAAGGAGCCGAGAAGTAATAAGTCTTTGGAGCGGGGAAATCGCGCCGTAAGCGGACGCTCCTACCGGACATTTCACGTTAGGCGCATGCCGGTGGCGGGCGGGGTCGAAATGCGCGCTCTCCGGGCAGTACAAGATGAATCCTGCAAAACCTCAATAACCACCGTCATCCCGGCGTGGGATCAGCCTGGATCCAGTTCTTGCGCACAAGCTGAACAACCATCAGACAAAAATGAAATCGGCAGGGTAGGAGCGTCGGCCGCACTGCAGGGCGAGGCAAAAAAGGGAAAACAACGAGCCCCAGGTTCCCATCAAGGATATCTGGCTATATCCGCTTCGGCGTAACTGGCAGTCCATCTTTTGCAATGCGGGGAATGGGGGGTGAGCGAATAGTTACCTGCTTCCAGGCGTGGAAAAACGCGGGGCTCATTAACGCCTCTTGCCCCCATCCCGTGTCTGATTTTTTGCAGCTACTTGTGAATTTTTAAGCCCGCAGAAGGAAAGCAGCTTTATCGCGCCTTCCTCCGTATTACACACCTTTGATCTCAAGCACCGCAGGCTGCCCCGTAGATGGGCCAAGCGCAGCTGGGATCAGCAAACCTGAGTCTAATCAGCAATATATCTTCGCTATCGCAGCCGCCGTTTTAGCAACGGCATTGCGTTGATGTTCCGGGGCGAGAATTTCGATATTCGCACCACAGCCGAGCAGCCAACGGTACAACTGCCCCGTCGCCGGAACAGTAGCGGTAAGCGTCGCAGTCAGGACGCCATCATCATCATCATCATCATCTTCAACAATAACCTGATCCTCACTCAGCGGGCATTCTCGTAGTTGACCCAAGATATAACCACGTACTCGCAGGCGTAGCTCGATTGGTTCGCCGCGACCATAATCGGCATCGCCCTCACGAATGCGCTGATCCAGGTCGAAATCCGGATCATCACGGGCGGAGCCGGCTTCCACGCTGGCGGAAGTCATCCGATGCAGCGCAAACATCTTGACCTCCATTTCGTCGTTTTTCAACGCGTACAGATAGAGCACCGGGCCGCGCTGCAGCAGCCCCTGCGGATGGAGCAGCGGTCTTTGGAAGCTATCGTCGGGCTTGCGGTAGCCCACCCGTAAAATCTGTCGTTGGATCAAGGCGGCCAGCACGCCTACCAGCACCTTGGGTTTGATGTCGGCCGGCAGCAGACGCTGACTGTCGCTGATGGCCCGGAAACGCTTTTCGGCCAGCAGCGGCCTTTGTTGGCTATCGCGCAATTTGGCCCAAAGCTGTTCATGGCGGCGACTGGGCAGGCGTTCCTTGAGCAGCGCATCACTTAATGTCTGAATGTAATCAAGCAGGCGCGGATCGTTCGCCGCATCGTTGGTCAGCCGACAGAAATAGCGCGGTTTGCCCCCCGCGTTGGTGACTTCAATCTGTCCGGTTTGCAGCAATTCATCCAGATCGCGTTCGATGCGGCGGCGGCGAGCGCTCTCGGCACCGGTATAGCTATCGCTCATCTTCTCCAGCAAAGTCGCACTACCCGGGTAGTCGCTGGCGCTATGAAATGGGATCAAATCCAGCAAACGGGCCTGGCGCTCCAGACAGAGCAAATGAACCGGCATGATCTTCCTCTCAAAAAAAGTGCGTCAAGATGATATTTCCATACGACATAATTTGTCGCACCAGGAGTTTATTGTTGCACCGTAATATTGACAATCCAAGGAGAAAATCATGCGTTACGCTCTGCTCGTTCTTGAACAACCCTGGTCCCGTATTTCGGACGATCCCCGGCAAAGTTCAGTGCGGCCATTCCTTGAGGGCTTTGCTGCACTCAACAACATGCCGGTTTATTACGCCACTTATTTTGATGGCCAAAGTTTCGACAAGGCACTGCAATATCTGCTCGATGCTCATCACTTAAAATCAGTGGACAAAGTGATCCTGTATGTCGCCGGCCATGGCAAGGGCGCCCGGCTGGGGGGCGATTTTGGTCGGGCGATGAATCTCGGCCCTCTATTCCGTCGCCTGGAAAAATACGGAAAAAAGCGCATCGCAGGGCTGGTGCTCGATAGCTGTGAGCTGGGTATGAACGAAAACCTGATTCCCGCAGCGATGAAACAAGTGCGCCTGTCGTGGATGGTTGCCTATGGCGCAAGCATGGACTGGATGAGCTCAATGCTAATCAACCTCAACCTGTTGCAACACCTTTGCCAAATCAAAACCAGTCAGCTCGATGATAAGAAGGAATTACTGACCGCTGTACAGGGCGGGCTGGATTTGTTCAATCCCCGGCATGTGGTGGAAATCCTCGACGCTTTTCCGGAAGAAATAGAAGTGGGTGATGGCGAACTGCCTGCAGAAGACGAGGATGAAGATTGGCAGGAAGAGGAGGATAACGAGTCCGAAGAGAACGAAGCGGATGCCGACGACGAGGCGGCAGAAATAACCCTGAGCGAAGGTCTGACGATCGCACTGCGCTATCGCCGGGAAAGTGGCCGTTTCAGGACAAAAATCCTGTCGGAAACCGAACGCTGGCCGGGTTTATATTAAGTGATTGAATAATATCTATTTAATCATGAAGACTTCAGGCCGTACTGATCAGGCAACAAGGAGAAAAAATGCGTACCACAATGACGCTTGATGATGAATTGCTTTTCCAAGCGCAACGCCTGGCCTTGCTGGGTAGCTCCGAACCGCAACTGGGAGACACTCCCCGTCGACAAACTGAGGCGGCATGACTCTGGTCAATACGTCCGTCTGGATCGACCATCTGCGAAAAGCGGATGGTCAATTGATCCATTTGCTGCAACAAGGCGAGGTATAGACTCACCCCTTCGTAATTGGTGAGTTGGCGCTCGGCAGCCTAAAAAACGGCAGCACTATTCCATGCCTTGTTTGGCTTGGGCATTGGTTATCTCGATGCGCACTTGCTCGCCGCTACTTGCTTGTGGTCGGGAACACTATGTGGTGCTTGATTGAAAAGCGATTTCTGTTTCGCAAGAGCCATTACATCACGTCCACTTCAGCACATGAAAATACCACTCCTAACCCGGCAGTCAACATGAATACTGCGCGATAAAACCACGCAGCGCCGGTTACTTTTCCGTTCGGCATCACCAGCTCCGCGCCGCAGTACAGACAAAACTTCATGCCGCTTTCCTTCAGGCCGCCTTCGTTAAAACAAATACCTGATCGCATCCCGTCCAGAAGGCGCCGTCGTCGCCCGGCGTCCACTCGCATTTCCGGTTCGGTTTTTTTGAGAACTTCACCATGCCAAAAATGGCACGCCCGCACTCCAAAATTAGCCTTAAACCGCGAAAAATTGGATACGCGTTGGGCGTTTTGCAATAGGCTCCTTAATCACGCTATTCATTAATCACGCATAGCGTTATTATTCTGCCGTGCCCATCAAATCCTTCAAGTGCGCAGAGACTGAGAGCCTATTTAAACGGCAAAGCGTAAAACGATTTACGAACATTGAGTCTGTGGCGCGACGAAAACTTGAGCAGCTTGAGTGGGCAGGCATTCTTGACGATCTTCGTGTCCCACCCGGTAATCGTTTAGAGGCATTGAAACATGATCGTGCCGGACAACACAGCATCCGCATTAACGACCAGTTTCGCGTGTGTTTTATTTGGACGAGCGAGGGGGCAAAAGATGTCGAGATTGTTGATTACCATTAGCGGAGTCTGAGTCATGAGTAAAACAATCAAGCTTCTGCCGGTTACCCCTGGCGAAATGCTGCTCGAAGAGTTCCTGAAACCGATGGGGATTTCCCAATATCGGCTAGCCAAGGAGATTGGCGTTCCCGCTCAGCGCATTGGTGAGATTGTCGCTGGTCGCCGTGCAATTACGGCTGACACTGATTTGAGGTTGTGCCGTTTTTTTGGGCTATCCGAAGGATGGTGGCTGCGCGGCCAAGCTCGTTACGACACCGAGCGCGTTAAGGATGATCTAGCGGACACCCTTAATAAAATCCGGCCGTGGACGGAAGTTGTCGCCGATGTCGCTGCCCATGCCTAAATCGGGTAGCCGAAGATTTTTTTCCTCCAGCCCCCGCACCACCCTGTGTGCGGGTCCGCAATTGAATCCGACACTGCCAATGTTTTCGACCAGCATTTTGATCAACGTCTTGCGGTTCAAAATCATCTGCGTCTCGATGTTAACAAGGCGAGGTTTTGAATCATCCCTTCGTGATTGGTGAGTTGGCGCTCGGCAGTATGAAAAACCGCAGCACGATTTTAACCGCCCTTGATGGATTACCCCGCGCCCCGCAGGCCACGGATCAGGAAGTGCTGCGCTTCATTCAAAACCATGCCGTGTTTGGCTTTGCATTGGTTATGTCGATGTGCACTTGCTCGCCGACTCTGCTTGCGGCCGGGAACACAATTATGGACGTGGAAGAGGCGACTGCTGGCTGCAGGCAACCGCCTTGGTGTGACAGTTGGACTGCAGCATTGAAGGAAATACTAAACACCCATTCGTGTTGAGCTTGTAGAAACGTTTTCCCTGGCAGGAAGCGGGGCAGTATTGCGGAGTGATTCCGATGACTGCTACCCTGTGAACCCACTTTGGATCAAGGTTAGGCAGCTAGACTGGATTCGTACTGATACAACCTTGCATGATCTGGTCGAAAATCGGGACGGCTTGTTTCAGCTTGTCCAGCGCTTGGCGCAAAGGCTCAAAGCTGTCGTCATCCTTGGTGAATTCGCCATATTCAAGCCAACTCTTGGCCAACTGCTGGTTGTCCAGATGAACAGGCAGGAAAAATTTTCCTTTGTTTTGATTCAGGAAGCCAAGGCTGGTCAGACGGGAAATCAGGTCTGGAGGAATACGCTTGACGCAAGCATTCCAGGCATTTTTTCCGCCGAAACAACCCGGTTCGATCTGAAACATATAACCAGCTCGACCACCCTGTGTGGCTATGCCGCAAAAGTGAGCGGCCCAGGAATCATCATTTTCGTTAATGCAGTCAATGACAAACCACGCCTTGAATTCTGGTTCGTCTTCGCCCTGGTTGGACATCCATGATTTCGGTGCAAGCCAA
>JAIFKV010000014.1 GCA_020049415.1 Betaproteobacteria bacterium
GGAATGGATCGAGACGTGCCGCACAGAGTCACCCGATTACGAACGCACTTTGCGCTGGGTCGAAGACAACCTGCATCGCCTGAATTTGTCGTTACTGGAACGATTTGCGGGTTCAGCCGCAAACCGATTTGTCTGCATCAGCGCTGATTGACGGTTTCACACCACAATTGATATCAAACTAGCCATAAGTTGGGTGGGATGCGGTACAAAGCGCTGGTCGCGCAGCATGGTCATTCCCTTCAAGCGACCGACAACGCTGTAGCGCGCCCACCAATTCAGCCAGCGATCAAGCCGGTTTGCTCGCCGACTTCGGCCGAAATGCCTTGACGACCTCTTCCCGCGTTTCCAGATACGGCCCGCCGATCAGGTCGATGCCGTAGGGCACGGCGGCGAAGACGCCATCCAGCGTCTCTTTGATGGCTTTTGGCTGGCCGGGCAGGTTCAGAATCAGACAGCTTCCGCGCACGACGCCGGTCTGGCGCGACAGGATGGCGGTGGGGACGTATTTCAGGCTGACGGCGCGCATTTGTTCACCGAAACCGGGCAGCACTTTGTCGGCAATGGCCAATGTCGCTTCCGGAGTGACGTCGCGCGGAGCCGGGCCGGTGCCGCCGGTGGTGAGCACCAGGCAGCATACAGCGGCGAGGTCGATCAGGGTTTGTTCGATCACCGGTTGCTCATCCGGGATCAGCTTTTCGATGAATTCGAGCGGGTTATGCAGGGCGGCGGTCAGCCATTCCTTTAACGCGGGCAGGCCTTTGTCTTCGTATACGCCGGTGCTGGCGCGGTCGCTGATGGAGACGATGCCGATGCGGGCGACTGAGTACATGCGTGTTCTTTCTTGTTGACGGGAGAGAAGTTGATTGGCGCTCAACCACCTGGCGCGGGCGCGTAACCCCAAGCGGAAAACAAGGGATCGGAATACAGCCGTTGGTCGATGTACTTGTCGTCTTCCGGGCGCTTCAGACCGCGCCGGGTTTCGCTATGCAACGCGCTGAACCCGGCGTCGCGCAGCAATCCAAGAACCATACCCAGGCGTTCGAACGGATGCAGTTCGCTCCAGACCTGAATTGCTTTGGTGGGAAACCAGCGGTCGGAGAAGGTGACGATGAACACGCCGCCCGGCTTCAGCACGCGGCGTACCTGCGCCAATACCGCCGCCGGATCGAGCAAGTATTCGATGGATGCGGTACATAGCACGACATCGAATTCGGCCGCTGACCAAGGCAGTTCGGCATCGAGATTCAGGTCTTGCACGACTCGTTCGGATAACCGCGGGTTGGCGTTCAACTCGGCGGCATTCATGCCCAGTCCAACAATATTCGGGTCGCCGAAGGTTGCGGGCAGATGCGACACCCAACTGCTCATCAAATCCAGCACGCGCTGTCCGGGTTTGAGGAATCGGCCATACAGGGCGCTGATTTCGGCCCGGCACACGGCATCGAGATGATGCGTCATTCGCGGCTGGGTATAGAACACCGCGTCTGCCGCCGCGTCTTGCCGCCGCATGCCGTGCGGTTGCAAGTAGGTCGTTTCGACCGACTGCGCCGGCGACTGCATGCCGGGGCCATCGAACAGTTCGACCATACGCACCCCACGCGTGGGTTCATCCGCTTGATCGCTGAACGTCAGTGTTGCGCCACAAGCCGCCAGCGGATGGTTTGCATCCACTCGCATCAGGCCATCATTGACCGACAGCAGACGCGCCGGACGCATGTCGCGCGGGTTCTGGGCCAGGCTGCTGAAAGCCGAGCGCGGATAGAAACGGCCGGGGGTTGGCAGGGTTGTCGCAAGACGAAACTGACTGGCCGGGATTTCGGCGATCGGCTGTCCAGCCGGTTGCAACCAGGGTGCGGCGGCGAGTTCGGCGCTGATATTTTGTTCCCCGTCCACTCCGCGCACTGTCTCCGCCGCGCGCGCCCAACGACCATCGGCGAGCAAGGCGCTGTCCGCGACCAGCAAGCGGTCGCAGTGGCTGGCATACGGGCTTTGCCAAATCAGGCTGGCTTCGATCGTCATCGACTTGCTTCACTCTTCCAGACGATATTCAACATAAGCTCGGTCGCGCGCTTGCCGGACCCAATCCTCAAAAGCCTCTTCCGATTTGCGTTCACGGATGGCGCGACGCGCCTCCAGTCGCTTGCGTTCGTCGGTGACATCCTGATCGCGCCGTTCCAGCACTTGAATCAGGTGCCAGCCGAAGGGAGATTGGACTGGCGCGGAAAGTTCATTCGGTTTCAACGCGTCCATCGCGCGTTCGAACTCGGGCACAGTATCTCCCGGATTCAGCCAGTTGAGTTCGCCGCCTCGGCTGGCGGACAGATCATCCGAATGCAGTTTGGCCAGTTCAGCAAAATCGGTGCCGTTTTCTATGCGTTCCTTCAACAAGAACAAGCGCGTTTTGGCGTCGTTGTCGGTCACTACTTCGTTGGTCTTGACCAGGATATGGCGCGCGCGCGTCTGCTTGACCACGGTTTGTACATCCTTGCCGCGTTTATCGAGCAGCTTGAGGACGTGGTAACCATTGCCGCTTTTGAGCACCGATGAATATTCGCCCACTTTCATGTTGCGCAGGGCGCTGGCGTAAAGACCAGGGAGTTGGTTTTCATTGCGCCAGCCCAGTTCGCCCCCTTGCAGTGCATTCTGGGTATCGGAGTAAGCGGCGGAAACCGAGGAAAAATCGACTCCGGCATTGAGTTCGCTGAGCGCTTTTTCTGCCTTCGCCTTCAACTCGGCCAATTTTTCCGGGCTGGCGCCTTCCGGGGTCAACACCAGAATGTGCGCAAGTTGGTACTCGTCCCGTTGACTCGTCGCCGAGGTTGCATTGGCCAGGTAATTGTCGATTTCGGCATCGGTAATCACCAACCGATTATCGACTTCACGTTCACGCAGCCGCGAGATGGTCATCTCGGTGCGAATCTGTTCACGAAAATCGTCGAAGTTCATGCCATCGTCTTCCAGTGCCTTGCGGAAGACTTCGGGACGCATGTTATTGCCCTGCGCGATACGCGCGATAGCCCGGTCGAGGGCGAGGCCTTCAAATCGGATATTGGTATCTTCGGCAATCTGCATCAGCGCTTTTTCGGTAATCATGCGTTCAAGCAATTGCTTTTCGATCAATCGACGCGGCGGTAACGCGCCGCCTTTTCCGGCGTTACGCGCCGCGAGTTGTCGCATGGCTTTATCAACCCGGCCTTTCAATTCGTATTCGGTAATGACCGCGTTGTTCACTACCGCGACGATGCGGTCGATTTCTACCGGCGCAGCGTGTGCCGGGCCTTGCAGTGCGAACAGGCAAAGGATGGTCGCCAGCGTACGGCTATGCAGATGGCTATACATAAGGCTATTCAGAAATTTCATTACTTTGGGCATAACCGGTAATGCTCCGTTTCAGGACATCGAGCGGATTGGGGCCGAGCTTGGCCAGACCGCGCAATTCGAGTTGCAGGAAGAAAGCGTTGGTAGTTGTCGTTTCGGTGGTGGCCAGTTGTTGCATGACACCCCGTAGCGACCAGCAAGACTCGTTGTATTCGAACCCGGCCAAACCTTCCACCAAGCGGGAATCTTTGAGTGAATAGTTGATACGACCGAGTCCATACCATTTGGGCGCCAGCGGCCACTGGAAGGAGAGATCGATTTGATCCAGCGAGTCTTCGGTATAACGGTAATCGGCATTGAATCGGCGCCCAGGTCCATCGCTCCACGAGCCGCCAAGATTGGCCTTGATCATATTGCCTTCACCCGTATCAAACTGGATACCGCTACTCAGGCGCAGTTTGCTGTTGATCTGGCCACTGGCCTGGGCAAGCAGCTCTGTCGAATTGCTTGCGCGCGCCGCCACCCCGGGCAAAGTCACCTGCTGACTGGCAAAGTAATAACGTTGTCCCAAGGTGACTTGCAGACGCTCCGCGCCATTCCCCGTTTCCAGAAACCGCGACGTGACCGCCAACGTAAGTTGATTGGCGTCGTTGATCCGATCAACGCCAATGTATTGATTTTCGGCGAACAATTGATCGAGCGAGAGATCGCGGGTGCTGCTGTCAAAAATTGGAATGCCGGTCTGATCGTGGTACGGGATATAGACGTAATAGGCGCGCGGCTCTAGTGTCTGAGTATATTTTTTGTTGCGGAAGTTGATATCCCGCTCCAGAAACAAGCTGGAATCGAGGCTGAACATGGGCAGGCTGCGGGTTGAATTTCGGTCAAAACGCGCGCTCGAAGTCAACGGCAGAGAGAGACTGTCGGACAGCGCCAAGGTGGCGTCATCCAGCGCATAGTGACTGAGATACCAGCCCAAACGCGGCGTTACCACAGAAAAAGGCGTTTGCAGGGGAAAACTCAGACTGGGATTGGCATGCAGCCGCGCGCCCTGCACGCGACTGTCGCCGGCATGGTCGAAGTAGACCAGCTCGCTGTTGAAATCGAAGCGCACGCCCAATCCATTCGCGCCGCCCGCCAACGCTTTGCCCCAAGCCAGGTCGCGGGTTGCACTCAGACCGAGTTGCGGCAACCGACTGTATGGCTCGACGATGAAGTCAGCCGCCGGGTCTTGCAAAGTCTGAAAAGTTTGCACCATGCCGCTTGCTTGCCACCAACCGGCGTTGAAATTGAAGGCGGCCTGACGCGGCAGATTGACCCGTGAGGTCTGGCTGATTTCACTCGACAGGTCGGCAAAATAACGGTCATCGGAGACGGCGTCATATTCGACTCTGCCTGACCAGCGCGGCCCGAATTGTTGCCGATGCCGCAACAGAAAACGGTAGCGGTTGCTATCGGTGGCCTGATCACTGGGCAGTATTTCACCGCTCAATTCGCCACTGTATGTCGGTTCCAGATAGCGAAATTCGCCGCCGACCTGCAGCCCGCGCTTGCTCATCACGCGCGGCGTGATGGTGGCGTCGCGCTGCGGAGAAATATTCCAGTACCAGGGTGCGATCAATTCCAGCCCACGCGCATCCGATGCGCCATAGGTGGGCAACAGAAAGCCGCTTTTACGTTTGTTATCAAGGGCGAAATCCATCCACGGCACATAGAGAATCGGCACCTTCAAGTACTCCAACCGCACCTTTCGCGCCGAGCCCAGACTGGTGATGTAGTCGAGCTGCAGGTCATCCATCTTCAGCAACCAGTCTTCATTGCCAGGCGGACAGGTGGTATAGGAAGCCGAGTTCATCCGGTACACATCCGGCCCCGCGAAAACCAGACTTTCTGCACCACCGCGCACCCGTTGGCCATCCTTGCCGACCAACTGAAACTCGACGTCCTTCATTTCACCCAGCCGGGCTGCCAGCTTCAGCTTCAACGCACTGCCTTGCAAACGATCCTGATTGCGCACAAACACCACATTGCCACGCGCCTCGGCAAGATCGGAGGTTTGATCGTAACTGAGCCAATCGGCCTGCATTTGCTCACGCAGATTACGCATGACCACCCCGCCCTCGGCGACCAATTCCTGTTGGTCATGACCCGAGATCGAATCGGCTTCAAAATGCGTTGGCCCTTTCTCCAATTTGCCAGACACGCTGCCTGAAGAAAGTCCGGCGCTTGGTTTGAGCAAGACCACACTGTCCGCGTATGCCTCCATGCAGGCCGCCGTCAACAAAATGGGAAGCAGCAAACGCGCGAAGGGCGGCACTGCAAGGGGCGCAACGAGCGGCATAACGGGAATGATAGAATCCGGCGGTTTTTTTGAGCGCCGGATTATAGCTTTGGAACGACTTGAACACCCTGAACGCCTTGACCGTCTGCAGACTTGGGTACAAACGGTTCTGCCCGCCCCCTTGATTGATTTGCAGCCCGCCTCCGCCGACGCCAGTTTTCGCCGCTACTTCCGCGCCCGCACTTCGGCCGGCAGTTTCATCGTCATGGACGCACCCCCCAGTCATGAAGATTGCACACCGTTTCTGCACGTGGCGCGCCTGTTCCGCGCCGCCGGCGCGAATACGCCAGAGATCGTCGCCGAGAATCTGGCAGAAGGTTTTTTGCTGCTGTCCGACTTCGGCGACACCACCTATCTGGCCGCGCTGGAAACCGACCCGGACAGCGCCGACCGGCTTTATCGCGATGCCAACGCGACGCTGATCAAGATTCAAAGCGCCAGTCGAGCGGATCATCTGCCGCCTTACGATGCCGAATTGCTGAGCCGCGAATTGCGCTTGTTTCCAGACTGGTATCTCACCCGCCATCTCGGTCTGAGTCTCGGCGCAGCGCAGGAAAATGTGCTCAATACCGCCTTTAACACCATCCTCGCCAACAACCTGGCGCAACCTCGGGTCTATGTGCATCGCGACTGGCACTCGCGCAATTTGATGCTGACGGCGGCGGGCAATCCCGGTGTGCTCGACTTCCAGGACGCCGTTTACGGACCCATCACCTACGACTTGGCGTCTATCTACAAAGACGCTTATATCCGCTGGGACGAACAACAAGTGCTCGACTGGTTGGTGCGTTACTGGCAAGACGCGCGCCAAGCCGGTCTGCCGGTGAACGCCGATTTCGGCGAGTTCTATCGCGATTTCGAATGGATGGGCGTGCAACGCCATATCAAAGTGCTCGGCATCTTCGCCCGCCTGTGCCACCGCGACGGCAAAACCGGCTATCTGAAAGACATGCCATTGGTGATGGACTATCTGCGCAAAGCCTGCGCCCGCTACAACGGCCTCGGCGACTTCCTGCGTTTGCTGGACAGCCTGGAAGGCAAAGCGGTTGAAGTCGGCTACACCTTTTGATGCCGACCGCCCCTTTCAAAGCCATGATTCTGGCCGCCGGCCTGGGCGAACGCATGCGTCCGCTCACCGACCACACGCCGAAACCGCTGCTGTCAGCCGGTGGCAAAGCCCTCATCGTTTGGCAGATTGAGCGACTGCGCGCGGCCGGCTTTATCGAACTGATCATCAACCACGCCCACCTCGGCCAGCAAATCGAAGACTTTCTCGCCGATGGCGCTGCATTCGGCGTGCGCATTCAGTATTCACGCGAGCCGGAGCCGCTGGAAACCGCGGGCGGCATCGCCACCGCGCGTGATCTCCTCGGCGCTGCGCCATTCCTGGTCACTAACGGCGATGTCTATGCCGATTTCGACTACGCTCGAATGCTGCCGGTGCTGGACGACATGGCGAGCAACGCGCATCACCTTGCACATCTGGTGCTGGTCGACAACCCGCCACATCACCCGGCGGGTGACTTTGCCATCAATGATGAAGGCAAAGTCACCGCCACGCCTCAATTCACCTTTTCCGGCATCGGCTGTTATCGGCCGCAACTTTTCGCCAGCGTCGCCACCGGTGCAAAAGCCAAACTCGCGCCTTTGCTGAAATCCGCCATGCTGGAAGGCCGCGTCACTGGCGAGCATTTCAGCGGCCGCTGGGAGGATGTCGGAACCCCGGCGCGCTTGACGGCTCTCGATAGCGAACTCACCAGCCGCTTGCAGCCTGTTTCATCCAACGCGGCGCTTTGCTGATCGTGTTCCTGGCAACTGCGCGCGGCAGGTGGCAATTAGCCCGGGGACGGCCGATTTGCTCGCGAAAGGTGGTAGAAATCGCTGAGATTGAAACTATCCGTCAGCAACGCGCACCAACAAACCGCCAAATCATTTCCCTTTTCCGTATATAAATATTCATCTACCTGAGCCAACCCCAGCCCACGCCATGCAGCCTGATATCGCCATTCATCGCGCTCGCCGCGAACGCGTCATCGAACAAATGCGTCCAGGCGTGCTGGTGCTCGCCACCGCGCCGGAAGTCATCCGTAACCGCGATGCGCATTTCCCCTATCGCTACGACAGCCACTTTCACTATCTCACCGCATTTCCGGAACCGGAGGCGGTGCTGGTTCTGATCGCGGGCGATTCCGGAAAAACCGAAACACGCCAAATTCTGTTCTGTCGCGAGAAAAACATGGAGCGAGAAATCTGGGATGGTTTCCGCTTCGGCCCGGAAGCGGCGCGCGAAGTCTTCCGCTTCGACGCCACCTTCGCCTACGACAAACTCGACGAAGAATTACCCAAGCTGCTGGAAAACCAGCCCGTCTTGCACTATGCCATCGGCTTCGACGCCGCCTGGGATGCGCGCATGCTGGGCTGGTTGAATCACGTGCGCGGCAAAGCCCGCAGCGGTGTCAGCGCCCCCGCCGCGCTGCTTGACGCCCGCGCCATCATCGATGAAATGCGCTTGTTCAAGGATGCCCATGAACTCGCGCTGATGCAACGCGCCGCCGATATTTCCGCCGCTGGGCACCTGGCCGCGCAACGTATCTGCAAACCTGGCATGGGCGAATGGGAAATCGAAGCCGAACTGCTCTACCACTTCCGCAAGAGCGGCTGCCAGGCGCCCGCCTACTCTGCCATCGTCGCCGGCGGCGCCAACGCCTGCGTACTGCATTACATCAACAACGACCAAACCCTGCATGATGGCGATCTGCTGTTGATCGACGCCGCCGGCGAATACCACGGCTATGCGGCGGACATCACCCGCACTTTCCCGGTGAATGGGCGCTTCACCTCGGCGCAGCGCGACATCCATGAAATCGTCCATGCCGCCCAGCTCGCCGCCATCGACATGGTCAAACCTGGCAATAGCTGGAACGCGCCGCACGATGCTGCGCTGCGCGTGCTGACCCAAGGCATGCGCGATCTGAAACTGCTGAATGGCGAACTCGACGGCCTCATCGAACAGGAAGCCTACAAACCGTTCTACATGCACAAGACCGGCCACTGGCTGGGCCGCGACGTGCATGACGCGGGTGAATACAAAGTGAATGGCGAGTGGCGCACGCTGCAAGCCGGCATGACGCTGACTGTCGAGCCCGGCCTCTATATCCGCCCCTCCGAGGCGGTGCCGAAAGCGTTCTGGAACATCGGTATCCGCATCGAAGACGATGTGGCGGTAACCCTTGACGGCTGCCACGTTCTGACTTCGGCGGCACCCAAATCAGTTTCTGATATTGAACAGGTGATGGCACATGGAACACGTTGATATCGCCATCGTCGGCGGCGGCCCGGTCGGCGCAGCATTGGCGGCTGGACTGCAAAATTCGGGCTTATCGGTGGCGATTCTTGAAGCGCGAAGCAAACTGGAAGCCCCGGATCCGCGCGCCCTCGCCCTTTCGCAAGGCGCGTATTTAATCCTGAATCGTCTCGGCGCATGGGACACCCTCGCCGCTCACGCCACAGCAATCGAAAGCATTCACGTTTCACAGCGCGGCGGCCTCGGTCGCGCCGTGCTGACCGCACAAGATGTCGACGCTTCCGCGCTCGGCTATGTTGCGGAATACGGTGATCTTTACGCTGCACTGGCCAAGCGCATGACCGACTGCGGTGCAACACTGCTGACCGGTGCCCGCGTCAACGCCGTCCAGGCCACCGCCGGCTACGGCATGTTGCGCTTTCAACATGAGGGGGTGGAGAAAATGCTCACCGCCAGCCTGGTGGTTTTGTCCGAAGGCGGCAAGAGCCTGCCGGCAGCCATGCGCGAGGAAAAGGACTACGGCCAATCTGCTGTGGTCTGCACGGTAAAAACGCAGCAACCGCACGCCCATCGCGCCTACGAACGGTTCACTCCGGAAGGTCCGATTGCGTTATTGCCTTTGGGCGACGATTACGCCTTGGTCTGGACCACCCCGAATGCCCAGCTCGAAGCACGTCTGGCGCTCTCCGACGCCGAATTTCTGGCGCACTTGCAAAGCGCTTTTGGCGACCGCCAAGGCCGCTTTCTCGCCGCCAGCCACCGCGCCGCGTTTCCGCTCAAACTGGCGCTGGCCGCCGCCTCGGCTTCACCGCGCATTGTGCGCATTGGCAATGCCGCCCATACGCTGCACCCTGTCGCCGGGCAGGGCTTCAACCTGGGCCTGCGTGATGCCTGGAAACTCGCTGAAACGCTGCTCGACACGCCGCGCGATCGAATCGGTGAAACCGCATTCATCCAGCGCTACGAAAAGACCCGCCATTTCGATATCACCGGCGGCAGCCTGATGACCGATATTCTGGTCGAAGCCTTCTCCAACCAACGTTTCCTGCTCAAACACGCGCGTGGCGCGGCACTGATCCTGCTCGACCTGGTTCCACCGCTGAAAACCCTGTTCGCCCGCAAAATGATGTTTGGCGCACAAGCCTGGTAGCAAGAAGGTGCGGTTCACATCCCCGCCACATCCCCGCTGCATCGACGTAATGCGCGCGGTCGATAGCTTCCGCCAGGAAGCCTGTTGGGGCAGATTTTGCTCAGCTTTTAATTCTAATCAGCTACAAAGTTAACGCCACAGCCGGGTTGATCGGGATTTTCACGGCTCGGAATGGACTAAAATTGTTTTGCACGAATCGTTTCAAGATGATGAGCAGTCAACATTAAATCTGCGCTTGGCATTGCATGCGGTGATATTTCAATCGCAAATAAACGCTAGCCAGGGTGAATTCATTCGCCTCTGCAACAACGTCAAATATGGTTTCAAGGATTAATCAGCAAACCCCGCAAAACCAGTACTCATGCGGGTTTCAGAGGAGTGCGCAAGATCAACCGGCAAATACATCTGAACTGGATGGCATCCAACGACGAGCGCTTGGCGTTTCTCGCCAAGGAAGGCGAAATCACCCGAACGGATATCGCCCTGGTCTCGCCGGATATGCCGCTGCGCGCCAATTTATCGGCGCTGGATAACATTGCGCTGATTCCGCAATACCGAGACAACCTGGCGTACGAAATTGCGGCGGATTCGGCCTGGTTGCTCCTCGCTGCCGCAGGTCATGAATCGATAGCCAACAAGCGCGACCCCGACCTCAGCCATGCCGAGCGCTGCGTGGTAAAACTGTTGCGCGCGGTGATCGGCGAACCGCCAATCATCTTGATCGAACGTCCGGCCATGCTGCTACCCGATTGCAACTACCCGCCATTCCTGTTCGACTTGCTCGATAAACTGGCCGAACACCTGAACCAATGCTGGATAGTCGACTATCAATGGAATCAGCCGCTTTACCCGGCGCAGCAGACTGCATCAGCAAACCCCAGCCCATGAACAGACAGATGACTGAACCGATATGATCCGACCCAATACGCCCCCCCTGATCAAAAATCTGGAATTCAAGGTTGGCCTGCTGCTGGTCTCGACCCTGTTGCTGGTTTCCGCCTTCGTGCTGTATTCGCTGTATGCGCGCGGCACGTTCCACAGTACGCAAAACCTCACGCTGATTGCGCCAGAAGCCGAGGGCGTCAGCATCGGCATGCCTATGACTTTCTCCGGCTTCCCCATCGGCCAGGTAAAACGCATGGAACTGGGCGAAGACGGCAAAGTACGCCTGGAAATCGCCATCCCGAAGAAAGATGCGCGCTGGCTGCGCGAAAGCAGCATTTTCACGCTTGAAAAAGGCCTTATCGGCGGCGCGAAAATCAAGGCGCATACCGCCAATCTAAGTGACCCGGCGCTGGCGGATAGCGCGACCCGAACACTCCACACCGGCGATGCCGCGCAGGAGATACCGGTGATCATCGAACGTGTAAAAGACATCCTCAACAACATCACCGAAATGACCGGCAAGGAATCCGAAATCAACCGGACATTGGCGAATGTGCAGACGGTGAGCTCACGAATGACCGGAGAATACGGTGTGCTTGAAGGCGTTCTGGGCGGGCCGAAGAATGCCCATCAAGTTGTCGCGGCGCTGGAAAAAACCAACACCCTGCTAGCCAATTTAAACGGTGTATCGCTCAAAGTCGATAGCGTGCTGGCAAAAGCCGATACGCGCGTTTTTGGCGCCGAAGGTGTAATGGATCAAGCTCAACAATCCATCACCAAAGTAAATGCCATTCTTGGCGATGTGCGCACGAGCCTGAAGAAGGCCGATGCGCTGCTGGCGAACGCGGAAAGCGCCAGCGCCGATCTGCCCAAAATTACCGGTAACGTGCGCAATGCCACCGCCGACATGACGCATCTGCGTACCGAAATCGACGATAGCGTGCGCAAGCTCAACCACTTGATCAACGAGATCAACAAAAAGTGGCCGTTCGCTCGCGAGGTGGAGATCAAAACACCATGAGAAATCATACTGCGGTTAAAACACGCCGGCTTTCGCTCTGGCTGGCAGCTGCGGCGCTGGCGCTGGCTGGATGTTCCAGCACGCCACCCCCGGCAAACTGGAAAATGAACGCGGTCAGTCTGTTGGAGCACGCGCAACAACGTTGGCTGGAAGGCGACAGCAAAACTGCAGACCTGGCGATGCGCGACGCGCGCCAGCAAATCGCCCACTCCGCGCGTGTCGACCTGCTCGCCAGAGCTGAACTTGCCGCCTGCGCCGTGCATGTAGCCAGTCTTGATTATTCCGCCTGCGCGGCATTCGACAAACTCGCCACCGATGCCAGTGACAACGACAAAGCCTACGCCCGTTTTCTCGCCGGAGACTGGGCCGGGCTGGATGCCAACACCCTGCCGCCGCATTACGCCAGCTTGATAGGCGCAAAAGAAGACGCCAGCGCCAATCAAGCGGCCAGGGAGATCAAAGATGCCTTACCGCGCCTGATTGGCGCGGCACTGCTGTTTCGCGCCAGCCGCGCCGACCCTGCAACGCTGAATGCCGCAGTCGAAACCGCTTCCGAGCAAGGCTGGAGGCGACCATTACTGGCCTGGCTTGAAGTACAAAAAGCGCGCGCCCAAGCCGGTGGCGATCAAGCAGCCGCAAACGCGCTGCAAAGACGCATCGAACTGGTACTCGACAATGCCAACCCGCCTTGATTGCTGATGCGAGAAGCTACCCGACCATCCGCCTGAATGAACAGGCAGTACTTATATAATCGCCCCAAACTCAAATCTGGAGACAACCTTGGAATGGCTCTACCACCCCTGGCCCTGGTACGTTGCAGGGCCGTTGATCGGCTTGATGGTTCCGATAATGTTATTTATCGGCAACCGTTCTTTCGGTATATCCAACAACTTGCGCCATCTTTGCGCAATCACCCAACCGCCCAACGTGGATGTCGATTTTTTCCGTTACAACTGGAAAGAACACATCTGGAGTCTGGTGTTTGTCATCGGTACCGCTCTGGGGGGCTTTCTTGCCGGCATCGTCTTCGCCAATCCGGAACCGGTGCAACTGTCTCAGGCCGCCCAAGAGATGTTGATTTCCTGGGGCTTCACCCAGCCGGGCGCACTCTTGGTGCCTGATGAACTTTTTCACACCAGCGTGCGTAATTTCACTTTCCTCTTCGCCTCGGGCGTCCTCGTCGGCTTTGGCACGCGCTATGCAGGCGGTTGCACTTCTGGCCACGCGATAACCGGGCTTTCAACCTTGCAACTGCCGTCACTCTTTGCCGTGCTCGGCATCTTCGCCGGCGGTCTGTTTTCATCCTGGCTGCTGGTGCCACGCATGCTGAGTTGAGGAGATTCGAGATGAAGCGTTACTTTCCCTATCTACTGGTCGGCGTTGTGTTCGGCTTTGTCATGATCAAATCAGAAGCGGCATCCTGGTACCGTATCCAGGAAATGTTCCACTTCCAGAGTTTCCATATGTTTGGAATCATGTTTTCGGCCATCGCAACCGCCTTTGTGACAACCCAGTTGATCAAGCGACTGGGAAGCCAGAAATCGTTAGACGGCCATACCATCGAAATTCCGGAAAAACCGGCTGGCCGCACCAGCTACATCGCCGGCGGCATCATCTTCGGCCTTGGCTGGGGCTTGATCGGCTTGTGTCCAGGCCCGGTATTCGCGCTCGCCGGCACCGGCTCGATGGGCGCCATCGTAGTGTTGGCCGGTGCATTGCATGGCACTTGGCTGTATGGCGCACTCAAACAATACCTGCCTCATTAGTATCTTTGACCCTCTTATTAACGGGCTTTTTTTGACAGCACCAGCACCACCGGCTAACCTAGCCGCCGGCATTTTTAGCCGCCTGATATTACAACGCTTGGAGAAGAGCACTATGCGCATGATTTCGTTTGCCCTGGCCGCAGCTGGCCTGATTTCCCTGTCCGCTCAAGCAGCGCCCTTGATGTCCGCCGAATGGGCCCTGAAAGCCTGTGATTCCTGGAACAGCAACCCTATTCTGACCGACGAATTGGCGGAAAAGTGGATCAAGAACGATAAAGGTCGCGGCTACAAGATCATGCATATGTATCGCACCGAATGTGGCGAAGCTTCCAAGGTCGAGATGACCATCTCAGCCAAGAACGGCAAGGCGCTTTGCACATACGCAGGTCCGGTCCAGCATGCCAATCTGGATTTAGCTTCCGACTATCTGATGCACGCCGAAACCAAGCGCTGGAAAGAAATGGGCGCCGGTGAATACGGCCCGATGCGGGCGATGATGTTTGGACGCCTCAAATTTGAAGGCCCGAAAGGGGAAGCGATGCGCGTCATGGGACCGTTCGAACAGTTCTTGCTGATCCCTGGCAAAGTGCATGGCGAGGATGCTTGCCCGAAGTGATCGCTACTGTATGAACGAAAAAACCTCGCCGTAAGCCAAGGCGTTGATGTTTTATTCACATGCTGCACTCTGTTAGGGGTGCAGCTTTTTTTGCAGAATTCCGAGTCAGACAGCCAGTCATGGGTGCCTTGTGTCTTGTGCCTGAATCTCGAGCCAGATTAATCACGTCAAGAAACACATCTCAACCCTTTGATTCAGTAGGCTTCGCCGCGCGCATCATTGGATGATATTTTTGGCGCGGTTTCTGGCTGCGGGCCGATTACTTCGTCAACTTCCTCGCCCGAGGGAACCATCGCTCCAAAGTCTTGAAGTCTTGATAAAAACAGAACATCTACAGCTTGCCTTACTGTGGTGTCGAATGAACAATCCGGAATGATTACTGCATTCTTGCAGCACAGTTGTGCCTCTATTTATACGTCGTAGCTGGGCCTGAGCGTCAACACGCTAGCGCAACGCCTTGCGCCGTAGCGGGATTTTGATTCAGGGCCGAAGCGGAAGCAGGCTCGCGTTCAAGGCCTCACCGCCGGCTTCTATCCGCAACAATCGATCGATATTCGGATGCTTGCCCGGATTGAGCCGCGCATCTTGCGTATGTTCGGCAAACAAAATCAGCCCTTCGGCCGCAGCAACGGCGTCGATGACGCCGAATTTAGTCAGCAGATGACAATAAAGCCGCAAAGAACCTTGACTGCCCGGCTTGTTTTCAATCACCGCAACCGCCCCATCCGGCCCGCTCAACTCGATACCGGCAAGATCCTCCGCCATCGGCAGATCAGACAGATTTTCGGCAAAACATCGACTCATATGCGGTATGCCGCGAATGTCAGTAGTTTGGAGGTCAGTTGCATTGCCTGTTTCACCGGCATCGGCAGCGGCACACCACCATGCTCGACGGCGGTCTCGGCGTGCTTCATTTCATCGATCTTCATCTGCTCGACAATGGCTCGGCTCTTTGCATCCGGCTCCGGCAACTCACTCAAATGTTCATTCAGATGACCTTCAACCTGGCGTTCCGTCTCCGCCAAAAAACCCAGATTCCATTTATCGCCCAGCGCCCCAGCCAGCGCACCCAGTGTAAAAGAACCGGCATACCAGAGCGGGTTGAGAAAACTCTTGTGGCTGCCCAACTCGTTCAGGCGCTTCTCGCACCAGGCCAGATGCTCGGTTTCTTCCTCCGACGCCTCGATCAAGGCGCGCGCCGCTTCAGGATTGCGCGCGGTCAACGCCTGGCCCTGATAAAGCGCCTGCGCGCAGACCTCGCCGCTATGGTTTACCCGCATCAAACCAGCGGCATGACGCTTCTCCGCCTCGCTCATGTCGACCTCGTCAACGCCGGCATCCGGATAAGGGCGACGCGAATTCGCGGTAGCGAAAAGCGTGCGCAAGGCTTTATCGACTTGCAGAATGAAAACATCGGGACCAACAGTAAAATTAGGCAGTATCTGGCGCAGCATGATGAATTACCTCATTGAATTAGCGCTTGATTATATCGGCTCACCTTCCCTCTTTGGGCGAGCTTTCCCTGCCGTGATTCATGGTCGAAATGTTCGACTCTGTCGCGTTCTCTGCCCACCACCATCATGACCGCACCAGACATTCTTTACGCTACCGGCGTCCTTCTCCTGGCTTACTTTGTCCGCGGCATTTCCGGCTTTGGATCGGGGCTGCTCGCGGTGCCACTGCTCGCGCTGCGATTTCCGCTACCGGAAGTGGTGCCGTTCATGCTGATCATGGATTTCTCCGCCTCAGCGCTGGTCGGTGGCGTCACCTTCAAGCATGTCGCATGGTCGGAAATTCGCCGCCTGCTACCGCTCAGCCTGATCGGCGTTGTGGTTGGAACCAGCTTGCTGGTATCGCTTCCGCCCAGCATCCTGCTGACCTTGTTGGGCATCTTTGTGCTGGCTTTCGCGCTACGTTCTCTGCTTGTACATCCAGGCAAATTTCAACCGGTCTCGACTGCATGGGCCTACCCCGCAGCGCTGACAGGCGGCGCGGTCGGCGGCTTGTTCGGCACGGGCGGTCCGCCTTATGTAATTTATCTGTCGCACCGCATTGAAGACAAATCGGCCCTGCGCGCCACGTTGTCCGGCCTGTTTTTTCTTGAAGGGCTGATTCGGATCGCCACTTTCCTCATCGTGGGCCTGTTGCACGGCAGCGCGGTATGGCTGAACGGCCTGATGGCCGCGCCTATCGTCTTCGCGGCGCTTTATGCCGGTAGCCATGTACATGCGCGCCTGAGCAACACCCAGATGACAACTCTGATCGGTTTACTGCTCTTGGTCAGCAGCGCATCGTTGCTAATAAAAGCTTGGCTTTGAACAGACAATAAAAAAGCCGCCTTGGCTTGATGCCAAGGCGGCTTTTTCGGCATACCAGCGAATTATTTCGCCTTGGCAGCGCGCTTGTGGTGGTCGAGCTTCTCTTTGATCCGCGCCGACTTGCCAGAACGATCACGCAAGTAATACAGCTTGGCGCGACGGACATCGCCGCGACGCTTCACTTCAACCGCAGCCAACAGCGGCGAGTAGGTCTGGAATGTCCGCTCAACACCTTCGCCGGCGGAAATCTTGCGCACGGTAAAAGCCGAGTTGAGGCCGCGATTGCGCTTGGCGATCACGACACCCTCGTAAGCCTGCAGACGCTCGCGATTGCCTTCCTTGACCTTCACTTGCACCACAACGGTATCGCCAGGCGCAAACGGGGGCAGCACCTTGCCGACCGACAGGCGGGCAATTTCTTCATTTTCAAGTTGTTCAATAATATTCATCTTCGTTTCCTTGCACGAAAGTAGGCGGTATAGGTTTCGTAAAACATGCCGCCATTTCTAAAACGGTCCGAATTATTCCGGCCCGACTTCCCGGCGAATTTCACCGAGCAATTCAGTCATCAGTTCTTTCTCCAGCGAACTCATCGCCCGCTGTTCAATCAAATCCGGTCGCCGCAATGACGTTCTTTTCAACGCCTGCCGCAAACGCCAACGCGTCACTTCTGCGTGATTGCCGCCGCGCAACACCGGTGGCGACTTCAACCCGAGATAATCTTCGGGCCGAGTGTAATGCGGACAATCCAGCAAGCCATCGGCAAAGGAATCTTCCTTCGCCGAATCGGCATGTCCCAACGCGCCGGGAATCTGCCGAATCACCGCATCCAGCAACACCATCGCCGGCAACTCACCACCAGAAAGCACATAATCGCCAAGAGAAATTTCCTCTATCGAATGACGCGCAAACAGACGTTCATCAATGCCTTCGTAACGCCCCGCCAACATCACCAAGGCGGGTTCTTGCAGCAACTCTTGCACCAGCGCCTGATCCAGACGCCGTCCCTGCGGCGACAGATAAATCATGCGTGGCAACAAAATACCTTGTCGTAACAACGTGGCTTTTACCGCAGTCAACGCCAGATCCAGCGGCTCCACCAACATCACCATACCCGGACCGCCACCAAAAGGCCGATCATCGACAGTGTGGTAGTTATCCTGCGTGAAATCCCGAGGGTTCCAGAATTTCAAACTGCACAACTGCTGTTTCACCGCCCTGCCACTAACGCCAAACTCGGTCAGCGCAGCAAACATCTCGGGAAAAAGGGTTATGACGTGATAAGCAGGCGCCATATGCACTTCAACACCCGGGCACTTCAACATCTGGCTTAATAATCCAGCCCCCAATCCACCACAATTCGTTTGGCTGCCAGATCAACCGTGTGAATCATCGCGCCAACGAAGGGAATCAACCATTCTTTCGGCTTGCCTTCGTACTCACCTTGCACCTTGAGCACTTCATGCGCCCCGGTTTCCAGCAAGCCGACCACTCGACCGAGAACTTCGTCTTGAAGATTGACGACTTCCAGACCCGTCAATTGATCCCAGTAATACTCGCCATCATTCGGCTGCGGCAATTCATCGCGGGCTACGGCAATTTCAAAGCCCTGCAGCGACTCCGCGACATTTCGGTCACTGATGCCTTCAAGAGAAACCAGCAGCGTTTGACCATGCACTTTGCCTTCAAGCAGGCGACAAGTCCGCCATTGACCGTTCTTGCCAACCCGCCATTGCGGGTAGTCGAGCAAACCATCAACTTCCTGCGTAAAAGGCTGAATTTTGAGCCATCCGCTTACCGCGTATGGAGCGGCAACCCGCCCCATGACCACCAGGTCTTCAGGCTGCGGCTGCGACGCCACTATTCACGATCCGTGCAACGGTATCGGAAGTCTGCGCGCCAACGCCCTTCCAGTAGGCCAGACGTTCCTGGTCAATACGCAATTTTTCCGCGTTGCCAGAGGCGACCGGATTGTAAAAGCCGATACGCTCGATGAAACGACCATCGCGACGGTCACGGGAATCGGCCACAACGATGTTGTAGAACGGGCGCTTCTTGGAGCCGCCGCGGGAAAGACGAATAGTTACCATGTTATTGCTGTCCTCTGAGCCTGTTGTCGGCCAGAACGGCCGATAAAACTGGAAAAGCCCGGCATTATATAGAGGCCGCGCGAGCAATCCAACTGTTTGTTTTTCCGTGATTCTCTTCCGCCAGCCGGAGTCAATCGCGGAAATTCTGATACTGCAACGGAAAATCGGTGATGCTTTTGCGCACCTGCGCAATCGCGTCTTGCAGCACATCCCGCTTGGCGCCAGAAACGCGCACGCTTTCGCCCTGAATGCTCGCCGTCACCTTGAGCTTCGAGTCTTTCAGCAGCCGGACAATCTTTTTGCTCAATTCGGTTTCAAGACCGCTTTTCAGGGTCGCCGTACGCTTGACCTTGTTGCCGGAGACCTTTTCGCTCTTGCCCAATTCCATGCAGCGAATATCGACACCACGCTTGATCAGCTTGCCATTCAGCACCTCCTGCACCTGATCCAGCTTGAAATCATCATCCGCATAGAGCGTCAACACCAGCTCGGCCTGCTCGATACGGGCATCGGAACCCTTGAAATCGAAGCGATTGGCGACCTCCTTGTTGGCTTGTTCGACGGCATTCTTGATTTCCGGCTTGTCCAGCTCGGATACGATATCGAAGGAAGGCATGAAATTTTCCTGTACAAGTACACATTGCAAAGTGCAAATACAAACGAGGCGCGAGATTATAGGGTTTCACAACCGTCCCGTTTAAAATCCGTCTCGTTTAATATTCCAACCCTGATCAACGCTTCATTCACCATTTTCCCCAAAGGCACCCTCATGGCTCGCGTTACCGTCGACGACTGCATCAAGTACATCCCTAATCGATTCGAAATGACTCTGGTCGCCGCTTATCGGGCACGACAGATTTCAACCGGCTCAACCCCGCGCGTGGAAGCCGACAAAGACAAACCGGCCGTGCTTGCGCTGCGTGAAATCGCCGAAGGTCTCACCGGCGTCGAAATCCTGAAAAGAGGCACGTACTAAACCTCCCCAGCGAGGGCAGCCCTATGCAGCCAGTCGATCCGCTGTCCATGCTGCCCGAGGCGGCAGCCTACCTCAGCGAGGCGGATCAACACGCCTTTGTGCGCGCCTATCAATATTCCGCCGCCGCGCATGAAGGTCAATATCGCAAAGGCGGCGCGCCCTACATTACGCATCCCCTGGCGGTGGCGGAAACCCTCGCCAGTTGGCATCTCGACGCGCAAACCCTGATTGCGGCCTTGCTCCACGATGTCGTCGAAGATACCGGCATCAGCTCTGAAGACATCGCCAACGAATTCGGCAAATCGGTCGCCCAACTGGTTGATGGCGTTACCAAACTCGACAAAATTCAGTTTGAAGACAAGGCCCAGGCGCAAGCCGAAAACTTCCGCAAAATGTTGCTGGCGATGGCCCGCGATGTTCGCGTCATCTTGATCAAACTGGCGGACCGACTGCACAACATGCGCACGCTGGAAGCGATGCAGCCGGAAAAAGTCAGCCGTATTGCACAAGAAACACTGGAAATCTACGCCCCCATCGCCAACCGCCTCGGGCTGAACAAGGTTTACCAGGAACTTGAAGACATTTCCTTTCTACATCTGCATCCGAACCGCTACAAAGTAATCGAAAAAGCGGTCAAATCGGCGCGCGGCAACCGCAAGGAAGTGGTCGACAAAATAAAGACCGCGATCGAAACAAAATTGCTCGAATGCGGTATTCAGGCGCTGGTGCATGGCCGCGAAAAACACCTCTACAGCATTTATCGCAAGATGCTGGAAAAACACTTGGCGTTTTCCGAAGTGTTCGACATCTACGGCTTTCGTATCGTTGTCGAAAACGCCCGCGACAGCTATCTCACCCTGGGCGCCTTGCACGCGCTGTACAAACCCATCCCCGGCAAATTCAAGGATTACATCGCCATTCCCAAACCGAATGGCTACCAGTCCTTGCACACCACCCTGTTCGGCCCGTTTGGCGCGCCTCTGGAAGTTCAGATCCGCACGCAAGACATGCATCGCATCGCCGAGGCTGGCGTTGCCTCGCACTGGCTCTACAAAACCGGCGAGACCAGCATTTCCGAAGTGCAGCGCAAAACACATCAATGGATGCAAAGCCTGCTCGACATCCAGGCCGACAGCCGCGACTCCGCTGAATTCCTTGAACACATCAAAGTCGACCTGTTCCCCGATGAAGTCTACGTGTTCACCCCAAAAGGCCGCATCGTCGCTCTGCCGCGCGGCGCAACTGCCGTCGACTTCGCCTACAACGTGCATACCGATGTCGGCAATCACTGTGTCGGCACCAAAATCAACGGCGAATTCATGCCGCTGTCGACGCCTCTGAAAAATGGTGATCGGGTCGAAATCCTCACCTCTGAATCCGCCCGTCCCAACCCCGCCTGGGCCCACTTCGCTCATACCGGGAAGGCCCGCGCGCACATTCGCAGCACGCTCAAAAACACCCACCGCCACGAATCAGAACAACTTGGGGAACAGTTATTGAACCAGGCCATACGCGCCATGGGTGGCGACAGCGGCGCCAACAGCACAAGCGAAACCCAATGGGACGGCTATCTACGGGAAAGCGGACGCAACCGGGCGGACACCCTGGCCGACATCGGCCTGGGCAAAAAACTCGCCTTTGTCGTCGCACGTCAACTCCTGGCCAAAGATCAGGATGTACTTGCCCGCCAGAATGCGGGCCCGATGTTGATTCATGGCGCGGAAGGCATCGCGGTCCGCCTGGGGAAATGCTGCTGCCCGATTCCCGGCGACCCGATCATCGGCCAGATCAAAAAAGACCATGGCCTGGTCATCCATACCCACGATTGCACGCAAGTACGTCACTACCGTGAAGACCCGGAAAAATGGGTCGATGTCGCCTGGTCCGCCGAGCTCGACAAACTGTTCGATGTATCCCTGCGCATCATCGTCGCCAACCAGCGCGGCGTCCTCGCCAAAGTCGCCGCCGCCATCGCCAATGAAGGCTCCGACATCGACAACATCCACATGGAAGAAGAAGCCGGCGCCTACAGCAGCCTCTATTTCAGCGTCAGCGTGCAAAACCGCCTTCACCTGGCGCGACTGATGCGCGCACTGCGCAGCCTGCCTGAAGTCATCAGGCTGCAACGAATGAAAAGCAGAACCGAAGAACAACGCGCCAGCAACGGCTGATTATCATAGGAACCTGTCGCCAGACTTGGCCAATGACTGCGGCCAAGCTCACGCTCAACTGCGGAAATGGCCTACCGTATTGAAGAGTTGATCGGCGAGATGGTGAATCTTCTGTACCGCTTGGTCGGATTGAGAGATGGCATGCTCGGTGCCCAAGGCAAGATCGGCAAGGCGTTCGATGTTTTGCGAAATCTGACTGCTGGCAATTGATTGCTCCTTCACCGAGCGAGTTATTTCCTCGATACCACGCTGCGCTTCAAGGACGGTATCGTGGGCCTGCTCAATAATGCGGGAAACCTCTCCACCCCGGCTCGCCCCCTCCTCCAGCGCCACTTCACCCTGCTTGATCGCCGCTTCAACCTGCCCGGATTGAGAATTCAGATCGGCAGTCACGCGGGTGATTTCATTGGCGTACTGCGCGGTTTTTTCAGCCAGCTTGCGAACTTCATCGGCAACCACGGCAAAGCCGCGGCCCTGCTCGCCGGCGCGTGCGGCCTCGATCGCCGCGTTCAGCGCGAGCAGATTGATCTGTTCCGCGATGTCTTTTACATGTTGAGTTGCGCCAATGATGCTCTGTGTGCTGCCAAGAAATTTCCCCACCGAATCAGACATCCCGATGACAGCTTTCTGGACGCTGGACATCGCCTGGGAGAGATGCTGCATGCGCGCCAAGCCCTGATCGGAAAAATCGGCGCTGCGCGCGGAGATGCCCTTGACCTGATCCGCGTTATCGGCAACCGAAGAAATACTGGCAGTCATCTGTTCCACCGCCGCCGCGGTCGACGTGACAGCGCCGGATTCCTCGGCGGACGCGCCACGAATTCGCGTTGAAGCCTCAGCCAGGTTTCCAGACAGACTATGCAATTGGTCGGCATTCGCCTTGATGCTGTTGACCAGCACTTGCAGACCAGAGACAAAACGATTGAAGGCGATTGAAATGCGGCACAACTCGTTATCACCTTGAATATGCAGGCGCACCGTAAGATCACCTTCACCATCCGCCAAAGACTCGATGGACTGCCCGAGCATATTCAACTGGGAAAGAATATTGGAGACGATCGCCAAGGCAATGCCAAGACCGACCAGAACCGCCACCAAAGTGAGGGCCAAGGTGATGTGCTGGGCAGTCTCGGTATTCTGCTGAACGATCGCTTCTCGCGCCCCGATGGCGGCTTTCTGTACTTTGATGAGATCCAGCAAACCTTGCTTGATTTCGCGCCATACCGGCGTTTCTCCGCTGTTAAGGCGGCTCTTCGACGTCTCGATATCGGCCTGCTTGACCAACCCGATAATTTCCTCCTGCATGCTTTTCTGACCCGCGCGCAATTCGGCCACCTTGCCCAACGCCGCAGCCTGAGGATTTTCGGCACCTAGCAGAGCGCGCGTCTCATCCAGCAACGTATCCATTGTGCTGCTGGCCTTCTCGAAATTGGCATAAGCCTTGGGATTATCCGGGTCAAGAATGATGTTGCGCAGCGCCTGCCCCATTTGCAGACCATTGGCATAGAGCTCGGTGTAGTTGAGAAGAACCCGCTGGTCCTGATTGATAAAACCGGTGAACTCCGTCTGGGCCCGGTTGAGCGCTTGCCAAGCAACCAGGGTAGAAGCCAGAAACAAAGCAATGACAGCGGCCAACATCACGATCAGTTGGGTACGGATCTTCAAACTGGCACATACAAAACAAACTTAAGCATTTCCGTCAAAAATTCAGCCGCTTCAGTCGTTGCGCGTACCAGCGGGAAAAGTGATTTCCCATGCTGGGCATGACATCAATTTCCACTGGAAACCGCATAGAGCTCTAAACATTTGTATTTAGCTTGATTATTCAACTCGAAAATTCACTGTCACTTGAAGTTCCAGCGCTGACTGAATTCAAGCAGCAGGTCGAGCGCGATGCCGGGTTGGGTGCCGATGGTTCTGGCGTCAA
>JAIFKV010000136.1 GCA_020049415.1 Betaproteobacteria bacterium
CCACTCGGCTGATGGTTGTTGAAGGTATGGCAATCGGCGCAGCTCAAATTTGCCCCGTCCTTGGCCATATGCACATCCAGTTCCCGCTTTGGGTGGATCAGGGAAGTGTCCAGGTCGCCATGCTTCACCGCATCGCCGCCGCCGCCGTTGAAGTGACATGCGCCGCAGTTCTGCCGGCTGGATTTGCCAACATTCTGGGCGACTTTGGCCAAGTCAGGTGGCTGCATGATTTTGCCGCTGCCCGGTGGCATTTCGCGCGGCTCGTAAAGCGGGTGGCCGGCATCGGTAGCGACTTTTTTATAGTTGCCGGTGGTGTCGTGACAAGCCAGGCAATCGACGTTGTCCTGGTTATTGAAATCGAAGTTTTTATCGACCCAGTTATAGCCGGCATGGCAACTGGTGCAGCGCGGTTCGTTCGACAACGGCGAGCCGCAGAAGCTGTTGGCGGCAATTTTCTTGCCGAGCTTCTTGCCGTCGCTATTGGTGCCTTCCCAGGTCCAGTGAATGCTCTTCATAACCTGATGTCCGGCCGTGTTATGGCACGCCAGACAGGCCTTGGTGACTTCCGGCCCGGATTTGAACGGGCCTTGCAGTTCCTTGAAGCGGGTATGGTCCGCAGTGACCGCCCAGGCCTGACCCGCTAACAACAGGCTGGCGGCAAGGGCTAAGGCAATACTTCGAATCTGCATAAAGGTAGTCACGATGTTTGATCTGAGTTAGTTAAGGCGTTCAAGAGGGGATATCGAATTTGACATAGCCTAGAACTTGCGAGCCATGACTATGATCAAGCCCATGCCCATGTTGGTGTTCATGTTCATGATCGTGGCCATGATCGTGATCCTCGGGGGCGGCTTCGACCAGGCTGCCGTTCAACCAGGCGGCCACGGCGGCATCAATATCGGTTTCCGCCGTGGCCACGGCATGAATGCCTTTTGCCAGCAAGCGAGTTTTCAAGCCGGCGCCCATGCCGCCGGATATCAATACATTGATGCCGTCGAGTGGATGCGACGCGGTCGAACCCGTTGCCGAGTGCGCGCTTTCGTGAAAACTTTGTTCAATTGGCAATTCCAGCAGTTCCTTGCTCAGAACAGCACCGCTCTCAACTTCATAAACCCAGAATTTTCGGCACTTGCCGGCATGTCCGGTGATGGTTTTACGGTTCTGGCTGGCGATGGCGATTTTCATGATTGACCTCGTGATCAGATGTTATGCATACGTTCAAGGTATCTTGATTGCGTAATGCAGAATTAATAAAAGCAACAGTCATGCCATCTGCAGGTTTGGTCTTAACTCGCTGATTGCTCGATAAGTAATCGACAAAGCAGGTAACACAGAATGTTCAGGCTTGACAGAATTGGCAGTCAAGTATCGCTACCGGAACCGCGCATCCTGGTCGACCCGGATTACCGCATTCTTACCGCCAATGCCGCTTACCGGCACACCTTCGGCAACCCGCACGAAATCATCGGGCACACCTGTTACGAAATCTCTCACCACTTCGACAAGCCGTGCGACAAATGTGGTGAATCTTGCCCGCGTGAAACTGCGATTAAGACCCGCCAAGCCAGCCGGGTGCTGCACTTGCATTACACCCCGCGCGGTCAGGAATATGTCGATGTCGAACTGGTTCCGATCCACGACGGCGCTGGCAAACTGGTCTACTTTGTCGAGACCATGCGCTTCCTGCATGAGGCCAGCCGACAACCTGGATCGCTGGGCATGGTCGGCCATTCGGCCGCATTCATGCGCAGCATCGATTTGATCAATCGCGTCGCCCCGGCGATGACTCCCGTACTCCTGTTGGGCGAGTCCGGCACCGGCAAAGAACTCGCCGCCAAAGCCGTGCATGATTTGAGCCCCCGGCGAGAGAAGCCCTTTGTGCCGGTAGATTGTTCCGGCATGACCGAAAGCCTGTTCGAATCAGAGTTGTTCGGCTATGAAAAAGGTGCATTCACCGGCGCTAGCCAGCGCAAAACCGGTCTGGTCGAGTCGGCAGCGGGCGGCACCCTGTTTCTCGATGAACTGGGCGATATCCCGCTACAGTTGCAAGTCAAATTGCTGCGCTTGTTAGAAACCAGCACCTACCGGCGGGTCGGTGGTGTCGATATTCTGCACGCCGATTTCCGCCTGGTTTGCGCAACGCACCGCGACCTCATCGCCATGGTTGAAGACGGGCGTTTTCGTCGCGACCTGTATTACCGGCTATCCACTTTTCCCATCCAGCTCCCGGCGCTGCGCGAACGCAGCGAAGATCTTCCCCTGCTGATCGAGCACTTGTTTGCGCGGCTGGCGCCGGAACGGCCGCTGCGGCTGGACGCAAACGCCCTGTCTCGGCTGATGAAATACAGCTTCCCCGGCAACATCCGGGAACTCAGAAACCTGCTCGAACGCGCCATGCTGATGGCGGATGGCGACGTGCTGACACTCGACCTGGCTGAAGCAATCCCGCCGGTCAACGCAGTTACCACCTCAAACGATGCCTTGCCCAGCCTGGAAGAGGTCGAACGCCAATATCTTCTCGATGCCCTGAAAAAAAATGGCGGCGACAGAAAAACGCTCGCGCGGCGCTTGGGGATCAGTGAACGCACGCTCTATCGAAAATTGGCGGCGGAAAAATAGCTGCCGTAAAACGGATTAACCTATTTACCTCGGTTGAGGCGACATCCTTTTGTTCCTTGAGAGGGAAAATCCGTTCTCAGGTGGGTGCGCCATGCGCACCGAACAAATTTGCCCTGATTGTTCCAGGATGGAGGCTTGCAGTGTTCAAGCGCCTGCGTCGGGCCCCAGGTAGACAGTGTGAAATAATTGACAAGGGATGAACGGTTGCAATTTAGATCAATTAAAAAGTAAAGGAACAAGCGGATGAAATTGAACGAAAAAATCGACCAATTAAAAACATTGCTGATCAACGAGCATGATTTTGCCCACATCATGGAATACTTCTTCGATGAGGTAACCATGGACGTCACCTTCATGGCGCAAAGCAAACGGATGAAAAACAAAAATCACCAAATACAAATACAGAGCATGATCCAAGTAGCTACGGAACAAGCACTGATCCAGCCCGCACCAGTGCAAGAGTCGCAAAAACCCAAGGCCAAATTTGTCGATATCCAAATCCTGGAAAAGTATCAACTGGTGCACGGTTTCTACAACTACGCCCAGCACTCCGGCGTCATGTTCTATTTCATGGACCTCCAAATGGGCCTGACCAGCATCAACAATATGCGCGCAGGTTCTGAGTTTGTTCGCTACGCCCGCATCAAAGCCCAGTTGGTAACGGACAAAAATCAAAATTTCCAATTCGACCGTTCCGGGCAAAAGCATTGAGGGATTTTGGGTGACAAGTTACTGAACAATCAAAGCGCTATCTGGCACCGATAGCAGAATATTGGTGATTTAATAAATAGCCACCGTAATGGTTCAGAAATTAATCGAACCGGAAAATAAGCCAGTTCCTTGCCCATGTTTTGGCGTGTACTCAGTCCGGGCCTGCTGAATGGTGAGGCTGTATCAGCCATACCGGCTTTGGCGTGGGTTGTTTCGTAAACATGGGCGGCCTAACATGACCACTTCATATGGTCACAAAGGAATGGCCATGAATATCAATGCAGCAGAATTCAAAGCCAAGTGCCTGAAACTGATCGATACCGTCGCCGCCACACGTGAGCCGCTAATCATCACCAAGCGCGGCAAGCCGCTGGTCAAGCTGGTTCCCATCGAAATCGAGACACCCACGAGCTTGTTTGGGTGCATGCAAGGAACAGTGCAGATTCTGGGTGACATCGTGAATGTCCCCCACGAACCCTGGGCGGTGGAGACCGGAGAAGAAGATGATTTGTATGCCGCGTTCTCGCCCAAGGCAGAAAGGAAAACCGATGAAACCTGAGCAAACCTATCTCATCGACATCCATGTCTGGCTTTGGCTGGCTTTTGGTACCCCCTGGAAAAATCAAGGTCGATACATTGACCGTCCTGGCGCAAGCCAGCCTCAATTCTCCTTTATTGGTTTCGGTGATCTCGGTTTGGGAAATTGCCTCGTTGGAATCCAAAGGGCGACTACGCCTGCCCATGCGCGTGGAATCCGGCGGATCGCCTGCTGGTAGCCAGCGCCCGCAACATCAACGCCCGGTTTCTCACACACAACCAGAAAATCATCGACTACGGCAAAGCAGGCTACGTTCAGGTACTCGCCGTATAACCACCATCAGGGTGAATAATTAAAAGCTTACTGCCTTGAATTGGTAGGCCCATACGCCTTCTTTACCCGCCCGGAAATGAAAGTCGAGCGGGTCAGCTACGACGTGATATCGCCTTCCGCCGCGCGCGTCTGCTTTGAGGCCATCTTGTGGAAGCCAGCGATCCGTTGGCATCTGTCTAAGAAACTGCTACTGAGCGTTAGAAAAAATTTTCAGTGGCTAATGGGGGGCTCATCTGGTGAGACATGTGGTCTGCCACCATCAGCGTGAAATCCATGCACGTTGATGATTAATGGGTTAAAACCCTTGCAACATGGCCGATGAAGCAGCAATGATTAGTTTGAGGGAAAAACGGGTATGTTCGATACCTTGCGTTACAAAACCCAGTCCGCGTCTTAGTCAACCAGCACAAACAATTCGCTTTGATCTCCAATGACTTTGCAAATGAAGGTAGTGATTGGTCAATTTTTCTGTTGTTGCCGACATGGCCTGAATTTGGTGATGGGGCCAGGCGGGGTATGCGGTGAGCATGGCGTTGGTGAATCGCAATTTGAAACTGGGTAGAGACCGTGAAAACAACTGACCAGGCTATTGCACATGTTCGTGAAAAAGACAGGGGAATCCAATCGCTTGCGGATCACCTGATTGGTGTTTCTTTTTTGTCTCGATGTCACGCCGGCAAGATTGGTCTCTCGTTACAAGGTGAATTGATTGGGCTTTTGCACGATCTCGGCAAATACAGTCAGGAATTCCAGACCTATCTGCAATCTGCGACAGGTTTGCTGAACCCTGACGACGATGAAGACTTTGTCGATTCGCAGGGTCTTAAAGGTAAGGTCGATCATTCCAGCGCGGGTGCTCAACTGGTTTGGCAAACGCTTGCCAAACAGGGGCAACTTGCCCCCATCGTTGGCCAAATATTGGGCTTATGCATCGCCTCACATCATTCCGGCCTGATCGATTGTCTGACATCAGACCCGAGTCGTTCAGTCGAAGATTCATTCACCAAGCGGATGAACAAGATGGATGTCCGCACGCATCTGGCAGAAGCCATTGATAAGGTTGATGAGGCCATTCTTGCCAGTGCGCGCGATCTTCTCGCGCAGCCAGAATTGATCCAAGGCATTCAATCCCGCATCAGGGAAATTGTGCTTGCCTCGCCGGAGAAAAATGACAAGAGCATCGTTGCTCAGCAGCACATCGGGTTGCTCGTCCGGATGCTCTTCAGTTGCTTGATCGACGCGGATCGTATCGACACGGCTGATTTCGAGAGCCCCAAGTTTGCCGAGCAAAGACTACGCGGCGAATACGCGCCTTGGGCAAGCTTGATTGGTCGACTGGAAAAGCACCTTGAGACTCTGCAACCCAGGCACAGCATTGATCATCTGCGTCAGGATATTTCCAGACACTGTCTGGAAGGTGCCGAGCGGGGGAAAGGAACCTACACCTTGTCCGTCCCGACCGGCGGCGGAAAAACCCTGGCAAGCCTGCGTTTCGCGCTTCGACATGCGCAGAAACACAAGATGGATCGGGTTATTTACGTCATCCCGTTCACATCCATCATCGACCAGAACGCCGAAGTGGTACGTGGCATCCTTGAACCGGCGGGTGTGGAGCCGGGCAGTGTGGTGCTCGAACACCATTCCAACCTCACGCCGGAGGCGCAAACCTGGCGCGGAAAAATCCTCTCGGAGAACTGGGACGCACCGGTCATTTACACAACCAGCGTGCAATTCCTGGAAACCCTGTTCGGCGCAGGTACGCGCGGCGCCCGGCGGATGCATCAGTTGGCCAATGCCGTGCTGATCTTCGATGAAATCCAGACCTTGCCGGTGAACTGCGTTCACATGTTCAACAACGCCATCAACTTTCTCGTCGAGCAGTGCGGCAGCACGGTTGTTTTGTGTACGGCCACGCAGCCGCTGCTGGACAAGGTTGATGCAAAGAAAGGCGCCATCCGCATTCCAGACGGCAATGAACTCATGCCGGATGTGAAAAAGTTGTTTGACGACTTGAAGCGGGTTGAGGTGATTCACCACCATAAGCCCGGTGGCTGGGGCATGGAAGAAGTCACCTGTTTGGCGGTGGAAGAAGCCGGGCGCGCCGGGAGTTGCCTGGTCATCGTCAACACCAAGAACTCGGCGCAAACGCTCTACCAGCTATGCAAGGCGCAAACATCGATCCCGGTCTATCACCTGAGTACCAATATGTGTCCGGCGCATCGCAAGTCGATTCTGGCCGAGGTCAGAGGGCGACTGGAACGGCGGGAGCCGACGCTCTGCGTAAGCACGCAGCTAATCGAAGCTGGCGTTGATGTCGACTTTGGCGCAGTCATTCGTTTCACGGCGGGCCTGGATTCCATCGCCCAGGCGGCGGGGCGCTGTAATCGCAATGGTCGACCCGAACCGGGGCATGTGCATGTTGTCAATCCACGGCCAGAGGACGAGAGGCTGGACAGGTTGCCGGACATCCAGATTGGGAAAGAAAAAGCGGAGTGGGTTCTGGCCGACTACGCGGAAAGCCCGGAAAGGTTTGCCGACTCCCCCATAGGGCCAGAAGCCATGCGCTTGTATTACGAGCGGTATTTTTTCGCCCGGGCAACAACGATGGATTACCCGCTTGGTGCAAGTCAGATTGGGCGAAGTGATACGTTGCTCAATCTTCTTTCGAGCAATTCACTGGCGACGGATGCCTATGGCAGAGCGCATGACATAGCGCCCAACATTTATCTGCGCCAATCCTTCATGGCGGCGGCCAAGGCGTTCAAAGCCATCGACACGCCCACCCAAGGTGTCATCGTTCCTTACAGCCAGACAGGGGCCGACATCATCACCAATCTTTGCGCGGCCTATCTGCCTGATAAGGAATTCAATCTGCTGCGGCGGGCGCAACAATTCAGCGTCAACGTATTCCCGCAGGTTTTGGAACGCCTATTGAAGGCCAGGATCGTGCAGGAAATCCAGGAAGGAACAGGCATCCTGTTCCTGGCTGACTCGCGTTACTACAGTGACGAGTTCGGCTTGAGCGAAACACCGGAGGGAAAAATGGAGGTTCTCTGTGGCTGAACGAAACAGTATCGAATTCAAGGTCTCGGCGCGGCATGCCCTGTTCACCGATCCGCTGACACGGATCGGCGGCGAGAAGTGCACGTACCACGTCCCCACCTATGAGGCGCTCAAGGGCATCGCCAAATCAATCTATTGGAAGCCAACCTTCATCTGGGTCATCGATGAAGTTCGGGTGATGAAGCGCATCCGTACACAGACCAAAGGTACCAAGCCATTGAAATTCGGCAGTGGTGGCAATGACCTTGCGATTTACACCTTTCTGGCCGACGTGGAATACCAGGTACGTGCTCATTTTGTATGGAACGAACATCGACCAGAACTGGAGGAAGATCGAATTGAAGCCAAGCACTTCGACATTGCTCAGCGCATGCTGGAACGTGGCGGGCGGCAAGATATTTTTCTTGGGACGCGGGATTGCCAGGGCTACGTTGAACCCTGCGTATTTGGATCAGAAACCAGCCCCTATGACGGTGAAGGAGAACTGGCTTTCGGTCTGATGTTTCAGGGTTTCGACTATCCCGACGAAACCGGTAACGGCAAGCTTCACGCCCGTTTCTGGCGACCGACCATGATCAATGGCTGCATCCGTTTTGCACATCCAGAAGACCATGAACTCATTGTCCGCAAGTTCGTGCGTGAAATGGACGTCAAAAAATTCGGTAAAGGAAATCTACGTGGCGTTGAACTCGAAGCAGCCGAATTGGGAGTGGCGACATGAGCTGGATGCAGAAACTCTACGAGACATACGAGCAGTGTTCAGGCTCTGAAAGGCTGCAATCTACGGTTCCTCTCGCCCCGCTTGCACATGTTATTCAGCAAGCGCACATCGAAATCGTGCTGGATGGAGAGGGTAATTTTCGGCGGGCGCGGGTGATAGAAAAAGTAAACACTGTCATCCCGGCAACTGAAAAATCAGCCACCGCAAGAACAAGTGGTATCGCGCCCCACCCTTTGAGTGACCACGTGAAATATTGCGCAGCGGACTATCTGGTCAATGGCGAGGCCAGCAACAAACACTTCGAGGAATACAAGAAGCAACTCCAAGCGTGGTGTGACTCACCGTATTCCCACCCCAAAGCGGTGGCAGTGCTCATGTATGTCAAAAAGGGCCATGTGGTTGACGATTTGATAACCGAAGGCGTCCTGCCTATTGCGGAAAGTGGATGCTTGTTGAAGCAATGGGAGTCGAAAGAAAACAAGCCTCCGCTTTTCAAGCACCTGACGAAAGACCCCAAAACCAAGGAATACAAGCCACAAAACGCACTGATCAGATGGGTTGTGGAAACCGGCCTCATCCCGGAAACATGGAAAGATCCAAGCTTCCGGGATGCCTGGATCAATTACTCAGTGACCGCTGACGCGAAGCACGGATTGTGCATGGTTACTGGCATTAATCAGGCTTTGACAGACAAGCACCCCAAAGGCATGCGCGGGGGCAAGGATGGCGCAAAGCTCATTTCGTACAAGAAAGAAGATGAATCCGATTTCATCTATTTGGGCCGATTTGTTGAAGCCGGCCAGGTGCTTAGCGTCGGCAGCGCTGTTTCACAGAAGGCACACAGCGCACTACGCTGGCTGATTGAGCGGCAAGGTTACAAGCATGGTGATCAGG
>JAIFKV010000055.1 GCA_020049415.1 Betaproteobacteria bacterium
CGCGTCCGGCCGTCCCGGAACAGGCTGACTCAATGTGGTTTTGAAACGACGGCAACCCGCCTGGCGAAACACCCGAACAGTCTCAATTCGCGCTGTCACCTGCTCAGCGCTGCCGGTGGTTTTCGTAATAAAGCTCGCCACGGGATCATCCAACACGCCCGTGGCGCGTCCGTCTGATGCGTTGATGGCCGACTTCATCAACGCGCCCAAAGTAGCGGCGGGTGCAGTCGAAACCAGACCAAGCATCAACGATGCGGCCAGAGTGCCGCGCAAGATCAAGTTCATTCGTGCTCCGTTTCCAATTTCGCCAGCTTCAGGATGCCGTCGCTGAAACAAGCTTCTTCCAGATCCTCCAGGCTGGCTTCACCCGCACTCAACGCATGGGCGCATTGCCCGCGAAAGCACAGCCGAAATGCCACCAGATTGCGTTCGCCTTTGACGCCCTCTGCGGCGATCGCTCGATCTTCATTCTGCCCAGGATTGCCATATGCCTCGCCAGTTCGCTGCACCAGATTTGCCACGGTATTCGCATCGCTCATCAGCAGGTTGTGGGGGTTGATCAGTCCCAGGTTCTTCCCGATCAGGACACCCACTCCGAGGTTGGCTAGCGCACGCCCCCACCCGCCGCCGGTGTTGGTATCGGATGTCTGAGGCACATAATCGGCAGCCTTGCCGCGATAGTCCCGAATGATCACGTACTCGGAGTCCCTGTTCGGATCTGATTGCGCATAAAGCCTATACCCGCGTTTGGCCAGCCTGACCTCAAACCTGGTCGCCAACTCAGGCGCATCGGGCGACACCACGCCATACCTGCTGCCAAACAGTGAGGAGAAGAAGGTCGAGGGCGTGCCCACATTGCCCACGGTACTTGTTTTGATGCGTGCAGGCGCAAGCGCTTCTGCCGCGCTGGCGGTCCCAGCCAGGGTCAGGCTGACAAAAGCCCATGCAAATCCAACCGTCTTCATGCAGATTCCCCTTCTCGCTTATTGATTTGCCATGGTCTGTACGCGTGAATTCATTCGCTCCGTCAGCGACTGCACGTCGATTGCCCTGGGCTGCACTTCGCGGATGAACTCGGTCATGTCGATTCGGCTGAAGTCCAGGTTCTCGAACTCCACTGCGGTGAACCCGGAACACTCCGGCGATTTCGCGCTCCCCCAGCTCTTGCCCAGTTGTGCGCGCCCTTGCTGCTGGATGATCCGGGCCAGACGGGAATTGAAGCAGCAATAGCCCTCTTTCTTCTCCACACAAATTTTCAAGACCTTCTTTGAGCAGTAACTGCCGAGCGCGACACAAAGGTTCTCGCTTTTCTTGATCGCGGTGAGTTGATCCGCCGGTTCGCAGCTGATCAATTCCTGGATCACCATCACCGCGATAGCGAGGTAGAACGTCGTCGGGTTAAAGTAAAGCTGCACGTTGCCGACTGATCCCAGCGCCGTCGCACCCGTCGGAACCGCCCCGCCAAGCTGGGCAGTCACCCCGTAAAAGCTCAAGCTGGGATTGAACGAAGGTGACCAGGCATTCGTCGACCAGGCATCGATGGCTTTGTCCATCAGCCAGGGCAGGTCGCTGCTGAACATGACGTCGTACATGTACGGGCTACCGACGCTCGACACGTAACTACCCGCATTGCTCAGCATCTGGCCAGCCAGCGCCTGGTTGCTCATCCCGCCCCCTCCCCCGCTGCCGCCCTTGCAGCAGTTCACCAGGCCACCCAGCTTTTTCGTGCATTTCGACCCGGCCCCGGTAAACAGGCGGAGCGTATCCGGGTCGATGTAGGTTCCCGCCTCTCTCGCCGATTCCATCGCCGCCACCGCCTTGCCAAAATCGGTATCAGGTTCGAAGCCCATGTCGAAGCATTTGCCGTCGGCGCAAAACGACTGGGGTGAGCAGTGCGCGACCTGCCTGCTCGTGGCGGGCGATATCTGACACTGATAGGTGTTTTCTGTGAGCACACAGACGCCGTCGGCAGCGGCCTCAAGGCACTGGGTCCCGATCTGCCCGCACCCCCGGTCGCGCAATTCCTGGCAATCGTTCGACAAATCGGGGTCTACGCACAGATAGGTATCCTGGTAACGCCAACAATCCCGAGTCACGCTGAGCCCTGAGATAGTGCGGGTTTGCGGTCCCTCCAAACACAAGGAAGCGATTTGCATACAGTCTTCGGCATGCGTTGTTGCCGGCAGACTCAGCAGCAGCAAAGATGTCAGAACAAGACCGGGCCGACTCATTGCGCTCTCGCTTCAAGCGCGACACAACCATCAGTCCAGGCGTCGGTTACAACATGGGTGATGTGCTGGCGCTGGAAATTCAGGGTGACGCTGGTGGCGATAGATTCACAATTCAGCCAACCCAGTGGGCCGTTGTCAGACCATCCCCCGTTGTCACAAAGCATCGTGACATTTGAAGCAGGCCCAACGTAAGTTGGACAAGAAAACAAACCAGCCACCGTGTAGCAGCCATCTTGATTAACAGCGCCACACGCATAGGTCTCGGCTACCTGGCGTGTGATCTGGCCGGATGGACAGGAGGCAACGCTGGCTAACTGCTTGGCCGAGGCCACAACGTCCAGTGCGCAGTTGATTTGACCGGGGCTGCAGCCGCCTCTGACATAGAGATGACGGCTTGATCCAGTGCCGTAATCACCATAGATTTCAGACCAGTCCGGGCTATAGGCGCTGATCGCTTTGTATGGCAGTGCATTCAGGTTGGGCTGGATCCCGGCGCCACAACCTGAAGCTCCGTAAGAGCCCTCTCTGACCAATGTCTCTGCCGCAACGTACAGCTTGGATTGGTCAAAGGCGTCACACCTGACTTTCAATACCCCAGGGCCGCTCCACCAATCCCGACCGCTTGCTTTTGAGCAAGATCCGATCCCTGGCATAAAAGTCGCCAGGTCGCTACCTGTGACACAACTGGTGGATTCGGTAACCCCAACCACCCGGGCCTTCTGGCAGACCACTTCGCTCACGGTCTTGTAGACATTGCACACTTCGGTGGTGATGGTCGCCGGGTCCGTCACGGTTGTGTTCGAGCAGACGGTTTCCGTCCCGCCCTGCACAGCGCCAACCACCGCATTCGGATTCGCCAGGACCTGCTTCCCGGTTTGCAGCGTCGGATCAGTCGCCGGATCAAGAGTGACGCGCAGACGGGTAGCCGGATTCCTCGCCAGGAAATTCACCGCCGCGCATTCGGTGTCGTTCTGCCCTACGCATCCACTGATCTTTCCGATTCCAGCACTCCCCAGACCAACGTTTCCAGGCGCCAATGAAGGCTCCGGCGAACTGGTGCTGTAGTACGGCAAGGTCGCTGCCATCTCGGCGCCAACGATGCCACTGACGCCACCGAGCGTGCCTTGGGCATACGTCTTCGCATCGTTGAACACAACACTTGGATCGTCGGCGTTTACCTGCAACGACAGGCACAACAAGAGCGACGACATCGGGATCACCGTCATTCGGGTACGGCCAACCGATCTCATGGCGCCCGCCTGAGTCGGCCCAGGCGGTCCACCGCCAACTGGCTGATTACGGGCTCGCCGCGCAGCTTCATGATGCTCAGCGCCTGCTCGATCGAAACATCGCCGGCCAGCGCCGCATAGGAACCGGCCTTGGCACATCCATCTTCCATCACCGAGGCCGTTTTTCCATCCGCCAACACGATGCTGGGCACCTTGACGACGCTGAACTGCTTGAAGCCCTCGGGATGAATGATCCATTCCGCCCCGATGCCTTGGTTGAGTGCGGCCAGCGCCGTCCAGGTCTCTGGCCAGGAACCTCCTTTCAACCCTCGCAACACCATCACGGCACCCGCCGCCTTCGCCTGCCTGGCCAACGTCTTGATGACATGCTCCGGCATGGCGAGCGAGACGAACACCATCAAGTCGGAACCGGTTTTCTGGAGAGCCGGCCGGCCGCCGTTGAACTGCCTGGCCAGAGCCTCCAGATCGACCGTTCGATTGGCCGACAGGGCCGATGGCACATCGATGTGTATCTCACCCGGTTTCGAAACCTCCCGCCCTGCCCTGTCCAGCGCTTCCGCTACTCCACTGGAGAGCGCTTGCATGCGTGCCTTGATCTGATCGTCAGACGGCAACGACGGGGCAGCGCCAGCATGGGATGCGACCAGGCTGACAATCAGGCATCCCAAGGCCGTGGCCGAACAGCGAAACAATCCCGCATTCGATAGGCACGTCACAGGCTCGCCCCCTCGCAGCAATTCCGCTTGCGGAAGATGAGATAGCTGAAGTCCTCACCGATCTGCGGAATCTCCCTCCCCGCCCCCCACAGGAGGGTCGAGCGCCCGAAGGGCTGGCAGCAACGCCCAGCAATCTTCCGGGTCTGCGGAACCGGGTACAGCATCGAATACTTGTATTGCGTCTTGTCCATCACGATTTGCGGGTAGTAACCACACAGGCCCTCGCTGCCATAAGCCGACCAATTGGCGAGCATCCGGTGCAGCCGCGCGGATACCCGCTGCACCATCAGCGACGAAGCCTGCACGCCGCCGATCCAGGTCTGGATACTTCCGCCCAATGGGTAAAGCGAGCCGTTGCAACCCGCGCACCAGAACATCTCCGAACGGCCAAACCCGGCGGTCGAGGAAACGCAATCTGCAGAACACGCTCCCTGCGCCACCACCCCGCCGAAGATGAAGGCATCCGGATTCAGGATGCCTTCCAACTCATCGTCGCCGTAGGACGGATCAATCTCCGACATGTAGGCGATATCGAAGCCCTGGCGCTCGGTGCAACGCGAGTCCACCAGCACGCCCAGCAGCGTCATCAGCGGATTCACGTACCAATGCACATGCCGGAACGCACCCCGGGTCGTGCGGATGCCGGAACTGTGATTGTCGATCTGGCCGAATTGCATGGCGTTCACCCCGACGTCGATCTTGACGCCGCCGAGTCCGACAAAGCAGTAAGGCGTCTTGGTCACATCCGCCATGCGCGCCGCTTCCCAGAACGAAATCGACGTGCCGATGGTAGGGGGATTGCCGCAGACGCAAATCTTTGTGTTCGGATTGGCGGTGTCTTCCTGGCTTTGCGAGATCAGCGCCACGTTGCCGAAAACCTTGATTGGAAATGCGCACGACCAACACACATCGGTCACGTAGTTCGGAAACCTGCCGTAGCAAGTCGGATCGGCATGCGCATTCAAAGCCGTCCCCATCCAGACCGCCACCAACCCGACCCACCAGGCCAAGCCGGATGCCAACCGCCCGGCGCGTTTAGAGTGCCCGTTCTTCAATTTCCAACACCTTCCCATGTTGTCGTACCACAGCAGGCACCTGCCGAATGCCGAACCGGCCGGTGATGAATCCCGCCTGGTCGTAGAACACCTGCCGCTTCCATGTACGCGTCAGATCCAGCCAACTGCCAGCGACCAGAATGACCTTCGCCTTCGGTTCCCGGTCGACGAACCCACGGGCATAGCGCACCTGGCGCTTGTCGCGCGCGTCGATGAACAACAGTGGTTTGGTCAGTGAGGTGAACTTCAGCGGATTGACGACCATCCCGGCCGGCGCAATGACGTTGCCAAGGTGATCCTTGGCGGTCTCCTGAATCCGGATCGACGGATCGAATGTCCATTTCCGCGACTTTCTTGCCGTGGCGATGCCTGGAACAGGCGGCGGATTCTCGATGGTGGCCAGCGCCTGGCGCTTGGCCATTTCTTCAAACTGCTTCAGCTTGCCGGACTTCTGCATCGCCTTGAGCTTGGCCATCAACGCATCGAGCATGTCAGGTTCGGCGATCTCCCAGGTATTGCCATACACGCCCAGATGTCCGGCCCCCGCCGGCAAGGCAAGGCAGCCGAGGACCAGGATCAGCGCCCAGCGTCGAGCCATGCGGAAATCCTGTCAACAGACGCAGCGCCAGGCAGCAAGCGGCCATCCCGGGCAATCAAGGTCGGCGTGCCGTTGATCCCCAGTCGTTCTGCCAGCGCTACATTGGCGGCGATGGGGTTGGCGCAATCCCTTTGCTTGGCCACACGCCCAACCACCCGCACGCCAGCCATAGCATCACGCCAGGCCTGCGCACGGTCCTTTGCACACCAGATCGCGGCGGACTTGGCTACCGCATTCGGATGCAACGACTGGATCGGGAACGGAAAAAGGTAAATGGTGGTGTTCTCCAGCTTGGCCAGTTCTGCTTCGACCTGCTTGCAATAAGGGCAGTCCGGATCGGAGAACACCGCCAGAACACGCTCGCCTTTGCCACTGATGAACTGGATGCTGTTTTCCAGAGGCAAGACCGACCAATCGACCTTGGCCAGCGACGCTTTCCGCTCGGCGGTGAGGTCATGCTGGTTTTGCATGTCGTAGAGGTGGCCGAAGATGAAATAACGTCCCTCGGCATCACTGAACGCCACATTGCGCCCCATCACCACCTCGTAAATGCCAGGCAGCGGCGATGGCAGCACCTGGTCGATGTGCGTGGCAGGAAAACGCTGCTTGAGGTTTTCTACAAAGGCTTTGCCAACGATGCCGTTGGCAACATCGGTCGGCGCATCGCCGGCATAAGAGGAAGCCGCCAGCGGGGCAGCCAGAAGTAAAGACAGTCCGCGCATGGCAATCCTCACAGCGGTATCTCGTCATCAGAGAACTGGGCAGTCGCCGGCGCATCGGCGGTCGAAGAAGACGTCGGCGTGAAAGCGACGTCCGGCTTGCCTTCCCCAGTCGCGTTGCCCAGCAGCACAAAGCGATCCACCGTGATGTGGCACATCGCGCCTATCGTCATATCACGGCGCTTGAATGTCTCCACGCGCGGGCGGCCTATCACCATGACTTGCCCGCCTTTGCGGATGTACTCGTTCGCCACATCAGCGGACTTGCCCCAGACAGAACAGCGATACCACTCGGTGTGCTCGTCGCCGGACTTGCTCTTGTCGGTCACGCCGAGAGAGAAACCCGCTACCGGGTCGCCTTCACCGGTGTGACGTAAATCCACGTCTCCACCGGCATAGCCGATGACCGTGATCTGATGGAACGAAGCCATGTAACGCCTCCAATGTTCAATATTTAACTTTCAGAATACAAAGTTAATATATATACCGTTGCACGTCTATTGTTTTTTATTGGCGCACGTATCCGCTACTTCTTCTTGAAGCCTGCGCTCGACATCCGTCGGGCCTTCATCAACGCGCCGTGGGGCGCACTTCAAGGAGAACGACCATGAACAAAGAACTGTGGAATGCCGTCGCTGTAACCAACCCCAACTTCGTCAAGAGCTTTACCCGTGGCGGAGGGTTCTCCGGCACCGCCATCAACGCCACCTACCAGGCGCAAAAGGCCACCGAAACTTTCGGACCTTGCGGCATCGGTTGGGGCATCGACATCCTGGAAGAGCGTTATCAGAATGGCGCGCCCTTGACCCTGGATGGCACGGTGGTCGGCCATGAAGTGATTCATGTCCTGCGCGCCAAGCTCTGGTATCTCTACCAGGGCAAGCGCGGCGAAGTGATCCACTTCGGCCAGACTCCATTCGTCGGACGCAACAAGAACGGCTTTTTTACCGACGAAGAAGCACCGAAGAAGTCGATGACGGATGCCATGAGCAAGTGCCTGTCGCTCATCGGTTTCAGCGCCGAAAGAACGTAAAACCTGAGGGGAAGCGCGAGGGGACCGGGAAGACAGGTGGCAACACCATTACGTCCAGCCAGGCAAAGGAGTTGAGCGATTTGCTCAAGGCAGCCAAGCGCACGCCAGAAAGTCTGTTGGGCTGGCTCAAATCCAAAGCCAGGACGGTCGAGGAGATGTCCCTACCCGAGTACGAGCGCGCCATCAGCGTACTCAAGCAACGGCAGGCTGCGTGATGCCGACAGGTCACCGCGTCCGCATCACCCTGCGCGGCATTACCGTCAGGGAAGGCAAGAATCTGCGGGTGATCCTCGATCACGCAAGGGGTCTTGCCTCCCTCGGGCCGACCACGCTGACCCAGCAGGGCTCCCTGCTCAACGCACAGTTTCCCGATGGCGCCAAGTCGGTGGTCAGATTTGCAGACCATGTCGAACTCGCGAACTGGATCCAGGCTCGGGTTCAGCACGGCAAAGGTTCTTTCGCAACACTGTGATGTTGTACCCCCACCCCGCCTGGTCTCTGACCGGCGGGGTTTTTTATCGACCAATGCTCTCGCTACTCCGCATGAACTTAACCGCGCCCGTGGGGACGCATTTTTCAAGGAGAAGCATCATGGAAGTTCTTCAGTACCAAGTCATCGAAGCCGGCAATGGCTTCTGCATCGCAGCTTTCGATGAATCCATCGGTGGCTTTGTTCGTCTGTCGAAAGAGGACTACCGGCGCTTTGAGGATGCCAGTGATGCGCTTTTCTCGGGCACCTGGACGCTGGCATGAAGAGGTAAACCACAGATGGCCATCATCAACTGGACACCCTGTGGCGATGCCGAATACGAGATGAGTTGGCGGCTCAGGCCGAGGCATCTTGCAGACCTGTCGCTTCGGCTGTCTCTCACGCCATGACAGGCATTGCGAAACTCAGCCAGATCCTTTGGTTTGAGCAGCGCATCAATCGGATGGCCAGCAGGCTATTCGTTGTAACGAATCCGTTGTAACTCCCCTACCCCTGCGCATCTCTGATGCCGGGGGTTTCTTATTAGCATCCGCTGAATTCGTGGTTTGCTGAACCCTCCCGTTGGCTGCAGCCGCTAAACCAAGTTCAGACCAATCTGAGAAGGTACAATTTACGCAACATGACCGCGCTATCCCAACTCCATGCCGATATTAACGCGCGCGTACAGACCATCCGGGGAAGTCATCCCGACTGGTTGTGCGGGAAGGGCTGCGACAGTTGTTGTCGACGACTCGCCGAAATTCCTCAACTGAGTGAACCCGAATGGGGCTTGCTGCAGGAGGGACTTGCCGCGCTGCCCCGAGAGCGCCTTCAAGCAGTAAGCTTGGATATGGCCGTCCTAGCCGGCCAGCAGTTGCGTGCTCCCATCGTTTGTCCCCTGTTGGACCAGCTTAGCAGTGCATGCACGGTTTATGCCCACCGCCCAGTGGCCTGTCGTACCTATGGCTTCTATGTACAGCGAGAACTGGGACTATATTGCCAAAGCATCGAATCCCTCGTAGCCGAGGGTGCCATGGCCGACGTGGTATGGGGCAACCACGATGCCATTGATCGCCAGCTTGGCAAGTTGGGAGAAACGCTGGCACTGACCGAATGGTTCGAGCGCTGGAAGAATGAAAAGTAAGAAGCTGGCATTCGGCCTCATGATTGGCAGATTGAAGAGCGTCGGCAATGAGTTCTGGCGGCCAGGAAAGCTGACTACCTATCAGAGGTAAGCTGGCCTTGCGGCTTAGCCCCCATCGTGAACGGATGACCGATCTACCAATGAGGCCTATGATTAGTTCTTGTTTACATGATGTTGCAGTGTTTTCGGACGATGGTTCGATTCTCTAGCCCTCCACCAGAAATCGTAGTAAAAACAGTATCATGCAGAAACGACCGACCCCGCCACACGCCAGTGTTGGCGGGGTTTTTCGCTTATGGCTTCCGGACTTCAGCACCCCGCCAACACCCTGTTATGCCCCCTTTTTCGGGGTTTTCTCGCTCTCTTCTCTCTTTCTTCCGGACGATCAAGTCACGAAGTCCGGAAGGCACATTCCTTTATATTCAAACACTTAACATGCTCAATATTTAATCAAATTTGTTTTCGATATTGGGTGGCAAAAAGGATGTTGAGAAAGAAAAACAGGATTGATGGCGTCCGGAAGATGGGAAAAAGCCATGTCTGCATGTGCCAGGAGCGGCCAGCAAGTCTGTCGCGGGTCTGAGGAATCGACTATTTGCTATGCTCTCCTCTCCGTCTGCCTCTGCCTGGACCAGCGGACGATTTGATGTGGTAGAGGGGCGTACCTGGTTCGGGCCGGGTAGAGCCAGGCAATTACATGGGAGACAAAAGAGCATGACAAATTCATACCCAGATGAATCTTGAGGCAGATCACTGCTCCCTGAGTTGCTGACGTATCTACCAACAAATGAAAAGGACAACCATGAAAGCAACGGTTCTGAAACTTGCTGTTTTGGGCGCTATGCTTGTATGCACCTTTGTAGATGCAGCCCCTAAAAAGGAAACAATGCCATCCGGAGGCGGCTGGAGCAGGCAGTATGACAAACCATCAGCCTACAGTTGGAACTATGACCTGAAGGCCTTGCCAGATGGTGGTTTCGTGACCGTAGGTTATCTTGCTGAATCTGCTGCTTCCGGTTGCTGGAAGTTGTCTGCACGAAGGATTGATGCCCAGGGCAAGCTTGTCTGGGATAAAACCTTTGCCGGTGAGTGCCAGAACGCCATGGCAGGAAGCAGTGGCCATGCGGTTGCACACACATCAGATGGCGGATTCATCATCGCAGGCACACGCAACTCCAGTGATCTGGCTGCCAAGCGTCATACCTGGGAGGAGCTCTGGGTACTCAAGCTTTCCGGAAGCGGCCAGTTGCAGTGGGACAAGCGGTTCGGCCAACAGTGGGCCTCAAGCGCCATGAATGGTCACGGCTACGGGGTCAGCGAAGCTATTGGTGGCGGTTATCTGGTCGGGGGTACCGGTCACCCGGACAACGGGGATGCGTGGCTCTTCAAGCTGGACCCGGCCGGCAACAAGCTCTGGGAGCGGACCCTGCCCGGCTATCACAGCACTGAAGAATACCAGCGGATGGTGCCGCTGATTCAGTTGGCCGATGGAACCATTGTTGTGACCCATCCGGTATGGAAAACCAGCACCATCACCCGCATCACCATGTTGCGCAGTGACGGTACAGTCATCCGCACCATGCAGTTTGGCGGTCGCGAAACCCAGGCCTTTGATCTGCTTGCCACCCTGGATGGCGGCTTTGTGGTGGCAGGCATGACCAGGCCGTTTCTGAATAACTCCAACGCAACGTTTGCCGGTTTTCTGGTTGCCTTTGACAAAGAAGGCCGATGGCTGTGGGATCGAGAGTACCCGGCTGATCAGGAGACCGGCTTTAGCTCTGTCAGACAGACGGCTGACAACGGCCTGATCGTCTCGGGCAGAGCCGGCAATGATCTGTTGTTGCTGAAGACTGATGCACGAGGGACGCCCCGCTGGGCCAAGACGTTGGGTGGAGGTAAAGGATTCCAGAAAGGAAATGCCGCCGTACAGGCAAGTGATGGCGGCATTGCAGTGACGGGCGCGCGGCAACAGGGTAAAAACATCCTGGCCTGGCTGGTAAAGCTGGATAAAGATGGCCGTGCAGCAGGAATTCCAGGGCTCCGAGAGATCATGCTAGCCGGAGATCCTCTGTTGATCAGTGATATCTGGCCGAAAAAGCAGGGCTGCCAGGGCAGCCCAAGTGATGTTCGCAGTATCCGCATCTATGGCAACCCAGATTTGCAATTTACCCTGCAGCGCCCCTACCAACTGGATCGGATCACCACACTGCTTGCCTGGCCGACATCCGGCAGCATCGATTTCCGAATCATGCAAGCTGAAACCAAGCAGGTGTTGCAGTCAGGAATGCTGGCAAAACGGAGTTGTACTGATCAGACCTGGTGCGAAGGTTCTGCGGTACTCAACCAACGACTTGAACCAGGAAGCTATGTGGTACGGTATGACGATAGCGCCGCAATCTGCCTGGTTGATGACAGCGGCTTTGCCACGCGTCTTGCCGGTACGCCGCTGGATCCGCTGGAGCGGCCATAGCTGCCGGTTGAGTTTAAGTCTGTAGAGGTGTGTCTTCTACCTTTCGGACCTGTTCTGCTGCATCAGTTACCTCCTTGTACCCCCGGTCTGGGCCTGGCTGTATGCCCTACCTTAGGAATATCTCTTACTTCGCTTATTTAGTTCCATGCGAGATGCTGAGCGTTTTATCTAACTTGTCGCTGCTTTACAGGGCCAAGGGAAATTGCCATCGAGCTGGATTAATTTGGCCCGGCGAAATCGAAATAATGACGATGGTCAATCTCGGAGATCATTCCACTGTCTGTCGATTATTTCTCGAATAACTTGTTCGACAGGTGAACAAGTCCAGCGACGAGACCGATGCAGACGATGCTTATGCCGCCTTCCAGATTCCGGATGATTTGATGTGGTAGTTCGGGTTGCCTGCCGAAAAAGTCGCTTGGAGTTGGCCTGGGTGCCTCCAGAAGCTGCCAGCCGGTAGCTACTGATCACAAGTATTCGCCGGCTCTATGCCTTCAACGACAGGTAATGAGCCTACACGAGACACTCATCAAGCCATCTTGACTGCCTCAAGCTCGGCCACTGCCGACATTGGGGTGTGTCTCCGCCAACGGCCGCAAACAGTCGGTTAACGGTCATAGACCTGAAATTCTGGCTGAGTGACCGCTTGTCACTTCAGGCTATAGCGGGTTCCGACCCGTTGCGGTCATTGGCGAAAGCCGCAACCGGATTTTCATCACACGCAACGAGAAGTCGAGAACGGTCGTTCAGATTGTCCAACGCGAATTTCGGCTGGACGCCAGTTGTACCGATGGAACCAAACTGGGTGCCATGATCATCCCGCTAAATCGGGATAAACAAAGCCGGGCTGACACCAAAGAACTTGCCCAGCTTACCCGCCAGG
>JAIFKV010000068.1 GCA_020049415.1 Betaproteobacteria bacterium
TTTGATTCAGTTCAGCTTGCGGGCGCTTTATAAATGCGGCTAAAGCGAGGGAAACCCGTTTAGCCGCCAAGCCGAACGGGTTTTTTGCTTTTGGGGGTCCGGTTTCGACCTGCCCCCGCCGCCGATTTGAGCGACAGCTTGCGGGCGGTTGATAAATCCAGCTAAAGCGGCGGCCTCCGGAAGGGACCGTTAGTTCGCGCAACGAACGGAGGCACAACATGCCCATCGCAGCAAAAGTCCCAACCGCTAAACCAACGCGTAAACGCGTGCCCGTCTTCAACTTCGCTGCCGCCGTCACCCAGGCCATCAAGGAACTGGGCGCGCGCGAAGGCGGCACCTACGGCTTGCAACTGGACACCCGCGCCGGTCTGCTGGAGTTGAGTCCTTACGAAGACTGGGTAGCCTGTCGCTTCGAGGATGTCGCGCGGGCCAACGTGGAAATCCGCCACGGGCAACTCAATCCCCACAGCGGCAAATGGAACTGGTACTTCGACAAACCCGACGCCGCCGATGTCGAGCGTTTCAAGCAGCAGATCGGTTCGATTGTGGAAGTGGCGCATGACCAGGCCCGCTGAAACGCCATCGCGCTCTGACGGTGCCCGTCATAAGCGCCAACCCAGGCCATAACTTGAATCACCAGACCCCGCAGCAGCGTGCAAGCGGAGGCCGCCCAGATGGATCGTCAGGGGCGCGCAATCGATAACGATCTGATCATCAGGAATGGCCCGCCTTACGGGCTGGGGGGATTTGATCCAGCTTGCGGCCCCCGCCACTTCGGTAAAGCCGCTAAATGGGAAATATCATGCAATTGCGTTGCAAAGAAGGCGATCTGGCTTTGATCATCCGTGAAGAACCAGGCTGCGAATCCAACATCGGCCGCATCGTCAAAGTACGCGGCCCAGTAGGAATTGATGCCGAGAATCTATTGGCCTCCTGGCTGATCAAACCGCTTATCCGACAGATCTGGAAAGTCGCTGTTGTCAGGTCGGTTTCCAGCGAGATCGTTTACTGGAAAAGCAGAATATCGCACCCCGACTGTTGGTTGCTCCCCTTGCGGCCACCAGAACCAGAGAAACAATCCGGCGAACCGCAGAGCGAACCTGAAGAGCAGCGAGACAAACTCACCGCCGCCATACTAAAACTGGTTTCACCCGAGCTGGAAAAAATTCGTTGACGGGTTTTTACTGCCCACTTCGATCGTGTTGGGTCAAAAGCGCTGCAACGGCTTTCAAAGGTGGAATTTAGGGTTTCCGTTCTGACGGGGACTACATCTCGAACAACTGGAAGGAGAATCCAAATGGCGAAGAGTACCTTTCGCGTTTGCGGGCCGGACGACCCAATATACAAGAGTGGGCCGCAAGTCTTCGTGCCCGTGTCGAGGCCGTCAATGACGTCTTCATCAAGCGGTACGGATGGGGCGGCGAAATCAAACGCCGCCGAAGATCCGATGCAACCGGCAGCGGACGGGATCGAAGCGTTCCTGAAAGCGCGGAAAGACCGAGCTGTGTCACAACCCGAGAAGGCACGGCAGGACTCCTCTACAGCACCCACGGACGAAGTAGCCTAGATGACACATTAGCGTCACGCGGGGGGCAAGGCTATCAAGGCTCTACCCGCGCTGGATGCTTACGCAGCGAAGTCGATTACTTCCCGATCCGCTGTTCACGTTCTTCGCCAACGAAGGAAACTTGGTTGCTTGGCGATAAACATGGATGGATGTCGCCGGTGTCGTTGGAATTTTGGAGACACACTTATTTTTGCCTACCCTACTCGCGTTGCGCGCGCGGGTGCGCGCGTTATGGGGTCCATCATTCCGGGCACCGATTGCGCTGTTTTGGCTTGGTTATGCTGTAACCGTCAGACAAACATAAGGCCGATAAGTACTCATTCCTCATGCCGAACCCAATGGCAGGTTCCAGGCATTTCATTTGTTCTGCGCGTCCACAGGAGTCCCGGCAAAGCTGGTCACCACCGATATTCTGGGACGCTGGCCCGGCTTACGCTCAACCTGAATGAGTCCTGCCTGTTCGAGCCGAACCAACCCAGCCCTTTCTGCGTCGCGCTCCACGTTCATGGCCGTCAGCGCCATCTGCGTAAGCTTGAACGGCTTGCCACCCGCCATCCCGTGCAGCCACCACAATGCAACAGCCACATTGATCGCCTTTCCCGGCAACTTTGCCGCCACTGTCAGCCAAACCAAGGGAATTGGCCCCCGAAGAAATAATTCTTTCTTTGGGACTGCTACCAACGTGCCAGAGGCAACACAATGCTGCAATCGCTTCACTGGCACATGACGGTCAGAGGTATAGGTAGTAGACATAGAGATTTATAAAAAGAATGTACGGGTGCGGTAGTGCACGGCAGGTAGGTGCGGTGCGCCACCACAGGTCAGGCTAGTGCAGGCTCCCCAATCAGGTTCATCACCTTGTTCCACATCACCACCCCGCGCTTGTCCATGTAGCGATCTGGATAGCGGACCTCCTTGACGTCGCTGCCTAACTCAAAGCCGTCGAGCACAATCCGACTGGCCTCCTGCATCAGCGATTTCGTCGTGGTGATGGCCTGATCCAGTTCATCCAGTGGTGCTTCGATCAGCAGCGCGTCATGAACCGGCGCACAGACGCGGATGCCGGCCTCGGTGAGCAGGATGCTGGCGATCCGCAACATCTCGGCACCATTCGCCTGCATCGGGAAGTTGCGCAGGCTGCGGTCGTTGAGTTCGTCGCGGGTATGAATCTGCCAACCAAACCCGGCCCACAGTCGGCCACCCAGCACCGCCTCATCCACCGCACAGTCCGACCACTTCCAGAATGTGCGATAAGTGCGCCGGTGCAGTTCCAGAAGTTGGCGGGCACGCGCCACCGGCTGATTGATGCGTGCCGCCAAACTGGCCTCGCCCATGCCGTACTGCACCGCCAGCACACACGCCTTGAACTGCTCCCGCACGGCCTCGTGGGTATGTTTGGTAGCTTCCGGTGGTGCCGCTCCCGCCTGCTTGGCAAACGCCAGATACGGATCGCCGCTGCGGTAGGCATCCATCATCGCCAGATCGCCGGACAGGGCGGCGGCGATGCCAAACTCCTGCTGACTCCAATCCACATAGGCCAGCCCCCATCCCGGCATCGGTCGTATCAGTCCGCGCAACCAGACCGAAGGGCCGAAGATGAACTTGGAGTTGGAGGGCTGATTGCGCCCGGTACGCGCCCGAAAGGGTGACAGCAGGCAGCGATTGCGGTTGTCGTCGCCAACATGCAAGTTGGCCAGGCGCATTTCAGACAAAGCGGAGCGCAGTTCGCGGATCGGGGCAACCTCGACGTAGGTGCGGGCCATCTCGCGAAATGTGGCATCACACATGTCGAGCCGTCCGCTTTCCAGGCGTGGCCACGGGATGTCGTTCGCCACTAGATAGGCTTCCCAGCGGTTGGCCTTGAAGGTGCGTCCGTCATAGACGCCATAGTCACTGTCGATATCGGCGATCAGTTGATCCTGAATGGCAACCCAATGCGTCTGGAGTTTTTCCAAAGCCTCGGCATCAATTGGCACACCATTCATCTGGATGCACGACACAGCCTGCATGTAGCGGCCACGCAGCAGGGCACGCGGCCAGTCGATCTGGTCGTGCATCGCTGTGAGCAAGTCGTCGAGCGCCACCACGTCGGTTTCGCAGTAGTCCAGAATCGCAAGTTGCTCTGCCGGACTCCAAGGACCACCGGTCAGGATCAGATCGCGCATGGTGTCCTTCTGCTCGCCGCCGATGCTGGGCAGGCCGAAGTGCATCAGCGCACCGAGCAGTCCGCTGCCGTGGGCCAGACGCAGCCCGTTGGTCAGGCAACGGAACTCGGTGAAGAGGTCGAGCACATTGACTGGTGGTACCCAGCCCAGCACATGAAAGCAGTCCATCTCGGCAGAGGCGTAGTAGGCGACGCACAGCGCGTTTTCTCCCGTTGGGAAGGGTGTGGTAGCCATCTGATGGAGAGCGGTCTGCCAGTGACGCGTAGTGCGGCCAGAAGGCCATTCCCGCACCACCATGCAGACAGGAACCGGCGGATTGCCTTCTCGACCACGCGCCGGGTGGAACTCAAAGTCCACCAGATAGGTGCCGTCAGAGAAATTGGGCGCAGTCATCAGATTTTCCCCAGTAGCGATTGCACGACGGGGTGATCGAGGCTGGTGATGATCTTGGCGCGAAAGGCCACCTGGACAAGTGCCTCAATTTCGTGTTCCGGCCATTCTGGTTCAGGCAATTCGCCTTCGGCTTCATAGACGTCATAGCCGCCCGCGTGCATGTTGGCGGCGATGCGAATCCACTTCTGCTTGGCGTGCTCGACTGCCTGCGCCAGCGACTCGTGCCACGGGTTGCGGGTGCCATCCTCGCCCGGCAGCGGGACGGGAATCAGGAAGACATTGTTCTGACGGTCGATGGCGGCGTGCAGCATCACCGGGCGCACCAGTTCGCTAATTTCTTGCGCGACTTCTGGCACCACCACATAGGATTCGCGAGATTCCTTGTTCTCCAGAATCATCGCGGGGAAGGTCATTTCATCCGAAATATGTGTGCGGAAGAACTGCGGCTTCTTCGGCCTGCCGACCGGCACGATGGTGAGCAGTTTCTTGACGCCCAGAGTTGCGCCGTAGTTGGCGGGCAGGCGCAGCGATTTGAGGTCGGGGCCGTTGGGGGTGGCGGCGGTTTGCATCGGCGTGGTCTGAGTTTGCATGGCGATATTCCTTGTTGAATTGAAGTCGAGGGCTGACTGGTCACTAACGGGGAGAGTAGAATTCGCCTGGCTTGGGGCGCTCTCGGATGCGGTTTGGTTGGGGAGCGTTTTCATTTAAGCGCTCCTTTCGACAGGGGTTGCTGATTGGCTGTCTTGCGGGCCGACTCGAGCTTCACCACCAGTGCGCGGATTTCTTCTTCGGTCTTCCCCGCAATGCGCGCGGAGTTGATCGCCTCGACTTCATGCTCGGGATGCCCAGTCGCACGCAGGCCAATCTTGACCGGATGCGGGAAAAGTCCTTGCTGGATATCGAGGTAATGACCACTGCGCGAACGGCCACGCAGGTGAAGGACAACGGGGATTCTGAGGATGGTGGTAGCCATGTTTGCGCCTCCTTGGGCGACGTTGAACAGGCTGCATATTTTGATGACACGACTTACGCACTACACCGCAACTGCGGTCGTGCTTACCGCAACTGCGGTAAACCTAGCTCTCGCCTAGGCTGCGCTTTGCTGCCGCAAATTTATCTTCTAACGTCCGCTTCGAAAGGCCGGTCTTGCCCTCATGGTGAGCCAAGATCTGCTCGATCAAGGCAGTCTGGCTCGCAAAGCTCGAATAGCGCTGACCACCCGGAGAAGATGCCTCTAGCATCAAGTCCAGCATCGCACCGATGATGTTGAGGTAGGTTGAGTCCCTTGTAGGCGTGGCTGCGCTTGAAGGCTTGATCGATCCACCTTGAAAAGACAATACGCCGTCTTTTTTCGGTAGCTGGCGAAAATCGGGTAAATCATCCTGAGGCCAGCCATACTCATTCAAGGGGTTGCCTGGCTCGCCGTCCAGAAAATCAAGTATCTCTAGCTTCTCCTCATGGGTGCGCGGCGTTGGATCCGATATCAAATCGTAATATCTGGCCAGGACGTCAAGCAACTTTTCTGCTGAATGGAATGCATCCGGTGTTCCAGGTTTGACGATCACCCGCCGCCCATACTGATCCCAAGTTTGTATGCCGAGGGTTTCCACGGCATGTGCAATGACCGCCACAGTCTTTTTGCTACCCAGCAGTTCTGTCACAGAGACCCAGGGGTTCGTATCCCAATCGTCTTCGCTCATGCCTGTTTTCTCCCCTCTTCGATGATCCCAATATGCCATATCGACAATGAACCTCACCACTTGCCGGTGGGCTAATATTTCGCGCTGATGGACGTTAAGGTACATGCCAGCGCAAAAGCAGCACAAGCACAAATAACTGTCGTGCCATGACTGATAAGACAAAAGGGGCGATGCAACCAATGTCCCAAGGTATCGCCAGGGCAGAAGCCAATCCATGAAGGTTAGGCCGCGCCACAAATTGGCTTGACCACCGCATCGGTTGGTATCGTCGCGCAATACGCGGCCCACTCTGCCATCAATGCGGCACGCTTGGAAAATTGAGAGCCACGCTGATAAGCACGCTCAACTGCATCTGGAAGTTGGTGAGCCAAGGCATGTTCTGCAACTTCACGCGGGTAATTAGTGCTTTCTGCCGCCCACATGCGAAAGGTGCTGCGGAAACCATGAACAGTAATGCCTTCACCATTTTCATCTACCCAGGTTGGTTTTTCGCCGCTGTTCATGCGGCGTATCACTGCGGTTAGCGAGATATCCGACAAGGGTTGGCCCTTCGTTCCGGCAAATACCACCTCGGTGTCCTCAGCTTTAGTTATCGTTTTCAGCAGTGCTAGGGCAGCCTCGCTCAACGGTACTTGATGTTCGCGTTTAGCTTTCATACGTTCCGCAGGAATTGTCCACATTTTGTCAGTCACATTTATCTCAGCCCAGCGTGCTCCTCGTACTTCACCAGACCGGCAGGCCGTCAGAATGGCGAACTCAACCGCTCTGGGAGAGACACCTTCACGTGCCCGCAGAGCGGCCATGAATGTGCCTATATGTCGCCAAGATAGTGATGGGTGATGTTTCGTCCGACTGGTCTTGCTGATGTTTGCCAGCAAGTTTTCAAGGTGTCCTTTCCAGCGGGCAGGGTTTTCTCCGGTACGGAAGCTGCTGGTGGTGGCCCAGCCCAAAATAGATTCAATACGCCCGCGTAAACGACTTGCGGTTTCGGCTTTGCTCTCCCAGATCGGCGCAAGACATTTCACAACCAGGCCGGTGTCGATCTCGGCCACGGGCAAATGTCCAAACACGGGACTGGCGTAAGTGTTGAGCGTGTTAGTCCATTGGTCCGCATGCTTGGCATTTTTCCAACTTGCCTTGTGCGCCAGGATGTACGCCTCGGCACACTGGTTGAAGCTCATCATCTTGGCGTTGGCCAGCGCGGCGGCGATCTGGTTCTGCTTCTTGGCCGCCAAAGGATTGATACCGTCAATAAGCAGCTTCCGTGCATCCAGCGCCTTCTGCCGCGCTTCGGCCAGACTTACCGTATGCGTCGGCCCCAGTCCCATCCCGAACGGTTTGCCCGCCACCATGTAACGAAGCAACCAGGACTTCGCGCCCGTAGCGGTGATCTGGAGCGTCAAACCACCACCGTCGCCATACAGTCCCGGCTTGGTGAGCTTGGTGACTTGCAGTGCTGAAAGACGTTGCTGTTGGCGTGCCATGCTATCCGCTCCGCTATCAAAATGACTATCAAACAATAGCCGGATTTTGCGGGATTGTATAGTATTATCTTGGACGGTTAGGTTATTTAACTTGTTGATTAATATGCTACTTAATGGGCTATGCGGGATTGTGCTGGACTCTAATCAGGCGGACGCCATGTCCGCTGTACCGCCCTGTTCCGGCGCTTGCGCGTGCGGAGCGAAACCCGCCGACCTTCCTGCCGCGCATGCCCGGCTTGGCGAG
>JAIFKV010000204.1 GCA_020049415.1 Betaproteobacteria bacterium
TGAACCTGCGCCGTTACGCCTGATCTGCGGCGGGGCAAACCCGCCAGCGGAATGGCCGACTTGCCCGCCGCGCGTTTAATCGCCTTCATTCTCTGTACCGGGCTGTGCGCCGCGCCGGCAAGCGCCTTGGAGGTGAATGTCGCGGTTGGCGCCGACGCCCCTGAAGGCCTCCAGGCGCTGCTGATGCGGCATCTTGAAATCACCCGGGCGACGCGCTTGGGTGAAACGCCTGATGCAGAAGAAATCACCCGTTTGCGGCGTCAGAGCGAACAAACCGCGCACGAATTACTGGCGACAGAAGGCTATTTTTCGCCGCACGTGGAATCCAGCCAGATCGATGATCGAGTCGAATATCGCATCGATACCGGCATTCGCACCACCGTTTCTGGCGTGAAGTTGATTTTTTCTGGTGCGCTGCAGTCCAGCGATAGTCGAAATCTGCGCGGACGTGTCGAGCGCGGTTTTACATTGAAACCTGGCACGCCATTTCGCCAGGCCGATTGGGATGCGGCCAAGCGGGCGACATTGCAGCCCTTGCTGGCGGGCGCTTATCCGGCGGCGCAAATCACGTCGAGCGAAGCACGCATCGACCCGGTCGCGCATCACGCCGATTTGAGCCTGACCATCGACAGCGGGCCGCGCTTCCAATATGGCGCGTTGGTGATCAGCGGCAATCAGCGCTATCCGCCATCGATCATTCGCAATCTGAGTCCGCTCAAAGCGGGGCAGCCAATGCGTCAGCAGGACTTGCTCGACTACCAGATCGCTCTGGAGGCGAGCGGCTATTACACCCAGGCCGCGGTGCGCATTGAACCCGATCCAGCGCATGCTGCGGCAGCGCCAATCCAGGTCGAAGTGGTGGAACGGCCATTGAAACAGCTCAGTCTGGGCGCCGGGGTCAGCACCGATACCGGGGCGCGGGTTCAGTTGGGCTGGCTGGCGCGTAATATCGCTGAGCGCGGTTTGCGCCTGAAACTGGATGCTCGGCTCGAAACTGCCAGCCAACTCGGCGCGGCCGAATTGGCTTGGCCGCGCAGTACCTCCGGTTACGAAAACAGCCTTGGCATTCAGTTTAAAAATGAAGAAATCGAAGGCCAGGAAACCCGCTCAAGCGTGTTCGTCGCCAAACGCAGTCGCACCCGCGGACAGATCGAGACCACGCTGTCCTTGCAGTATCAGACCGAGAATCAGGAAATCGGCAATCTGTTTGTCTCCGGCAACCAGGCGCTGTCGCTCAACTATGTCTGGACGCAGCGCAACATTCGGCGCGCCGTCTATCCTCGCCAAGGCCATGTGCTGACCCTGAATGTGGGCGGCGCGTCTGATGCGTTGCTGTCGGATACGTCATTTCTGCGCGTGTATGGACGTCATAACCAGTTTTATTCGATCGGAAAATCCGGGCGACTGGCGTTGCGTGGCGAGTTGGGCAGCGTCCTGGCCGACCGCCTGGAGGGTATTCCCACCGATTTTCTGTTTCGCGCCGGCGGCGATAACTCGGTGCGCGGTTATGCCTTTCAGAGTCTCGGTCGCGGTCTTGCCGGCGGCGTTGAATCGGTGCGCTATCTCGCCACCGCGAGTGCCGAATACAACTATTTCTTCAACCGCGATTGGGGCATCGCGCTATTTGTCGATGCCGGGGATGCCGCCGATAGTGCATCCGCGCTGTCGCCGGTATTTGGTTATGGCCTTGGCGCGCGTTATCGCTCGCCGGTGGGGCCAGTAAATCTGGATCTGGCTTATGGCGATGCCAATGCTGCATTGCGCCTGCACTTCTCGCTCGGGGTTTCGTTTTGACACGCGCCGCCTGGCATCGTCTGGCCTGGCGACTGTTTATCCCCTTCGCCGGGTTGGCGTTGCTGTTGACGGCGATGTTCTGGCTGGCGAACAGCAACGCCGGTCTGCGCTGGCTGACCGATGGCGCAGCCAGGCTGAGTCGCGGTCAACTGCAGATCGAGGGGGTCACCGGCGAACTGAGTACGTCCATCGGCATCGAAAAACTGGTATTCATCTCGGCGACGCAACGCGTCACCTTGCAGCATCTTCGTCTGCAATGGCAGCCGCGCGCGTTGTTGCAAAGAACGCTCGACGTTGATCTGCTGGCGATAGAAAGCGCGCGTATTGAACGCCTGCAAAAGGACACCACGCCACTGCAATTGCCCGCCAGCCTGCGTCTGCCGCTGGCGGTTCGGATTGCCGCCTGGGAGGTGGCGCGACTTGAGTTTGTCGATGCCGGGCAGACGCGTACTTTCGATGCACTGCACGGCCAACTAGACGGCCTCGCTGACACCTATCGCCTGAATGCAACGGCGACCTCGCCATGGGCGAAACTGGCGGGGCAAGTCGAAATCGACAAGGACGCGCCGTTCAATCTGCACGGCCGCTTCGGCGCCGAGCGGCGCGAACCCTCGCCAGTTGAAGCTCGGCTGGAATTGAGCGGAAAACTTGCGGCGGTCATCTTCAAGCTCAACGCCGAAGCGAAGCGCATGCATTTCATGGCCAATGGCGAAGTGGCGCCGTTTGCGTCAATCCGCCTGGTCAAGCTCCTGCTGGCTGGGGAAGGCATCGATCCGCACCAGTTTGCGGTCGGCGCGCCGCGCGCCGACCTGGCTTTTTCCGGCGTTTTCGAGGGAAAGCGCGATCCCGGCGAAGCGCATGAGCGCCTGTTCGGGACGTTCAGCCTGTCGAATCAACTCGCTGGCCGGCTCGACCAGCAGCGTCTACCGCTGGCCAATCTGACCGGCGCGATGTTCGGCGACCATCAACATGCCGACTTCAGTGCGTTATCGGTTGATCTCGGCAAAGCCGGCCGTTTCGACGGCGAGGGGACGTGGCGAGATGGGCGCTTTCGCGTCGATCTGCGCAGCGCGCGCCTGAATCTGGCCGGCATTCAGGGCGATCTGTATGCCAGCCAAATTGCCGCCAGTCTGCTTCTGGAGGGAGACGCGACGCGCCAGCGCTTGACTGCGGAAGTCAGTGAAATCTGGGGGAAAGGCCGCTTTGCGCTGAGTCATGCCGATCATGTCTTGCGTCTGGAGTCGGCCAATTTTACCGGTCAGTCCGGGCGATTGAGCGCCAGCGGCGCGTTGCGGCTGGATCCCGGCCGTGCTTTCAGCGCCCAGTTTGACGCGAGTGGCATCAACCCGGCGCGGTTCGGGAAATTTCCTCGCGCGCGCTTGAACGCGCTTGGCGAGGTGAGTGGCGCGCTGGCACCGACACCGCGCCTGCGCGCCGAATTCACGCTGCCAAAAGGCACGCTTGAAGGCTATCCGGTCAGCGGACATGGCCGCTTGAATTACGCCAATCAACAGCTGTCCGACACCGATATCGTGCTCGACCTGGCCGGTAATCTGGCTCGCCTGAAAGGCAATTACGGTCGTGCCGGCGATCGTCTTGTCTGGTCGATCGATGCGCCAGCGCTGCATCGGCTGCATGCCGGACTAGGCGGAAGTTTGCGCGCGGACGGCGGCGTCAGCGGCGATCCGAAGCAGCCGAAAATTGACGCACGGCTGGTTGCCGACGACTTGCGCTTGCCGGCTGACATCGCCGCCAAACGGGTCAATCTGCAACTGGCATTACAGGCCACGGCGCAAGGCGAATTTACTGGTCGGCTGCTGGCGCGGGGCGTCAAACTCGCCGCTTGGCGTTTAGATTCGGTCGATGCGACGCTGCGCGGGCGGCGCGATGCGCATGACCTGACGGTGGCGATGCAACTGCCCGACTGGCGCCTCAACGCAACCCTGGCGGGCGGGCTGGATTCGGCGCGGGTTTGGCGCGGTCGATTGAATACCGCCGAAGTCGAGGGCGCATGGCCGCTGCATCTGCAGGCCCCGGCCAGATTGCAGTTGGGGCGCGACCTGCAACAAGTCGACGATCTGGTCCTGACGCTGGCAGGCGGCCAGTTGAATCTGGCGCAATTTCAACGTCAGGGCGCCCAATTCAGCAGCCATGGCAGTTTGAGCAATCTGCCGTTGGCGCCGTTGCTCGGCTGGATGGAAAAGGCCCCGCCGCTGAGTACCGATCTGCGCCTCAATGGTGATTGGAATCTACGCTTGGGCGACCATCTCGACGGTCAAGCCCGCTTGCTCCGTCGCAGCGGCGATGTGCGCTGGAACGACCCGGCAATGCCATCGGGGTTGACGCAATTGACGCTGGATCTGCGCGCCAAAGCCAACCAGCTCAGCGCTACGCTTGCCGTCGATACGCAAGACGCCGGTCAACTGCGCGCTGAAGGCCATGCCACGCTGCTGCGCACTGCCGCCGGTTTCAGTTTGCCGCGGAGCACGCCGCTGGCCTGGACGGCGAAAATCGATGTTCCCGACCTGCGCTTGATGAAACCCTTTTTGCCCGCGGGTATGCGCGGCGACGCTCGTCTCAAGGCGCAACTTGCCGGCAGTGGCAGCCTCTCCGCGCCGAGCATCGAAGGGCGGATCGAGGCTGGCGGGATTCGTTTCGCGATACCGGAAGAGGGCATCGTCATCACCGACGGTACGCTGAAACTCGACCTGCAGAATGGCCGGGGAAATCAGCTGCAAGGGGAACTGAAGGGGCAGAGCGGCCGCATCGTGATCGGCGGCGAAGTGCTGTTGACGCCGCTCCAGGCCGATCTGGCGCTGACCTTCGAAAAGTTCTCCATCAGTAACCGCAGCGACCGCCACGTCATCGTTTCCGGGTTGACCCATCTCAAACTGGAGCAGCACAAACTGCACCTTTCGGGCGAGCTTGTCGCCGATCGCGCGCGCCTGCAAATGCCGGAATCCAGCCGGCCGACACTCTCCAGCGACGTGGTGATCGTCGGCCGACCGCCGCGCGAAAAAACTGCGGCACGCGGCTTGCCGCTATCACTCGATCTGAAGCTCGGTCTGGGCAATGATTTTCTTTTTAACGGCGGTGGATTCGATGCTCGTCTGGGCGGACAACTGCGGCTGTTCACGCAGCATCAGGTACTGCGCGGGGAAGGGGTAATCCAGGTGGTAAAAGGGCGTTATGCCGCCTATGCGCAGTCGCTTGCAATCGAGCGCGGCGTGCTTCGATTCACTGGCCAGATCGACAATCCCGGTCTTGATGTGCTCGCGGTCCGCGCCACGCCTACCGTCAAAGCCGGTGTTCAGGTTGGCGGCAGTGTGCAACGTCCGCTGGTGACGCTGTATTCCGATCCACCTTTGCCAGATACCGAAAAACTCTCCTGGCTGGTGCTCGGGCATGGTCTGGATGGCGTTGGCCAGCAGGAATTTGTGCTGCTGCAAATTGCCGCCGGCGCGGTGTTGCGACAAGCCGAATCAGTCAACCTCCAGGCCAACCTGGCGGAAGCGCTGCATATCGACAGCTTCAATCTTCGCGCTGGTACTGGCGAAGATGTCGGCAGCAGCGTAATCAGTGTTGGCAAGCAGATTTCCTCGCGCGCCACGCTGAGCTACGAACAAAGTCTCGACGGCCTCAACCAGGTGGTGAAGGTTCTCTACCAACTCAGTCCGCGCGTGCGGTTGGAGGCGCAAACCGGGAATCAAAGCAGTTTCGATGCGTTTTACAGTTTGGAGTTTGATTAGTGACGGTCCATGAATAACCTGGACAGTCACTAAGGCGGGCCTTCTTTGTGCGCGCGCTTCCCTGAAGTGTTCTCGCCGCGCTTGTTGTGGGTGCGCGTTGATGCATGCGCCTTCTCCTTGTTGCAGGGCAACAACCTCTGTTAGGATTCGACGCATATGAACATGCTTCGTCAGTCCTTTTTTCGATTTACCTTGCTGCTTCGGGCGGCCGGGAAAGATTGATTCACGCGTATCGACGCGCAAGCGTTAAAGAATCCCCGAGAAACCGCCGGCTCGCTGGCGGTTTTTTCGTTTGGGGTCGGCTCTTACTGGAGTATTTGAAATGACACATATCCGTACCGACGACACCCGCATCGAACAAAGCGACGAACTGCTCGCGCCGATGCAGATCATGCGTGAATTGAAGGCGAGCGAAGCCGCCCTGCAAACCACTTTTCAAGCGCGCACCCGGATTCATGACGTTTTACGTGGCGCGGATGATCGGCTGGTGGTGGTCGTTGGCCCTTGTTCGATCCATGACACCGCGGCCGCGCTCGAATACGCCGCGCGGTTGAAGGTTCTGGCGAATGAACTGGAACAGGACCTGATCACCGTGATGCGCGTTTATTTCGAAAAACCGCGCACCACGGTAGGCTGGAAAGGGCTGATCAACGATCCGCACATGGACGAGAGCTTCGACATCAACGAAGGCATGCGGCTGGCGCGCAAGCTGTTGCTCGACATCAACGAAATCGGCCTGCCCTGCGGCACCGAATTCCTCGATCTGATTTCGCCGCAATACATCGCCGATCTGGTTGCCTGGGGCGCCATCGGTGCGCGCACTACCGAGTCGCAATCGCACCGGCAACTCGCTTCCGGCCTGTCCTGCCCGGTTGGTTTCAAGAACGGCACCGATGGCGGCGTCAAAATGGCGGTGGACGCAATCAAGGCCGCGACTTCCCGGCACCATTTTGTTTCGATCACCAAATCTGGTCATGTCGCGGTATTCAAAACCGCCGGCAACGAGGACTGCCACATCATTCTGCGCGGCGGTAAAGCGCCGAATTATGATGCCGCCAGCGTCAATTCAGCCTGCAAGGATCTGGCCAGCGGTAATTTGCGCCAGTTGGTGATGATCGATTTCTCGCACGCCAATTCGAGCAAAAAATATGAACGCCAGATCGAGGTTGGCCACGACGTCGCCGGCCAGATCGCCACGGGCGATGCACGCATCTTCGGCGTGATGATTGAAAGTCATCTCAACCCTGGTCGTCAGGACCTGGTTCCCGGCAAGCCTTTGGCGCACGGCGTATCGGTCACCGATGCCTGTATCGGCTGGGATGCTACCGAGCCGCTGCTGCGCGAACTGGCGGAAGCGGTGCGAGCGCGTCGTCTGGCCCCACCGGCTGAAGATTAATAAGGCGATCAGGGGAAGAGACGGCACACGACGCGATAGGCTAGAATTCGCGACGGCGGGCCTCCCCGCATGGTTAAGCCGTGAACCTGGTCAGGTCCGGAAGGAAGCAGCCACAGCGGTCGATACCAGTGCCGGGGGTCAGGCTCGCCACCTCCCCATTTCAGAATTCCGAGGAGTTCAGCGTGAACCAGGCTGCACGATTCGTGCGCACGACCTTCAGTGCAATCACCCTGATCCTTGGTCTGGCCGTGACTTCAACTGCGCATGCCATCACCGGCTCCGGCGTCGAACTCGGTTACGGTGTCGAGCACACTACCGCCGTCCGCGTCGGCGCGCGTTGGGACTGGAACACCTACTGGAGCGTCAGCGATGGTTGGATCGCCAGCGGATTCTGGGAAGCAAGCCTGGCTTATCTGCACAGCGATGGCCCCGTCAATTCCGGCATCTGGGATGCCGGCATCACGCCGGTGTTTCGGCTGCGTTCTGGCGTCAGCCGGTTCTTCCTGGAGGGCGGCATTGGCGCGCATTACCTGACCAGAGACTGCCTCAATAACTGCCGCCAACTCGGCAGTAAACTATTGTTTGGCGATCTTCTGGGGTTCGGTTGGAACTTCGGCGAGAAAGATCGCTACGAACTCGGCTACCGCTTCCTGCACCATTCCAATGCCTATCTGGCCGAACCAAACGATGGCGTCAATCTTCACCTGATCCGCCTCGGCTTCAACTACTGAGCTTCCCGCCCATGAGCCATCAAGTTCTTGCCCGCAAATGGCGCCCGCGCAACTTCTCGCAACTGGTTGGCCAGGAACATGTCGTCAGAGCGCTTTCAAACGCGCTGGCGCAGGGCCGCTTGCATCACGCCTATTTATTCACTGGCACCCGTGGTGTCGGCAAAACGACGCTGGCGCGCATCTTGGCGAAGTGTCTGAATTGCACGCATGCGGATCACCCCAGCGCGGAGCCCTGCGGCGTCTGTCCAGCCTGCACAGAAATCGATGGCGGCCGCTTCATCGACCTGATTGAAATCGATGCCGCCTCCAACACCGGCATCGACAACATGCGCGACGTCATCGAAAACGCGCAATACGCCCCCACCGCCGGGCGCTACAAGGTCTACATCATCGACGAAGTGCACATGCTGTCGAAGAGCGCCTTCAACGCCATGCTGAAGACGCTGGAAGAACCCCCCGGACATGTCATCTTCATACTCGCCACCACCGATCCGCAGAAAGTGCCGGTCACGGTGCTGTCGCGCTGCCTGCAGTTCAACCTCAAGCAAATGCCGCCGGGCCATATTTCCGGTCATTTGAAGAACGTCCTCGAAGCGGAAAATATCCCGTTCGAATCCAGCGCACTGAGTCTGCTGGCGCGGGCCGCCGCCGGCAGCATGCGCGATGCGCTGTCGTTGACCGACCAGGCCATTGCCTATTGCAGCGGCGAAGTGAAGGAAGCCGAAACTCGCGCCATGCTGGGCGTCATCGACCAGGCTTATTTGTTGCCGGTGCTGGAGGCGCTGGCCGTGCAAGACGGTCCGCGGTTGATGGCAGAGGCGGCCGAACTGGCCGCGCGCGGCTTCTCGTTCGACGCCGCACTGCAAGACCTGGCCGGCTTGCTGCATCAGATCGCCCTCGCCCAAAGCGTGCCGGAGGCCGTCGCCGAAGACACCCCCGAGCGTGACCGCTTATTCGAACTCGCCCGTCAACTCGATCCGGAAAGTGTGCAACTGCATTACCAGATTGCCACCCTCGGTCGGCGTGATCTGGAATGGGCGCCCGACGAATACGCTGGCTTCAGCATGACCCTGCTACGTATGTTGGCGTTTACGCCAGGCGATGCGCCAGAAGGCTCGCGTATGTCGGCTCCGGTCTCCACGGCCGCAAAAGTCACCGCGCCAGCCCGTTCCGCCGCCGCCGCATTGGCTGCCAGCAGTCCGCCCGTTCGCGCGGCGGTAACGCCACACGTCGCGACAGGCAGTTGTGCTGTCGCCGCAAACGAACCGATCGTGCCAGCGCAAACGGAATCCGTCGCATCGGCAACGCCGGCGCAGGTCATCGCCAGCAAACCCGCCATCGACGCAACAGGTGTCAGCAACGACTGGCGCCCGCTGGCTGAAAGTTTGCCCGGCCTGACTCGGCAACTGGCCATGCAATGCGAGCAAATTGAACGCAACGACGCCGTTCTGCATCTGCACTTGCCGGAAAGCCAGAAAGCGCTGCTCGCCAGCGTCGGCGACAAAATGCGCGCAGCCTTGACAGAAAAGCTCGGCAGCAGTATCAAAATCGAGATCGAACTGGTCACCGACACCCGGCAATCCCCTGCCGCTGAACGCTTGCGCGAACAAGCTGCGCGGCAGACCGAAGCCGAGCGTGATATCCACAACGACGCTTTTGTGCAAACGCTGGTTCGCGAGTGCGATGCCAGCCTGAGCAACATCCGACCGCGAATAGCGTCGGCGGGCTGAATGCAGTCCGGTTTACTGTCATGCCGGCGCAGTCCGGTGTTCTGAATTCAGCGCGGATTACAGCGCATCACTCTCTATTGAACCTACTGAAAGGCAAAAAATGATCAAAGGCGGAATCGGCAATCTGATGAAACAAGCTCAGCAGATGCAGGAAAACATGCAGAAGCTGCAAGCCAAGTTAGCCGAAATGGAAGTTGAAGGAGAATCCGGCGCGGGTTTGGTCAAGGTCACCATGACCGGCAAGCATGACGTCAAACGCGTCAGCATCGATCCATCCCTGTTGGCCGACGACAAGGACATGCTGGAAGACCTGATCGCCGCAGCGGTTAACGACGCCGTACGCAAGATTGACGCCTACAGCCAGGAGAAAATGTCCAGCGCAACCGCCGGTTTGCCGCTGCCGCCAGGGTTCAAGCTGCCGTTTTAACCCTGCAAGCAGGGGGCGACAGCGGGACTTCAACCTCCATCATGCAGAATCATGTGGCGGCATTGAATCAAATGCCGCTTTGGAAACATTCGCGCCAACGCAGTATTAAAATATTTAATCGGAATGGATGAGTAAATATATCAACTATTTCGTGCTTGGGCGTGCGGCGCGAGACGCGATTGAATTCCTCTTTTTGTTGGTCTATTCTGGACATGTGCGTCTTTTTTTTGGGGATTGTCGATGAGTTTGTCTTGGTTTGTCCTGGATAGACGCGTGGGTAGATTTGGTATTTTTGAAAACAAGTTATTGATGGCATTTAAACCATTATCCGGATTATCTCTGAACTGAGAGGATGATATGAAAAAGGTTATATGGCATGTGCTGAGTTTTATCATGCTGACATTTGTTTTGTCGGCATGTGATGGTGGTTCCGGCGAAAATGTAGACGTGCCTGCATTGATTGGTAAATCTCAGACGCAAGCTGTTGCCGATTTAGCGGCGGCAGGCTTGGTGTCTGGCAATGTTACGCAACAAAACAGTAATACCGTGGCGATTGGCAATGTAATCAGCCAGGATCCAAGTGCCGGTGCTTCTGTCGCCACAGGGAGTGCGGTCAATCTGGTCATTTCTTCTGGGCCCACCGCCTCGGCAAGCACTTCGGCTACCGGCAACGTGAGTTCCAATACGTCTGATGTGATTACGGTAGCTACCGGTTCAGGCGCCAAGATTCTCATCCCCGTTGGCGCGGTTCCGAAAACAGTCAGCGGCGAAAATGGGACGATCGCATTCTCAATCGAGAAAGATACAACGACAACGCCACAAATACCCGCGGGTGTCAGTAAAAATGGCGACACCTATCTTTTCGGGCCATCTGGAACAGTATTCGCCAAACCTGTTGCGGTCACTATTCCACTCTCCGGCACCTATTCACCTGATCGCGAATACAAGCTTTATCGGGTAAATCAGACCACCGGTGTTTCTGAATCTTATCCAACTGTTTACGATCCCGTAAACAATTCGCTGACTGCGCAGACTTATGAGTTTTCACCTTGGTGGGCCGGTTCGTCACCCACTGTCAATACGGCAAACGGATGTGTGAATGTCGATAATCGTTCTTCCTCTATCTGGCGCACTGTTGTTACGCAACAATACACGCTCAAATATCCAACCGTCGACGCCGGTTTTGATGGCGCATCTGCAACGTGGTCAAACGGCGCAATTGGCTGGACTAATCATAGCGATTGGTATTTGCCGCAGGGAACTTACCAGATGTGCGTCGAGGGCGAAGTCAATGGTGTAGCGCATCACTCGGAGTTGATTCCTGTCGCAATCAATAATGCATGGAATTACAGCAACCCAGTTTGTACTAATCTGGGCATCGGTAGCGTGGCTTTGCCTTTAACTGGCCGTTGTTCATCTTCGCCCGCCCCGACCGCATCCGTCGGAACGGGTGATCTACAGATCAGTCTTACTTGGCATTCGAGCGCAGCGCTTGATCTCGATTTGTATGTTGTCGAGCCGAGCGGTGAAGAAATTTATTACAGTCACAAGGTCTCCAGTTCCGGCGGCACTTTGGATCGTGATAATAGATGTTCCAATTACGTCAACGGCCAATCTGAAAATATTTTCTGGTCCAATCCGGCATCTGGAACCTATGCAATCAAGATTCATTTTTACTCAAGCTGCTCTGGATCCGCGACAAGTATGCCATTTGAGGTTCGAGTGGTTAACAAGGGGGTGACAACGACTTATTCGGGTACTGCAACCCAAGGGTCTGGTCCGAGCACGTTCAAAAATATTATTGTTGGAAGCGGTGGCGGCACTGGTGGCAATTGCCCAACCGGTCCCTTCACCAATAAGGTTACGATCGGCACCGGTTTCAATGGCACTGATATTACCGGTACGTCAACCTCATTCTCGCTGTCCGGGCTTGCCAATGGCGGTGATCTTTATGCACGCATTGAAAGCGCTTCCACCTTTGAGCCGGAACGATTTGCACGTCTCTATATCAATGATGGAATTTATGGGCAAAAAGACTTCTGCACTAATTGCAATACCCCGCCGGTTCTGAATTGCCCGAATTTGATGATAGGTAAATTCCGTATTACCGATACAGGGTCATTCTCCACAAAAGGCTATTCAGTGCCAATGGGGGGGTATACAGAATCCTACCTGGGTGGCTCCAATATATATATTGGGCAATAAACCAGCAGGTTAGTTAAATCCAACGCCATTCGACATTTTTTGTCGAATGGCGTTTTTGTATTTGTTCTACTGGGCATCAAGAGTGCATAAAGACGCAGGGCTATATTTGGTTTTTTAATTTAATTGTTTTGTTGCGGCGTTGCTGCACCCTATTCGAACTTATTTCAGCTTATGTCCCTTCCCGGAACGCTCTCCAGTCTCATTGACGCACTGCGCGTCCTCCCCGGCGTTGGCCCCAAGTCTGCCGCGCGGATGGCTTACCACTTGCTGCAACGCGACCGTAAGGGCGCGGCGCGCCTTTCCGCCAATCTGACCGCCGCGCTGGAGAAGTTGCATCACTGCCAGCGCTGCAATAATTTTAGTGAAGAACCGGTGTGCGAAACTTGTGCCAGTCCGCGCCGGGATGCCCGTCAGTTGTGCGTGGTGGAAATGCCTGCTGATTTGAATCGTCTGGAAGAAACCCTGGCTTATAAAGGTCTTTATTTTGTTTTGATGGGGCGGTTGAGTCCGCTCGATGGTATTGGCCCGAAAGAAATCGGTTTGGAGCGGCTGATCGAACGCGCTGGGGATGGCGTTACCGAAGAGGTGATTCTGGCGACCAATTTCACTGCCGAGGGAGAGGCGACCGCGCATTACGCCAGCGAACTGCTCAAATCGCGCGCTAATGGTGGGAAACTCAAAGTTTCCCGGATCGCCCGCGGGCTGCCCGCTGGCGGTGAACTCGAACATGTTGATGGTATGACCATTGCCCAGGCGCTGCTGGATCGGCGCGTAGTCTGAAAGAACGCATGACTGAAGATAAGAAGAACCCGACGCCGTTGGAAAAGCTGATGGCCGAAATAGCCAAGGGCGACGACTTTCCGGCGCTTTCTCGCACCATTAACGAGATCAACAATGCGGTCGGCGATGAGAACAGTCGCGCCAGCCGGATGACCGATATCATTCTGCGCGACGTCTCGCTGACCAAAAAATTGCTGCGTCTGGTCAACGCCGCGCATTACGGTTCTTTCGGCAATCAGCCGATCAGCACGATTTCCCGCGCGGTGGTTATCCTGGGCTTTGACGCTGTACGCAACGCGGCGGTTTCGCTGATGTTGTTCGAGCATCTCCGCACCCACGCCAATGTCGATCTCCTTCGCGGTGAAGCCATCGACAGTTTTTATCGCGGCATTCTGGGTCGTATGCTCGCCGGCAGTGCCGGCGTGCGTGATAGCGAAGAGGCTTTCATCAGCGCATTGTTCCGCGATCTGGGCAAGCTGATGGCACGCTTTCATTTCTTCGATAAAACCGAGCAAGTCAGCAAACTGGTCGATGAAGACCTGCAAGATGAAGTCAGCGCCAGCCGACAGGTGTTTGGCGCCGACTATGACGAGTTGGGGCTGGCTATCGCCAAGCATTGGCATTTCCCGGCTAATTTGTTGCATGCAATGTCACCGATGGATCCCGCGCCACTGAAAAAACAGGGCGCTACCGACAGTGATCGCTTGCAAGTCGTGGCCAGCATGGCGCGCGACCTGCATCGCAGCTTTGTCGGAAAAACGGCTGAAGAGCAGGAACAGGCCATTGAATCCCTTTATCTCCGTTACCGTGAAGCCGCTCAGATCAGCCGCGAGAGTCTGTTTGAAACAGCGCATAAAGCGGCGCAGAAACTGAAAAGCGAAACTGCCATCCTTAATGTCGACATCAGCAAAAGTGCGCTGATGAAACAGCTGCTGCAAGGTCCGGTAGAGAAAACCGGAGGCAAAGAAGGCGAAGAGGCGAACAGCTTGCCTGAGGATGCGCTTGCTGAAAATGCGGAAAACGATGCGACCGGCGTGCTGGTTTTGGGGATGCAGGACATGACGGCGATGATGCTGGGTGAATATCACTTGGCCGACATCTTCAAACTGCTGGCGGAACTGTTTTACCGTACCGCGTTATTTGATCACGTCTTGATATGCGTGCTTGATCGTAACAGTCAGAGCCTGGTCGGTCGTGTTGGCCTGGGACAGAAGTCGGCGCAGATGCGCAGCGCTTTTCGCATTCCCCTGGCATTTGCGCCGGATGTGTTTCATGCCGCCATCGCGAACGCACAGGACATCATGATTTCTGATGCCACGGCGGATAACATTCGCAACCGAATCCCGGAATGGCATGCGCGCACCTTTCATGCACAGGCATTTCTGTTGTTACCAGTAATGGTCAGAAACAAGCCGCTCGGCCTGATTTATGCCGACATGACTAAACAGCCCAAGCCGATCCCGTCGCAACTGCTTGGCCTCCTCAAGGCGCTGCGGAATCAGGCGGCGCTGGCGTTGCAGCAAAAACTTTGAATTGGAAAGCACCTCGCATGGAACTTAATACACTTACCGCCGTGGGCCCGCTGGATGGCCGCTACCGCCGCAGCAGCGCAAAACTGGCACCCTATTTCAGCGAATTCGGCCTCATCCGTTATCGCGTAAAAGTCGAAATTGAATGGCTCAAAGCGCTCGCCGCAGAACCTGCCCTCGCCGAAGTCCCCGCCTTCAGTGCAGCTACGTTGAGCGAATTGGACAACCTGGTCAGCGGCTTCTCGCTAGACGATGCGGAAGCGGTGAAAACCCATGAAAAGACCACGAACCACGACGTCAAAGCGGTCGAGTATTTCCTCAAGGATAAACTCGCGGGTAATGCCGAAGTGACGCGTGTGGGTGAGTTCATCCACTTTGCCTGCACCTCGGAAGACATCAACAATCTGTCACACGCGCTGATGCTGGAAGACGCCAGACGCGGCGTCATGCTGCCGGCCATCCTGCATCTGGAAACCCGGCTCGAACAACTTGCGTTCACTCTGGCTGACCTGCCAATGCTCGCGCGCACCCATGGCCAACCGGCCTCGCCGACCACGCTGGGGAAGGAAATGGCCAATGTGCTGTACCGCATGCGCCGCGCCGCCCAGCGCATCGCTCGGGTCGAAGTGCTCGGCAAGATCAATGGCGCGGTCGGCAATTACAACGCGCATCTGTCCGCCTACCCAGACTTCGACTGGGCTGCGTTTGCCGAGAAATTCGTTATCGGATTAGGCATCGGATTCAACCCCTACACCATCCAGATCGAGCCGCACGACTACATGGCCGAGTTGTATGACGCCTACGCCCGTCTCAACACCATCCTGATCGACCTTGACCGTGATGTCTGGGGCTACATCTCGCTCGGCTATTTCAAACAGAAAGTGAAGGAAGGTGAAGTCGGCTCCTCGACCATGCCGCACAAGGTCAACCCGATTGATTTCGAGAACTCCGAAGGCAATCTCGGACTGGCCAACGCGCTGTTGCGCCATCTGTCGGAAAAGCTGCCGATCTCGCGCTGGCAACGTGACCTGACCGATTCCACCGTGCTGCGCAACATGGGCACGGCGCTGGGTTATACCCTGCTCGGTTATGAAAGCCTGCTGCGCGGTCTGAACAAGCTGGAAGCCAATCCCGCCCGCCTGGCGGAAGACCTGGACCACAACTGGGAAGTGTTGGCCGAGCCGATTCAAACCGTGATGCGCCGCTACGGCCTGGAAAAACCCTATGAACAATTGAAAAAACTGACGCGCGGCCAAGCCGGCATCAATCGTGAAACGCTGGCCGCTTTCATCCTCGACCTGGCGATACCCGACGACGCCAAACAACATCTGCTGGCGATGACGCCAGCCAGCTACACTGGCCAGGCGGCTGAATTGGCGCGCCAGATCGGTCCTGCCCAATAGCCAAGCGGAGAAGGTCGATTCAGGTGAGACCTTTATCCTCGAAACCCGATGCCCGGCGCTGGAGTGTCGGGTTGCGCGAAGAGACCGTCAACCCGGCCTGCTGTTAGAGTTCCGCCACGTCAGCAAAAGGGGGGCGAGATGACCCGTTCAGAAGTACATCAGCAAAAACTGCGCCAACTGGCTGGATTTGAAATCAGCGGGTCATTCGAAAACAATCTCACCCGGATGACCTGCCTGGTCGGCGAATTGCTGGCTGCGGGACGGGTTTCGCTGATGCTGCTCGATGCCGGACCAGACCAGGGTGCACGCCTGAAACTCGCCGCCGTCTGCGGCGAATTGCCAGAAGCTGCCTGGAAGGAAGAACTTGTCCCGGGCCAGGGTATTGCCGGTCAAGTGCTGGCCAGTGGAAACAGCATCCGTATCTCCAGCATCGTCCGTTCGGTTTGGAAACAGCACGCCCGCCATGCCGCCGACCCCGGTAGTTTTCTGGCTTGTCCGGTGATTCTGGAAGGCCGCCCAGCCGGTGTGCTTAACATCAGCCAGCCTAGCTCGCGCAAGCAGTTTTCCGCAGTCGATCAGGCCAACGCCGAGTTCGCTGGTCTGCTGATCGGCCGCGCCTTAGAAGTCGGCCGCCTCAGTCGTATGCTCGATTCCCGCTTCGCCCAGATGGCGTTCACGCTGGAAGGTTCCAATGACGCAATCTCGGTGATTTCCATGTCCACCCATGAGCCGGACAAAGTCGCCAAAATGCTCGCGCGTGGCTTCTACCGCGAACTGCGCCACTGTGGCTTCACCCCCAATCAGGTCATCCATGCCGCTGGTGAAATTATTTCCGAACTCACCCGCAGCTTGAACCGACACAAGAAACGGTTGGGGAGCGACTAATGATCCGGCCCGTGTTGAGTTCATCGAAATATGACCGAAGTCAAAGCCTTGGACAGATATTTTAAATAAACGCCTTCGGGATGCGGAAATTACCGATGTTCCGTTTTTGGTGGTGCTGGCGCGGGATGAAGTGCTAGACGTGCCGAGCGCCGTGTGGCTAGCCACATAAGCAAGGTACAACGACGCAATGCGCCCGTTAGTGCTGCCATAAATGGGATATTGGCTGTTTCCACATCCCTTACATGTCTATTGCGGGATATTGTTCTGGTTTTACCCCGACTTCTTGAATCAATCGAGGATACTTGACAAGCGGATCTGGCTCTTGGCTGCTTTTCTTCTTTTTAGTGATTTTGAAAATCCAGTAATCACCGTAATCAAACAAATAATACAAGTGACGCTTTTCCGGTAGTGGGAACAATTTTTCCAGGGTAGTGCTGTATATCTCACCATTTTCATCATCAAATCTAACACGATCGCGACTTCGTTCGGTTCTTGCAATAAAAAACCCAAACAAGTGATCGCGACCAAAATCTACGGCATCCTGAATCGCAAAATGAAGCTCTTCCAGGGTTGAATCTGAATCGATCTCGATCATTCCTTTCCACATGCCATCAGCATAAGCGCCAAATAATAACTCGATTTGCAGTGCAATAATCATAGTAAGCCTCAAGTTGAATATCCAACGATTTGGGTAACGGGCGCCCGCGAAAAAAATTCCGACAAGGCAGTGGATACGATGGCAGTCAAGCAGGTGGGGTGCAAGGGTAACCGGTGAAACCGACCGCACATCGTGCATGACTTGTATCCCGTCCCTTGCTGGAACACTCAGGCTGGGAGCCGGATGGTGTAACGCACCAAGTTCAGTTCTGCGAGTAGTCCTCGCATGGCCGAGATAGTGAGGCACCGCAGTGAAACATGGCTGAAACAGAGAATAGCAAACTTCGGCCTGAACGTGAGAGAGGAACTGGCTAACTTTCCGAGCACGGTTTGAAAAAATAAAGCATGGTCTTTCCTTTTTTTCATGCTTGTCGATTAGCATCCACTTTGTGGATATCTGATGAGTTTTTGAGTGTTCAACTTGCCAGAAATGGTGCGCCCGTATCCTCCATTATCGTTTCTTCAACGGAAAATCAGACTCGCAATGGAAGCAAGGGGTTTGTTTGGTTTTTTGGATTATTTCCTGGTGTTTTAATTTTTTTATTAAAAGGTATGAGTCATGACTAGATTGTTCTTGCCCGCCATTTTAATTGCCATCAGTTTTTCGGCTCAGCCCGTTTTTGCCGCAGAAGAGTACAACGAAGTCCCCTCGGGTGATAAGCAATATAAAAACTGCAAAATATATTCAATGAATAAATGGGAAGGTGGCGGTGAAAGCAGTCCGATCCCAGGACAATCGAAAGCAGAAGCATTTTGCACATGCTTATGGAATGAAACACCGGAAGACTTCAGTGGCGGTCTTGCCAAATTTTCGGAAAGCGCGATGGGAGTAAAAGTAAACGCAATCTGCGAAAGATATTCCAATTGGGGATATTGAGTCGAAATTAACCAAATCGCAAGAATGCTAATTAAGCAGCCCGGAACATGCTCCGGGTTGTTTTCCCTGACGGAATCGTTTCAAACCCCATTTTGCAGGCAAATTTATAATCTGTTGCGCGGAATCGGACTCGACCGAATAATTTTATTGAGTGTGTTTTACATTACTGCATGTCTAGTTGATTTTCGACGATTGTGAAGGTTGGATTTTTATTACCGCCATTCGGCATTAATAATAATATATACATATTGTATTGATGAGCCTCATGCCAAGGTCTTGGTTTCCAAAGCAACCCTGGGAGTGAAACCTGTAAATGCCATTCCGAAACGGGTGCAAAACTGACGACCCGAGAATGGACTTGCATGCATCTTCTTCAAGTGAAATTGGTTGAAACTGTCGTTTTCTTCGCTGTTTTGAATTTCTCTTCGGTATTCTTTGTGTCTCGCTTCACTCAGGCAGATCAATTACCTTCATCTTGCGGTCTTACAATGGCGAGGTCTTTCACTTCATACCGCCGCCGCCATGCCTGTCAATCTTTCCGCCCCCGATCCCGCCAGCCTGCGCCCTGTTCCAGGTGTCGAACTTGGCATTGCTTCCGCCGGCATCAAGAAGCCCGGTCGCCGCGATGTGCTGGTCATTACTGTTCCCGCCGGTTCCGAAGTGGTTGGGGTATTCACCCAGAACCGCTTTTGTGCCGCGCCGGTGACCGTTTGCAAAGATCATCTGCATCTTGAAACCGGCATCCGCGCGTTGGTGGTCAATACTGGCAACGCCAATGCCGGCACCGGCGAAGACGGTTTACGCCGGGCGCGCGAGACCTGCCTGGCGGTAGCGGAGAACCTGAACATCAAGCCGGAACAAGTGTTGCCGTTTTCCACTGGCGTGATTCTGGAGCCGCTGCCGCACGACAAGATCATCGCCGCGTTACCGGCGGCGCTGGCCGACCTCAAGCCGGATAACTGGGGCGCGGCCGCCGAGGCGATCATGACCACCGACATCGTGTCGAAAGCCACCACCCGCAAGGCGAGTCTGAACGGGGTGGAATTCAGCGTCACCGGTATCGCCAAAGGCTCCGGCATGATTCACCCGAACATGGCGACAATGCTGTCGTTTGTTGCCACCGATGCGCCGGTGTCGTGCGAGGCGCTGGAAGCCATGCTGCGCCATGCGGTCAGTAAATCGTTCAACTGTATTACCGTCGATGGTGACACTTCCACCAATGATTCCTGCATTCTGATCGCCACCGGTTCAACCACCGCGCCAGTTATCATGGACAGCGCCGATTCACGTTTCGATTCGTTGCAATCGGTGGTCACCGAAGTCATGATCCAACTCGCGCAAGCGATCGTGCGTGACGGCGAGGGGGCGACAAAATTCATGGAAATCCGCGTCGAAGGTGGCAAAGATGAAGCCGAATGCAAGCAAGTCGCCTACGCTATTGCACGCTCTCCGCTGGTAAAAACCGCGTTCTTCGCCTCCGATCCCAACCTCGGCCGCATCCTTGCCGCCATCGGTTACGCGGGTATTGCGGATCTGGATGTAGATCGGCTCCGGCTCTGGCTGGGCAATGTGCTGGTGGCTGAGAACGGCGGCCGCGCGGCGAGTTATCAGGAAGCGGAAGGCGCGCGGGTGATGGCTGCGCCGGAAATCAACGTGCGCGTCGACCTGGCCCGGGGCGGCACTGTTGCCACGGTGTGGACCTGCGATTTCTCCTACGACTACGTCAAGATCAACGCGGAATATCGCAGCTGAAGCAAGTTAACCGGCGGTCATCGAGATCGCCGGTTGGCGGGCGGCAAGTCAGGCGGTGGCGGCCTGTTCCACTATCTTGCTGACAATGGCGTCCATACGCTGCGCCAATGCTTTATCCGGGCGGGCACTGATTGAATACCAGCGAAACACCTCTTCCTCTGGGACCAGCGTGCTTTGCGGGTTTGCGTCAAAGCGATTCTGCAAGCGCTCGAGTTGGCGTTCGCGTCGCACTTCAGCGTAGTTTTCCGGCGACGGCAGACCGAGCGCGATCTCCAGGTCGAGCAGCTTGGCGGCGCGAGTTTGCTGTCCCGCATCGAGTGTTTCCGGTGTTATCCGGCTTGCCGCTTCAAGGCGATTGATGAGCAGGTTTTCGCTTTTGCCGGTCAATGGCGGCAATGCGTCCCACGCTTGTTTTACCTCGGTCAGCAACGTATCGAGCGGTTCGCCGGCCAGGCTTGCCACCTCGATGCGTTCGGCCAGGGCGGCTTTCCGCGCCAGCAATTCAAAGCGCGCTCGATATTTTTCGTGGCGGACGCTATCGAGAAATTGTTGGGCTTGTTGCTGCAGTTCACGCGCTCGAATTTCGAGTGTGTCGGCGGCGTCACGTGAGGTCGGTCGGGCGGCGTCCCAGTCGGCACGAAACTGGGCCAGGGCTTGCTTGATTGCGCCGATATGGGCGCTGTCGGCGCGATCCGCACCATTCAAGCTGAGCGCAAAGGCGTCGAGCAAATTCTGCCGAGACTCGGCATGCGCCTGGCGTTGCGCGGACTGTTCGGCGCGCTGGGCATCAAGGCGCTCGAACACCGCGTTGCAGGCGGCGCGGAATTGCGTCCACTGTTTTTGTTCGTCGCCGCGCTTGAGCCTTGCCGATCCCTCTGGCGGGTTCCAGCGCTGTTGCAGGGATTTGGCTTCTGCCATCGCTTGGCGCAAGTCGGGTTGCGCGGCCAACGCTTGCGCGGCGGCGATCAATTGCTCGCGACGCTCAAATTCATTCGCGCGCGCAGCATCAAGCTGTTGATTGATGCTGCCGATCAGCGTGTCAAAACGTTTCCGCAGAACGCGTTCGTCGCGAAAACCCGTTTGCGGCGCGGCGCGCCATTGTTGGATCCATTCCGCTCGCAGGGCCTCGAGTACTTTGAAGTGGGTCTGCGCCCAGTCGACAGCAGCCAGTTCTGTTTCCCAATTGGCGCACAGCGCTTCTCTTGCCGCACGTGCTTCAGCTTGCCGCTCGGCCTGTTCCGCGCGGTACGCGGCTACCGGTTGATAGGCCTGTTCAAGCGTGGCGTCGAAGCTTTCCCACTCCGCCTTGCTGGCCGCAGCGTGCGCGTTCAATCGTTTCCATTCCTCGCGCAGCGCCGAAATGGCGGTGGCGAGTTGTTCCACCTCGGGTTCGCCGACGAGAAGCTCCTGCGCAGCGGCAGTCAGTTTCTCGCGTGCTTGTTGGGTGCCCCAGCGCGCCCAGCCGCGCATGGTTTCCAATTGCGCCTGCAGACTGTGCAAACGCGATTCGATTGCCGCTTGCGGCTTGCTACTCCCAAGCATCGACTTGATCTGTTTGGCGGCGGCATCGGCGGCGGCCAGGTGACCTCCCGCGATGGCTTGTTCCAATACATCGAGCTGAGCGAGCACGGCTTCTTGATCGATGCGAACAGGCGAACGCGGTCGGGGGGGCGGGGGGAATTTTACCGTGTCATCGGCAGTACTTTCGCTGGCCGTTACAGACTCGGCGGGCTCAACAGGCTGGGCAGCTTCAACCGGCGCAAGCTGAGGCCGGCTTTGCATCAGCACCGTCCAGCGGCTGTGCAGCGCCGCCAGCGCGGCGGGGTGATCTGGTTTTGCCAGGGCGCTCCAACTTTCGTAGGCGCCAGCTTCAGTCGGCGTGCAGGCTTCCAGGTCGGCGAGAAAGCGGTCGCAATTCCGGCCGCGTTCGTCATCCGCCACAAGCCTGTTCAGGCTGGATTCAATCACCCCCAAGGTAACGCTCAAGCCACGCGCTGCGGTGTGAACAACCAGCCAGGCGGGCAGATTGGCGTGTGTCTGCCGCAAGGCGTCGTAGCGATGCCGCCAGTCAGCGAAATGCTCGTCCCAGGGCCAGGTCGCATGTTCGGTTGCCGCCGCCAACGTTTCGGCTGCTTTGGCTGCGGCTTGCAGGTCGCGCAGCGCTTCCGATTCGCGCCGAAGTTGGTCCAGCGCCTGTTGCATCAAGCCTTCGCAGGTGGCGCCTGTTTCGCCGGCATCGGCCAGACTCGCGAGTTCTTTTTTCAGTTCGAGCAGCGCCGTGCTCGGCAGCGGCGGAGCCGCCAGCAAGCCCTGCAATTGATCGGTTATTTGTTGCGCCCGATGCGAGCTCGCCTCGGCATGCCGACGTTGCCGCAATTGTTCGGAACAATGCTGATAAACACGCTTGTCCTTGTTGCGCGCGGCCTGCGCAACATGCTCCAGGCGCGCTGTTGTGGTGATGCGCTGCGCCGCCGCGTAACGGATTTCAGCGCCACGCGCCTTGGTCGCCACTTCGCTCAGGCACGCTTCATCCTTGATTCGAGCGACCCAGTCCAGCGCCAGAGCTTTGTCGGTGAGCTGGCATACCGCCGCAATCCAGATCTCCGGCGCATCTTCGGCCCGCGGCACTTGCGCCTGGATGGCCAACGCCCCGCCGAGACGATCCGCCAGTTGTGCCTGTGCCGCGGCATCGGCAGCATTGGCCATCGCTTGGCGCAACGCAGTGACATCTTCAGTCGGCTTCGCCGCTACCTGAGTCGGCGGCTTGGCGGGCGCTGCGACAGGTGTCGCAGCGGATTTTCCGAACAGCTTTCTGAGCCAATTCATTAGATTGTTCCGGGTCTGGCAAGAAAAGGGGCGCATCGTAGCTGTTTGCTGCGCCAACGCGAAATACCCATGTACTAAACTTGGTTAAAGCACGACTTTAATTCTTGTACGGCGTTACGCTCACCGCGTGCATACGGTAGCTCGAATTGCCCATTGTGGTGTCAGAAAGACCGAGGCTGAGCTGTCCGCTCACCCACACCGCCTCCATGTTTTTAACGCCCTTCACCGGTTTTGCCGGCATCACATGAATGATCTGGTTGGCTGGCGGCGGTGGTACGTGGATGCAAGCGCCAAAGTAAGGCACCAAAAGAAATTCACGCAGTTCATTCGGGCCACCGTCGAGCGAGACGATAAAGCCGGGGATACGGATGTTCTGCCCGTTCATGCCCGGATTCGCTGGCGCGGCATCCCAGGCCAAACGCATTTTTTCCAGCGCTTCAGTGGCGCGCGGGTCGGCATCGTCCAACTTGGCCAGGTCGTTCGCCTTGAACCCGGCCATCGGATCCCAGTCCTTCGGCAGCAGAT
>JAIFKV010000210.1 GCA_020049415.1 Betaproteobacteria bacterium
AATATCGCGCCACAATGTTGCTGAACACGATGCGCCATATCCACCGTTCCGCGTAACTCGATAGCACGCAGCATACTCAGAACATCAGGCGCGGTTATCTCGGTAATGGGCTTGCTGCCAATGGCAACGAATGCGTTTCTTTCGAGTGCTGACTTGGTCTTGAATGAGTAGCTCTCGGTCCATTCCTTGCCGCGCGTTGACATCCATTCGCGCGCGAGTGCTTCGAAGGTATTGGTGTCCACGGCAGCCTTGGCCTGTTTCGCCGCTTTGCGGGTTTCGCCGGGGTCAACACCATTCGCCAATAATTTGCGTGCAGCATCACGTCGTTCTCTGGCGTCCTTCAATCCGACGTCAGGATAGATGCCAAGCGAAAGCATTTTCGCCTTGCCGTCGAATCTGTAGCGAAGTCGCCACCATTTCCCCCCGGCAGGCTGAATCTGAATTGATAGCCCTTTCTCATCTGTGAGCGAGTAAGGCTTATCGGTCGGCTTGGCGTTGCGGATCGAGGTATCGGTCAGCGGCATGTGTGTAACCCTTGTGTGTGTAACTCAAAGTGAGTAACTCAAGTTACCCTCAGTGTTACTCACACTTTGGGCCGGATGTCGTTGGACAACTCTAGCCCATGCCGGACGAAAAACCAATAAAAAACCCGCACTTAGGCGGGCTTTTCGGTCTTCCTTGGACTTCTTAAAACTACTATCTGGTGGGTGCTAACGGGCTCGAACCGCTGACATTCTGCGTGTAAGGCAGACGCTCTACCAACTGAGCTAAGCACCCTTTAATGGGTTATTCCAATGCTTCTTTAAAACTTTTGCCAGGTCGAAATTTTGGCACTTTGGCTGAACCGATCTCGATCGTTTCGCCGGTTCGCGGGTTGCGTCCTTCTCGTGCAGCCCGTTCGCTTACATAAAATGTACCAAAACCTACCAAAGTAACCATATCACCATTTTTCAAGGCTTCAGTTATTGCCACCATCATGCCGTCGAGCGCTCGGGCGGCTGATGCCTTGGATAACTCGGCAGACGAGGCAATCGAATCGATGAGTTCTGACTTGTTCACAAAATCTCCCTTTCCTTACAAGTCAATTCAAGCAGGCCGGCTTTATAACAATCGACAAGCGCCGAGTCAATGTTTGATTAAAGCGGGCGCCTCGCCAGCAGGCTGAACAGAGGCTACAGCCGAGGCGGCAACCTCGCTGGCAGCTTCTTCAGGAAGTGGCATGGGAACGCGTTCCAGAGCCGCTTCCAGAACCTGCTCTATCCATTTGACGGGTTGAATCTCCAATCGATTCTTGATGTTGTCCGGGATCTCGGAGAGATCTTTGACATTACCTTCCGGGATCAAGACTTTCTTGATGCCGCCACGATGCGCCGCGAGCAATTTTTCCTTTAGGCCGCCAATCGGAAGAACTTCACCGCGCAGGGTGATCTCGCCAGTCATGGCGACGTCACAACGGACCGGAATATTGGTAAACACGGAGACCATTGCAGTGGTGATGGCCGCGCCAGCCGAAGGACCATCCTTCGGCGTTGCTCCTTCTGGCATATGAATGTGCATGTCGTTCTTTTCGAACATCTCGACACTGATGCCAAGGGACTTCGCGCGGCTGCGCATTACTGTTCTTGCAGCCTCGATTGATTCCTTCATCACATCGCCGAGTTGTCCAGTCCGAGTGATATTTCCCTTGCCAGGCATCAAGGATGCTTCGATGGTGAGGAGTTCTCCGCCCACTTCGGTCCAGGCAAGACCCGTTATCTGTCCGACTTGGTTGTTTTTCTCGGCCATGCCGTAGGTGTAACGCTGCACACCCAGATATTTCTCCAAATTTTTCGGAGTGACAGTGATCTTGCCCTTGGCTTTCTTCAGTGCAAGCGCGGTGACCGCTTTCCGGCAAATTTTGGAAACTTCCCGTTCCATGCTGCGCACGCCGGATTCACGCGTGTAGAAGCGCACGATGTCGCGCAAGGCGGTTTCAGTCACATTGAGATCGGTCTCGACAAGGCCATTGTTTTTCATCTGCTTGGGCAACAGATAACGCTGAGCGATGTTGACCTTTTCATCCTCGGTGTAACCCGATAGCCGAATCACTTCCATCCGATCCAACAACGGCGCCGGGATGTTGAGTGAGTTGGCTGTGGCTACGAACATCACGTCGGAGAGGTCGTAATCGACCTCGACATAATGATCCTGGAAGGTGTGGTTCTGCTCCGGATCAAGCACTTCGAGCAGCGCGGAGGATGGATCACCCCGGAAATCCTGCCCCATCTTGTCAACTTCATCCAGCAAAAACAATGGGTTACGTACAGTCGCTTTGCTCAAACTCTGCAATATCTTGCCCGGCATCGAACCAATATAAGTCCGCCGATGCCCACGAATTTCGGCCTCGTCACGAACACCGCCCAAAGCCATACGAACAAATTTACGATTCGTTGCCCGCGCGATGGATTGACCTAACGAGGTTTTGCCAACACCAGGCGGCCCGACCAAGCAAAGGATGGGGGCTTTCAGCTTGTCGACACGCTGCTGAACTGCGAGATATTCGATGATTCGTTCTTTGACTTTATCAAGTCCGTAATGATCCGCATCCAAAACTTTAAGTGCTTCTTCCAAGTCTTTGGATATTTTGGTTTTTTTACGCCACGGCAAGTTGATCAGCGTTTCGATATAAGTCCGTACCACGGTGGCTTCTGCCGACATGGGTGACATCATCTTGAGTTTTTTCAACTCGGTCTCGGCCTTTTTAAGGGCTTCTTTGGACATGTGCGCAGCTTTTATACGCTTGTCGAGTTCATCGACATCGCCTGCCTCATCGACATCGCCGAGTTCTTTCTGTATCGCTTTGACTTGTTCGTTCAAGTAATACTCACGCTGACTCTTTTCCATCTGGCGCTTGACACGCCCGCGGATGCGCTTTTCTACCTGCAGGATATCGATCTCGGTTTCCATGAAACCCATCAAATGGTCAAGCCGGGCTTTCAGATCGGTCATTTCCAGAATGGCCTGTTTCTGTTCCAGTTTGAGGGGGAGATGGGCGGCAATGGTATCTGTCAAACGCCCCGCATCATCGATTCCAGCCAAGGAGGCGAGAATTTCAGGCGGAATTTTCTTGTTGAGCTTGACGTAATTATCAAACTGCGCAAGCAAAGCACGCCGCATGGCTTCAATTTCAGGATCTTCGTTACCTGTTTCGGGAAGCTGGACGCCACGGGCCATGAAATGGCTGTCGGCATCGATGAATTCCTGGACGGCTACGCGGAGATTTCCCTCAACCAGAACCTTGACTGTGCCATCAGGCAACTTGAGCATTTGCAGGATGCTGGCGATTGCACCGACTTCATACAGGTCGTCAAAACTGGGCTCGTCCTTGGCGGCGGACTTCTGCGCTACCAGCAGGATGTGCTTGCCGGTTTCCATTGCCAATTCGAGCGCCTTGATCGACTTGGGTCTACCAACAAACAAGGGGATCACCATATGCGGGAAAACGACTACGTCGCGCAACGGCAGCAACGGCAAAGTTACGGGATCAGTGAATTGGGCGCTTTCGCTCATGATGTTCTCCAGCAGTTTGGCCGTTTAGACAGTTTGAGATACATGAGACCGCCGGGAAAGATTTCAACCCGGCGGTAATGCTTTATGAGTAATGAAATTTCAACCGGCAGCCTTGGCCTGCTCAGCGTAGATAAGCAAGGGCTTGCCTTCGCCAACTACGGTTTTTTCATCAACCACAACCTTGGATACATCCTTCATACCCGGAAGATCGAACATGATATCGAGTAGTGATTGTTCGATGATCGAGCGCAAACCTCGCGCACCTGTCTTGCGTTTGATAGCTCGGTTGGCGATAGCGACAAGCGCCTCCTCGCGAAACTCCAGTTCAACACCTTCCATGGCGAAAAGTTTTTCGAACTGGCGCGTCAGCGCATTTTTGGGTACGGTCAAAATTTGCTTCAAGGCGGTGACGTCAAGTTCTTCCAACGTCGCAATCACCGGCAAACGGCCGACAAACTCGGGAATAAGACCAAATTTGATTAAGTCTTCCGGCTCGACCATTTGGAAAACTTCACCGATATCTTTGCGATTGTCCTTGCTCTTCACTTCAGCCCCAAAGCCGATACCAGACTTCTCGGTGCGATCGCGGATCACGCGTTCCAGACCACTGAACGCACCGCCAACGATGAACAGGATGTTGGTGGTATCAACCTGGATGTATTCCTGATTCGGGTGCTTGCGCCCGCCCTGGGGCGGAATCGAGGCAACCGTGCCTTCAATCAATTTGAGCAATGCTTGCTGAACACCTTCGCCAGAAACATCACGGGTAATTGAGGGGTTTTCTGAGCGGCGCGAAATTTTGTCAATTTCATCAATATAAACGATGCCGTTCTTGGCTTTTTCGACGTCATAGTCGCACTTCTGCAAAAGCTTCTGAATGATGTTTTCGACATCTTCACCCACATAACCCGCTTCAGTCAGGGTGGTGGCATCGGAAATCACGAAAGGCACATTCAACTGGCGCGCCAAAGTTTGCGCCAACAATGTCTTGCCAGAACCCGTGGGGCCGATCAGCAATATATTGCTCTTGGCCAGTTCGACCTCGTCATCCTTGCTGCCGCCGGGTTGGCGAAGGCGCTTGTAATGGTTGTAAACCGCTACCGCCAAAGCTTTTTTTGCAGTGCTCTGGCCAATCACATATTGGTCGAGCACCGCGCTGATTTCCTGCGGCGTGGGAAGACGGTCGCCTTTGTCCTTATCGACTTCTTTGCTGACATCTTCACGAATGATATCCAGACAAAGATCGACGCATTCGTCACAAATAAAGACGCTCGGACCAGCGATCAGCTTACGTACTTCGTGCTGACTTTTACCGCAGAAGGAGCAGTACAAAAGTTTTTCGTCGCTTGATTTCTCGACCATGTTGAGCTCCGTGCGTGGTTGAGGACTAATACCCGATTATTTAAGTCAAGTTTACACGGGATCGTTACGATTGACCAGCACCTTGTCGGCCAAACCATAGGAAACCGCTGTTTCAGCACTCATGAAATTGTCACGATCTGTATCGCGCTCAATCGTTTCAATGGGTTGTCCGGTGTGTTCCGCCAGCAACCCATTAAGCCTTTCCTTGAGGTATAAAATTTCCTTGGCATGGATTTCAATATCTGTCGCCTGCCCCTGAAAACCACCAAGCGGTTGGTGGATCATGACTCGCGAATTTGGCAATACGAAACGCTTGCCTTTGGCGCCTGCGGAAAGCAGGAACGCACCCATGCTGGCAGCTTGTCCGATGCACAAAGTTGAAACATCTGGCTTGACGAAGCGCATGGTGTCGTAAATTGCCATACCCGCTGTAATCGCTCCACCAGGCGAATTGATATAGAGATAAATATCCTTGTCCGGGTTTTCCGATTCAAGAAACAACAATTGCGCAACCACCACATTGGCGGTCATGTCATTCACTGGACCCACCATGAAAACGACGCGTTCTTTGAGCAACCGCGAATAGATGTCGTAAGCACGTTCGCCACGGCCACTCTGTTCGATGACCATGGGGATATACCCCAGACCGGAAGGTTCCTGTGTCCAGTTATTCATCATGCATTCCCCATCAAGGCTTCCAGGGTTGTCGATTCATCGCTCACCTGAGCATGTTCGAGCAACCAATTGACGATGTTTTCTTCCAGCACCAGCGCTTTAGCCTCTTTCAAGCGGGCTGAGTCCTGGTAATACCATCCAACGACTTCGGATGGATCTTCGTAACTCTGGGCAAACTCATCCACCATCGCGCGGACCTGATCTTCCGGGGCGGAAATTTTTTGCTCGAGGACGATAGCGTCCATGATCAGGCCCAGAGCGACACGGCGTTTGGCCTGAGGTTCAAAAACAGCTTCATTCAGCTTGATATCCGCTTCCTTCATGCCACGTGCTTTCAGGTCGGTCACCGCTTTTTCCATCAACGCTGAGCGCTCCAATGCCACCAGGTTGGCAGGCACATCGATAGGCGAAGTCTCGAGCAAGCCGTTGAGAATCTGTTCTTTCACTTTAGCCTGAACGCGGCGCTTTGCTTCACGTGCCAGATTGGTGCGTATTTCATCTCGCAAGCGTTCAACATTACCTTCAGCGATGCCCAGACTCTGGGCAAATGCCGCATCGATCTCGGGCATCTGCGGTGCGTGTACAGACTTGATCGTTACATTGAAGCTGGCGGTCTTTCCCGCCAGTTCCTTGGCAAAATAATCCTCCGGGAATGTCACCTCGAAAGTCTTGCTTTCTCCCGATTTCATGCCATTCAAACTACCCTCGAATTCCTTCAGTGTGCGCCCCTCTCCCAATACGACAGGGAAATCTTTGGCTTCACCACCAGGAAAAGCGGCACCGTCGATTTGACCAAAGTAGTCGATGTGAATACGGTCGCCTTGTTGCGCCTCACGCTCGACGGAATGAAACTGCACGCGCTGCTTGCGCAAGACTTCAAGAGTGCGATCAACATCAGCGTCAGCAACAACCACGACCGGGCGTGTCAGCTTGATTTGAGACAGGTCACCGATTTTTATCTCCGGAAACACCTCGAATGTGGCGGCAAAAGCGCCCCCCTCGACCACGGCAAAACTGGGCGAACCAGCTACGCGCAAGTTATTGGCTCTAACCGCCTCGCTGAATTCATAATGCAAAGCCTCACTGAACACCTCGTTGCGAATTTCTCCGGAGTAGCGTGCGGCAACAATATTTTTGGGGGCTTTGCCCGGACGAAAACCATCAATACGCACGTTGCGCGCGACTTTGGCCAGACGTTTGCTCACCTCGACCTCGATAGCGGCCTGGTTCAAATTAAGGGTGAGGCGGCGGTTCAGGCCGTCGAGGGTTTCCATAATTGCATTCATAAAATTTTCCTTGAACAAACAGTTTTCATGCCAAGTTGCTAAGTAGTCCCAAACCCCTGTTTAACAAGTCATTAGAAACAAATACGCGGTCTAAGGACATGCGGGAAAGATGACAAACCAAGAGGTTTTGACAGTCATGCAACCAAGAATCAATGGTGCGAAAGGGGGGACTCGAACCCACCTTTCTCCTTGACTGGCACGGCCCTGTTGAAAATGTTGACCAAAACCTGACCAAATAGACAAGAGCAGCGCCAGCAACAAAGAGGCAATTCTAGCGCAATCGGTGCCGCTCTGGTTCCTGCCTACTGATGGCAAAACACTCAGCAGGAAGTAATTCATGCCAATAAGGGCTATACGTTCGGCCTGAAACAAACATTCTGAGGAGGCGTGAATGGAGGCACTGATGATACTGTCGTAGCCCACTGCTTAAGTTGAGAGATCGAAGTACGTACTCAAGCCATTTTTGAGCCTGATGATGATTTCTAGTCACGCGTTTATGCTCAATATGCGTTATTACTGAATCCATGTCTGTAACTTTCACCCACAAGAGTGCGCCCATGCTGGGCGCACATGAAAAACCCCGCCGGTCAGAGACCAGACGGGGTCGGG
>JAIFKV010000182.1 GCA_020049415.1 Betaproteobacteria bacterium
CGACCGGCGTATGGGCGGTCAATCAGGCCAACCCCGCCAAATGGCGCGTGCCCGCCGGGCTGGTTGCAGGCCTGGCGCTGATTCTGGCGGCTTGGTGGTGGTGGCCGGCGGCGACTGTTTCTGTTTCGCCAACGCCCCCGGTTCCGGCCTTGTTACAACTTCGTCTAACGCAGCAACTTGGTGAAGCCGGGCTGAATAGCGTGGAGCCCGCCGCCGTGGAGCCGGAGTCCACAGCCTCAACCGTTTCGCCAGCTGCCACTGTTGCATTGCCGCCAAGGGTCTCCGCGCAGGCGGCAGATAAGGCTTCTGGCGCAGCTGCCGTGCCTACGGCAAAACCACCGAATATCGCCTTTGTGCCGCAGCCGCCTCGGTTGGATACTCGGCTGCCCGAACCGCGTCAACGCGCCGCGCCGCAACCTGTTGCCTCTATTGCTGCCGAGCCACGCCAAAGCGTGGTGAAGGAAGTCAAGCCGCTGACGCCGCAAGTCGAAGCCGAAGATATTTGGCGGCAGGCGGTTCGCTTGCTTGAGCAAGGCCGCAGCCATGACGTGCAAGCGCGACTGGAAAATGTGTTGCGGCTGGACCCGACTCACGTTGGCGCGCGTCAAAGCCTGGTTGCGCTGTTGCTGGACACGGGCGCCACGGCGGAAAGCGGCGCGCGCGCCGAAGCGCTGCTGCGCGATGGCTTGACGCTGCATGCGAGCGATCCCTGGTACCCGCGCAGTCTGGCGCAATTGCAATTGCAACGCGGCGATGCCGTGCAGGCCGCGGCGACGCTCAAGGCCAGTCTCGAAGGACACCCGGATGCCGCCAGTTTGAGTCTTTATGCCAGCACGCTGGCCAGGCTGGGGAAACCAGCGGAGGCGGCGTCAGCGTATCGCGAAGCCTTGCGCTTGAACCCCGCGCAAGGTAATTGGTGGATTGGTTTTGCCGTTGCGCTGGAACAATCTGGACAGAAAACGGACGCGGGCGGGGCTTTTCAACGCGCATTGCAGACCCGGTTGAACAAGGAAATGCGCGACTTCGCGCAGCAAAAGGTGCGCGAGTTGGGCGCGCGCTGAAGTGGCCGTTGAAGTGGCGGCAGGATGCGCCAAGCACAGTGAGTCAACCAAGCACAGCGAGCCCCTTCCGCGATCTGTTTTTGCGATATCGAATATTCCTCTGCCGCTGTCGCTGTGGCGGCCACTGTCACTGCACCTACCGAGGCGTGCAGAATCATCGTCCGTGCTGGCCGCCCCCTGCTGGCGATACCCGTCTAAACTCAACCTTATCGTTTTTCTTTATACAGTCTTGCCATGGTTCCACATCTCACTACCGCACTTACTGGCCCTTTGCTCGATCTGGAACGTCATGTCATCGACGCGCAGACCGATATCGAGCACTGGTTTCGTCGCCAATGGAAACAGCATGCCGCGCCGTTCTACAGCTCGGTCGATCTGCGCAACGCCGGTTTCAAGCTGGCGCCGGTGGATACCAATCTGTATCCCGGCGGCTTCAACAATCTGAACCCGGATTTCATGCCGCTGGCGGTGCAGGCGGCGCAGGTGGCGGTGGAAAAGATGTGCGGCGATGCGCGCCGTTTCCTGATCATTCCGGAAAACCATACGCGCAATCTGTTCTACCTGCAGAACGTTGCCGCGCTGGCCGACATCATTCGCAAGACTGGTCTGACGGTGCGTTTCGGCAGCTTGATCCCCGATCTGCACGAGCCGCTGACGCTGGAACTGCCGAATGGCGGCCAGTTGACATTGGAGCCGGTGCGGCGCGAAGGCAACCGCCTGCTGCTGGACCCGGAATCCAGGCACCACGCTCGTTTTGAGCCGTGTTCCATCCTGCTCAACAACGATTTGACGGCCGGCGCGCCGGCTCTATTGCAAGGACTCGACCCGGCCCAGACCATGCTGCCGCCGCTGCACGCCGGTTGGGCGACGCGGCGCAAGTCGAACCACTTTGCCGCTTATGACCAGATCGCGCGTGATTTCTGCGCCCTGATCGGCATGGACCCATGGCTGATCAATCCGTATCACGCCAATTGCGGCGAGGTAAATTTCCATGCCCGAGGGGGTGAAAATTCGGGCGAAGATTGTCTGGCCGAGCATGTGGCGGATGTGCTCGCCAAAACGCGCGCCAAATACGCTGAATACAACATCGATCGTGAGCCGTTTGTCATCGTCAAAGCCGATGCCGGCACTTACGGTATGGGCATCATGACGGTGAAGTCGGCCGATGATGTGCGCGACCTCAACCGCAAGCAACGCAACAAAATGGCGGTGGTGAAGGAAGGTCTGCAAGTCACCCAGGTGCTGGTGCAGGAAGGTGTGCCCACCTTCGAAAGCATTAATGAAGCAGTGGCCGAGCCGGTGGTGTACATGATCGACCACTTTGTCATAGGCGGCTTCTACCGCGTCCATACCAGCCGCGGCATTGACGAAAACCTCAACGCGCCGGGGATGCATTTCGTGCCGCTGGCGTTTGATGAAACCGGTAGTTACTGCGACGGCGGACTGCGCCCGGATGCGCCAGTGAACCGCTTCTACACCTACGGCGTGCTGGCCCGCCTGGCGGCGCTGGCATCGGCGCTGGAGCTGGAGCAGACGGCGCCGATCAACGCGGAACAAACGTCATGAATTTTCTCTTCATTGCCGACCCGCTGGCCGGTTTCAAGACTTACAAAGATTCCACCTACGTCATGATGGTCGAGTCGGCGCGGCGCGGGCATGGCTTGTTCGCCATGCTGGCCGGCGATCTGGCCTGGCGCGATGGGCGCGTGATCGGGCGTCTGCGCAAGGTCGAACTTACCGGCGCTTCGCCCTGGTTTGCCGAAGGCGCAAGTGAATGGCGCGATCTGGCCGCGTTCGATGCGGTGATCATGCGCACCGATCCGCCGTTCGATCAGGCTTATTTATATGCCACCTGGCTGTTGGAAATGGCTGAACGGCAGGGCGCGCGGGTATTCAATCGGCCGCAGTCGCTGCGTGATTACAACGAGAAACTGGCCATCGCCCGGTTTCCGCAATTTACCGCGCCGACTCTGGTGGCCAGCGATGCGGCGTTAATTCGGGCGTTTTTGGCGGAACAAGGCGACGTGGTGGTGAAGCCGCTCAACGCGATGGGCGGCGCTGGCGTGTTTCGCTTGCGTCCGCATGACCCCAACCTGGGCGCAATTCTGGAAACGCTGACGCGTAACGGCGCCGAGACCATCATGGCGCAGCGCTATCTGCCGGAGATCAAGGATGGCGACAAACGCATTCTGCTGATCGACGGCGAGGTCGTGCCGTTTTGTCTGGCGCGGATTCCGGCCGAAGGCGAAACGCGCGGCAATCTCGCCGCTGGCGGTACCGGCGTAGCACGGCCGCTGACCGAGCACGATTGGGAAATTGCGCGCGGTCTTGCGCCAACGCTGAAGCAGGCGGGACTGCTGCTGGTCGGGCTGGATGTGATTGGCGCTTGTCTGACCGAGGTCAACGTCACCAGCCCAACCTGCTTTCAGGAAATCACCCAGCAAACCGGTTTTGATGTGGCAGCGATGTTTGTCGATGCGCTGGAACGAAACGTCAAGGGCGGCGAGTGATGCTTGTTGACCGTTGGGCATGCCGCGCTGGGCCGAATCTGGTTTTACTGATCGCCGTCTTATTGCTCGCCGGTTGCGGTGAAAAGCTGCACAAACAGCAGTCTTATGTGTTCGGCACGCTGGTCGAAATCGCCATTTACGGCGAGGATGAAGCCAAAGCGCGGCGGGTGACCGATCAGGTGTTGAAAGACTTCGACGCGATGCACCAGACCTTGCATGCCTGGCAACCGGGCACGCTGGAACGGGTCAATGGCATCCTGGCGCTGGCGCAACCCGGCGCGCCCGCCAAAGCCGCGCTGCCGCCTGGGCTGGTTCCAATCTTGCAGGATGCGGCGCGGATGTCGGCGCGGTCGGAAGGGCTGTTCAACCCGGCCATCGGTAATCTGATCCGACTGTGGGGCTTTCAATCCGATACCTTCGAGCCACGCCTGCCGGATGCGAAAGAGATTGCGCGTTTGACCCAGGCGCGGCCGAGCATGGCCGATCTACAATTCGACGGCCTTATGCTGAGCAGCGCAAATCCGGCTGTGCGGCTTGATCTGGGGGGGTACGCCAAGGGCTATGCGCTCGATCTGGCGGCGGCCTACCTGAAGCGCCAGGGGGTCGATAATGCGCTGATCAACATCGGCGGCAATATCCTCGCGCTGGGTAAAAAGGGCGGCCAGGCGTGGAAAGTCGGGATTCAGCATCCGCGTCGCGCTGGTGCGCTGGCGATGCTCGAATTGCACGATGGCGAGGCCATTGGCACCTCCGGCGATTACCAGCGTTACTTTGAGCTGAACGGCAAACGCTATTGCCATTTGATCGACCCGCGTACCGGCTGGCCGGCGGATCAGGCGCAGGCCGTAACGGTGATCGCGCGCGGCAAGCATGCCGGAACCTTGTCCGATGTCGCCAGCAAGCCGCTGTTCATCGCCGGGCCGAGCGAATGGCGTCGTCTGGCGGGCATAATGGGCATTGCCGAGGCGTTGTTCGTCGATGCGGACGGCAAACGCGAAACCACCCCGGAGATGGAAAAACGTCTACGCTGGAATCCGGAATCAAAATGATCAACTACACAACGCGAGCCGAGATTGGCTATAGTCCTTAATTGCAGCGCGGCTTCCAGCCGCAGCCAGATCACCGAACAGTCGAGGAATACAAACACTATGTACGCGTGGAAAAATTATTTCGTCGTGCAAGCCGACTATCAGCACTGGGCCAATGAGGCTTTGTTTACGGCGCTGGACCATCTCCAGCCTGATGCGATAGGCAGTGATCAAGGGCTGTTTTTTAGCAGCATTCATCACACCACCGACCACATTCTGCTGATTAGCCAGTCCTGGCTGGCGCTTCTGCAAGGCGAGACCCTGGTGGTGAACTACAAGGTCATCAACAACCCGGATTGGCGTGAACTCAAGCTCGCGCTGCGGCGCGAAATGCGCAAGCTGCAAAATTGGCTGGAAGCGCAATCGCCGGCTTTTTTCGATACCGAGATCGAATATGTCGGTAGCGAAGGCAAGTCGCATTCAATGTGGGTGCGCGATGTGCTGACGCATCTGTATATGCAGTTTGCGCATCATCGCGGCGAGATTTCCGCAGTCGCCACCCGCTTGGGCGCACCTTCGCCGGAGATGGATTTTGTCTTTTACCGGCGTGAAATGAAACGCTTGCTCAGCGAGGTAAGGCTGGCTGCGCCGTCGAAGCCCGAAGCAGCGGCGTGATCAGATCTTCAAGTCGGCCTGGGTGAACTTGTCCGGCAATCTTGTGACGCACTATTCCATCGCGATCGATGATGAATGAAAGCGGTATCCGCGAGACATCGCCAAATCCAGTGGTGACCTCGCTCGAAGCCAGCGGCGCAAGAAATGTATAGCCCTCTTCACGCATATAAGCATCCACCTCGGTCTGGGTTTTATCCAGGCTGTAGGCGACAATCTCGAACCCTTCCGCCTGGTTGTCGTGGTAGAAGTTCTGCATCGCCGGCATTTCGTGTCGGCAATAAGGGCACCAGGTGGCCCAGAAATTCACCAGCACCACTTTTCCGCGCAGATCGCTTAAACGCTGGCCGGGTTGAGTGGGAACGTCTGGCGCGGCATAAGCCAGTTCGTCGACAAAGGCGGGCGGCCGGAACCAAAGATAGATGATCAGTCCGATCAGAATTGCCGTGATTGGGCTGGGTGTAAGTTTTTTGAGGAATTCTCTTGTCTTCGTCATTTGATAAACCTAAACGCAATACGCTGCGCATTAAACCTGATGCGGGCGCGGATGCTCCGAAAAAAGAAGAAGCCGGCTGGCGTCCGCCGGTGCGTGGCCGACACACGCCGCGTACCCGCGTAGCTGCGCCCGGTCTGGTGGAAAAAAACGAATCTTCGACACCGACGATCAGCAAAAAGGTCCGTCCTGAAACGGCGGAGCGTTCACCGCGCGCGCCCTATGCCGACAAACCGCGCCGGAACGAGCGGCCGGAGCCCTCCGAGCGTCGTTCCGACCGTCCCGGCCGTCCCGAGTTCAGCCCCCGATCGGATGATCGCGCCGAGTCGACCGGACGTGGCAGAACCTCCGGACGATCCGGTTATTCGGAACGTGATAATTCAGTACGCCCGGATCGGGAAGGCGGCGCGCCGCAAGAGCGCAAACCGGCCTATCCGTCGAATCCGCGCCGGCGGGATATCAGCAGCGAAGCCCGCGAGGCGGCATCGAGGCCTGCATACGACCGGCTTGGTGGCGGCGCAAAAACCGGCTACGACCAGCAGCACGCCGCTGCGCGCGCCCCGGTCGGCTACCAATTCTTCGCCTCCTGCCCGCGTGGTCTGGAAGAAGAGCTGTGCAAAGAACTCGACGCCCTCGGCGCGACGGACATCGTGCCCGCCTCCGGCGGCGTCGGCTTCATCAGCGACATGCGCACCGGCTGGAAAATCAATTTGTGGAGTCGGCTGGCGATTCGAGTGTTGTGGCGGGTCGGCGAAGGCCATTACAAGAAAGAGGAAGACCTTTACCAAGCGGCGCTGGCGCTGGATTGGCCGTCCTGGTTCGATGTCACGCGCACCATCGCGGTCACCACCGTCGGCAAGAACAGCCCGCTGCCCAGCTTGAATTTCGTCAGCCTGCGCATCAAGGATGCAATCTGCGACCGTTTCCGCGAAGCGGTCAACGAACGCCCCAGTGTCAACACGCGCAAGCCGGATATTCCGCTGACGCTGTTCCTCAGCTCCGACCGCTACACCTTGTATCTGGACCTTTCCGGCGAACCGCTCAACCGGCGCGGCTATCGCGTACAACCCTCCGGCGCGCCGCTGAACGAAAACCTCGCCGCCGGCATGTTGCTGCTATCCGGCTGGACGCCCGGCACGCCGCTGTTCGACCCGATGATGGGCGGCGGCACCATCCTGCTCGAAGCGGCGATGATGTCGCTCAACATCGCCCCCGGCCTGCGCCGGCATTTTGCCTTCGAGAACCTGAAAACCTTCGACCGCATCGAATGGCTGCGTCTGCACAAAGACGCCGAAGCCGCCGTGCTGGAACGCGAACCGCTGCCGATCTTTGGCTCCGACATCGACCCAGCCATGGTGCGCGCCGCCGGCCTCAACCTGCGCGCCGCAGGCCTGTTCGACTGCGTGCGCCTGATGGAAGCCGACTTCCTCAACGTCGACCCGCCGACACCGGATGGCTACATCGTCAGCAACCCGCCCTACGGCGTGCGCATGGGTAGCGAAGAAGACCTCGGCCCGTTCTACAAGGAAATCGGCGACAACCTGAAGCAGCACTTCCCCGGCTGGACAGTGTTCCTGCTTTCCGCCGACCCGGAGCTGCCAAAGCGCATCGGCCTGCAAACCCCCCGCCGCATCCCGCTCTACAACGGCCCGCTGGAATGCCGGTTGGTGGAATACCGGCTGGTG
>JAIFKV010000060.1 GCA_020049415.1 Betaproteobacteria bacterium
GCCATGGCCACGCTCACTACGCTGGCTGCGCCAGCGCTCTTCAGTACGTTTCTGCGCAAAATGTTCATGCAGTTGTCTCCAGTAAAAAAATTAATTCAGGTTATGCCCGCTCCGGTCAGACAACCTGGCGGCTGCCAACCGGTAAGACGAAAGTAAAACGAGCACTTATAAAACGCCATTCAATCCAGCATGGTGCACACCTCAACCTGATATTTTCGGCCTAGTGCACAGAATACAAACAGACGATTGGACGGCGCGAACATTGACATGAAATGGGGCGTTTTGTCATGTCAAGAACAACATTTTTGGCCATTTTTTACTCAGTTCAATTGGATGCGCGTGCCAAATGGCGTCCTGGACTTGCCTTTAACCAGCCAGACCACCGGGAAGGATGGCTCCTCGGCTGGAAATTGGCCTTCGGCATCGGTGAAATAAACCAACAAATCGGGATTACGCTGCTCCTTTGCGGCCCATTCAAACACCGGCCTGAAGTCAGTGCCGCCGCCGCCCAAGATGCTTTCCGGCAATGACATCGCCTCCCACATTGCATAGTGCCAAGGGCCGCTTGCATCGAGTTTGTCGTCGCAAGCATGCAAGGTCACATCTGCCCGCACCTGGGCTTTAAGGGCGTCGATCTCGCTGAGGAATTCCTGCAACTCATCTCGGGTGACCGAGCCACTGGTATCCAGCGCGACGATGACGTTGACACCCTGACTATACAAACGCGGCATCAGCGCTTCACCTTCCCGACGTGACGTTCTCTGAAAGCTGTAATCGTCACGCGCCGCGTTCATCATGTAACGCGCCAGCAGCGCCCGCCAAGGCAATTGCGGCGCCAGCAGGTTATCGACCAGTCGCATCATCGACTGGCTGAGCTTTCCCGCTTGGCGCGCCGCCTGCGCGGCGGAAGCCAGGCGACTCTTCCATTGCTCATCGAGCTTGCCGAGATCGGGCTGCGGCGGCGGCTGCATTTGCGAATCACTTTCCGGTTGCGCCTCGTTGGTCTGCTCTTGCTCGGCGCCTTGGCCCTCGCCGTCTTCCGATTGATCCGGCTTGCCGCCGCTTTCACCTTGGCTGGGTTCGGATTTCTCTCCTTGCCCTTTGCCTTGCTCGGCGTCGTTTTGCTCTTGTTGCTCACCCTCGCCGCCGCCTTCACTCGGCTCGTTGTCGAACAGGTGCATATCCTGGGTTTCTTCCGGCGGATCTTCGTGCAGAACCGGGTAAATTTCTTCCGCCGTCAGACCGCGATAAGCCGCGTTCATCAAGGCGTTATCCGGTCCGCGCATACGCTCCTCATCAAGGATCATGTTGACGGCGTAATCACAGGCAACATCCCAGCGATGCTTCTGCCGATGGTTACGCCGATTGAAATGCGACAAAGCGCAATGCATCGCCTCATGCGCCAGCACGAACTGAGTCTGTTCCAGGGTCAGTCGGGCGATGTAATCCGGGTTGAAATAGAAATTGCGCGCATCGGTGGCGGTCGTCTTGCACCATTTGGGGTCCGCCGCTTTCAAGGGCAAATGCATCACCAACGAACCCAGAAACGGCTTTTCCAGAATCAAGCGCGTGCGCGCAGCAGCCAGCTTGGTTTGAAGTGCGGGAAGATCTTGCATGACGCGGCGCTCACCTGTCTCAAGCCGCCGGCTTGAAGTCATACAGCATCAACTCAGCTACGCTGTTGGCCCACTCGACAAACTCCGGCACCTTGAACAAAGGTTGCCCCACCGCGCGGTGCAAATCGGTCACCAACATCACGCCCATCTCGCGCTGCGGATAATTGCGCGCGTACTTGAGAATATTGGACAGCTTTTTCACATCGCCGGCGCTTTCTTTCGCCCGCCGCACCAGCGCCGCCGCCACGCCATATTGCAGGTCGATTCCCTTCGGCACATCGAAGACGCGGCCATCCAGAATGCCGTCGATATCCGGCAGATTTTCCAGATTATCGATAAACGCTTTCAGCTCAACCCCGCAAGCTTGACCAACGCAGGCTTGCAACGCATCGGACAACAAATCGGGACGGTCACCGAATTTCTGCAAACCTCGGTGGGCGTATTCCCACGAACGCGGGCTGGGGAAAGCCACCGGGTTATGCGCTGCGTCGTAGTTGAACAGCATGTCCGGACGGAAGCGCAAAAAACCGAGAATGCGCGCGTCGATACCGGCCTTCAGCGCCCAGCTGACCCAGTCATCCAGATTGGCTTCGACTTCGTAATGGGTAAAACGATTCGCCAGCGGCGCCGGCATCGCATAAGTCACGCCACGATCACCCTGACGATTGCCGGCGGCGAAAATCGCCCAGCCATCCGGAATCGAATATTCGCCTAGACGACGGTCAAGAATGAGTTGATAAGCGGCGGCTGAAACGGTCGGCGGGGCTGCGTTGATCTCGTCCAGAAACAGGATTCCGGCCGGGCCATGCCGGCGCGCATCCGGCAACATCGACGGAATCGACCATTCAACGTTGTCGTTGTTGCGAAACGGAATGCCGCGTAGATCTGTTGGCTCCATTTGCGACAAACGCAGATCGATCAATGGCACGCCATGCAAACGCGCAATGCCGGCAATAATTTGCGACTTGCCGACGCCAGGCGGCCCCCACAACATCACCGGGGTGTGCTGGCCGGCGTTACAACTCGTAAATTCGCGATCGAGAATGGTTTCAATATGAGAAGGACGCATGGTGTTTTCTAAGACCTTAAAAGGCGGTTCTATCCGAGTTGGGTGAAGTCATCCTGGCCACCGCCAATGCCAGCATCACTATATCCGGCTTGCGCCTGTTCCAGCTTGGCGGCGACTAATCCCGCTTGAATCTGCGCCGGGTTCAACATCGTCGGCAACAAGCGATATACACGCGACAGCCAATGCGGTTTTTCACACGCCTCGACTTCCAGTCGCGCACGTGTGGCCGGACTCAAACGCGGCCACAGCAATAACAGCGGCGCTAGACAGCGATGATAATCGTTGATAACCGACTGTTCCAGTCGACTATTCCAACTTTCCCGTACCAACAGCTCTGGAAAATCCTCCGCGCGCATCTGCCGGGAGCGCCATTCATAGGGCAAACGCAGACCCATCATGCCATTGCCAATGCCATCCTGGCCGCGTTTAAACCATTGCGTCATGGCATGCGGGCGCGCCGCCTGGTTTACCGTTCGGGCGACAAAGTCACGATGCGCGTCACTGGGATTAGCCGTAATCGCATCACGTTGCGCCAACACGGATGAACGAAAACCGGTGTAGGTCAACGCAAAGGGATACCACTCGCAAGCCATCTTCTCGATGCCATTGACGACGCCGCGCTGCGTCGCCAAAAGCGCCAGCGGCAATCCGCTCTCGCGATCCAGCAACCAGAGTTCATTCGTGTCGAACATTGGAAACGGTAACGCCGGCCGCGTTTCCAACGCCGCAATGATGTCGCCCAAGCCCGCCGGTTGACCGAGTTTGAGGCCGACGCCCTCCTCCCAAACGCCGACCGGGCGGATCAGACCATAGCCATCGTCAGCCCGCAAATGCCAAGTATGGCCATCAAAGGTATGCGCAATGGCTTCGCCGATGTCGACGTAATGCACCACACCACGATAAGGATTCACGCGACGAAGCGCGTAATAAGAGGGGTACACGGCTGGCTCGATCAGGTTGACAGTTCGGCCAGCATCTCAGCCAGACGTCGCCGCGCTATTTGTAACAACTGTTCGATCAACTCCTCGCCTGGGCCGGCAAAGGCATCGTACTGATCTTCAATGCGCTCGATGATCTCGCGAACTTGCATCGGGTTACGCGCCTGCTGTAAAGCTCGGTTGATATCAGTCAACCACGGGTCATAGGTCATATTTTGCTTTGCCTCGTCATTGCTGCAAACTTCGTCCAGATTGCAATCTGCGTCAACCCCACATTTCAACTCGCATCGAATATGAATTTTTGCTCTCACTGCGGCACCGCTGTACGCATCGAAGTTCCCGTCGGCGACAACCGCCCGCGTCACGTCTGTCCCAATTGCGGCATGGTGCATTACCAGAACCCGAAAATGGTCGTTGGTTGCATCCCGGAATGGGAAGACAAAATTCTGCTTTGCCGCCGCGCCATCGAACCCAGACACGGTCTGTGGACGTTGCCGGCCGGGTTCATGGAAAACGGCGAAACCACGGCCGAAGGTGCCGCCCGCGAAACTCTGGAAGAAGCCGGCGCGCGCGTCGATGTATTGAACCTTTACAGCATGATCAGTCTGCCGGACATCAATCAGGTCTATCTGGTATTTCGCGCCAGATTGCTGCATCTGGATTTTTTTCCCGGCGAAGAAAGCCTGGAAGCGGGACTGTTCGCCGAATCGGAAATACCGTGGGATCAACTCGCCTTTCGCACCATCGAACGCACCTTGCGACTTTATTACGAAGATCGGCACAGCATTGAAGACAACACCTACCCGCTGCATGTCGGCAACATCTTCCACAAACCCCGATGAAATCACCCGAACTCCTCGCACCGGCCGGCTCGCAAACCATGCTGGAAACCGCCCTCGCCTTTGGCGCCGACGCCGTTTATGCCGGCCAGCCGCGCTACAGCTTGCGTGCGCGCAACAACAGTTTCCGCGACGAAGAAGCACTCGGTATCGGCATCGATTACACACACCGTCGAGGCAAACAGTTCTACGTGGTCAGCAACATCTTTCCGCACAACGCCAAGTTGAAAACCTATCTCGCCGACATGGCGCCAGTGATCGCATTGAAGCCGGATGCGCTAATCATGGCCGACCCCGGTTTAATCGACATGATTCGTGAAACCTGGCCGGAGATGCCGGTGCATCTTTCCGTGCAGGCCAACACCGTCAACTACGCGACAGTGAAGTTCTGGAAAAAAATCGGCATCTCGCGGGTCATCCTTTCTCGCGAACTCTCGCTCGACCAGGTCGCAGAAATTCGCCAGGAATGTCCGGATACAGAGTTGGAAGTGTTCGTGCATGGCGCGCTATGCATCGCCTATTCCGGTCGCTGCCTGCTGTCTGGCTACTTCAACCACCGCGACCCCAATCAGGGCACCTGCACCAATTCCTGCCGCTGGGAGTTCAACACCAAACCAGGCATGGTCGGCCCGGATGGCGATGTATTTCTTTTGGAAGAACCTGAAAAACGCGCCGGCAGCTATATGCCGATTGAACAGGACGAACACGGCACCTATATCCTCAACTCCAAAGATTTGCGCGCCATCGAACATGTGCAACGACTCACCGAAATCGGCGTCGACTCGCTCAAAATTGAAGGCCGCACCAAATCGCCTTACTACGTTGCGCGCACCACACAGGCCTATCGCCACGCCATTGACGACGCCAGGGCCGGCCGTCCGCTTGACCCGACACTGCTACGTGAACTCGACGGCCTCGCCAATCGCGGCTACACCAGCGGCTTCTTTGAACGCCATCCAGACCGCGAATATCAAAATTACCTGCGCGGCCATTCCGAATCAGACCGGAGTTTGTATGTCGGCGACGTCCTCGCCTACAGCGAAGATGGCATGGCAAAAATCGAAGTAAAAAACAAATTCAGCGTCGGCGACCGCATCGAACTCATCCACCCAAACGGCAATCTGGAACTCTCGATCGAATCCATGCGCGGCAAAAACAACACTCCGGTCAGCGTCGCCCCCGGCAACGGGCATCACGTTCAAATCCCACTGCCACAGGGTTATGAAGGCGCGTTCATCGCACGCTTCGTCGCAAACGAAGCGTAATCACCGCCGCATGCCGCAACGACTCAATTGAAGCCAAAATCGGGAGACTCGCTCAACGGCTTTTCATACTTGGCGAGAATATCGAAATACATCCGCACGTTTTCCGTCAAAGCGCGCGCCTCCCCACCGCGCGCATAGCCGTATTTCAATTTGCCCGCATGCTCGGGCCGAGATAACAGCGGAAGCACCTTTTTCAGATCAGCCCAACTGTCCGGATTCTTCCCTATCGCACGCGCCAAACGGCGCGCATCGTGCAAATGGCCGCTGCCGATGTTGTAAGCCGCCAACGCCATCCAGGTACGATCCGGCTCCGGAATCTGCACCGGCAGTCCATCTCGAAGCATGACGATATAACGCGCCCCGCCCAGAATGCTTTCACGAGGATCGAGTCGATTTTTAACGCCTAGATGGTCAGCGGTCTGCTCGGTCAGCATCATCAAGCCACGCACCCCCGTAAACGAAACCGCGTTCGCATCCCATTGCGACTCCTGATATGCAACCGCCGCCAGCAAACGCCAATCCAACCCCGTCATACTTTGCGCCTCGTGCAAATGCGGCTTGAACCGACTCAGCAAGGTGGTGCGCTTTTGCAAAATCCCCAGCACATCCGCTTCTTTGAGACGCGTCACATGGCCAAAGTAGCGCTCGCGCAGCAAAGCCAACGCGCGCCCCTTCTCCATCGACTCAAAAAAGGAGACCAACTGGCGCACAAACGTCGTGCCCATGCCCGGCCCAATCACCCAAGCCTGAGGCTGTGCACTCGCCAGAACAAAAGCCTCGCGCAGTGTGGGATGAAAATTTCGCGCCACATCCAGGCTATCCGAATCCGCTACCGTGCAATCAGCCAGACCGATGTCCACCCGCTCCAGCAATTCCTCGGAACTCGGCACGTTCGCCTCAACCCACCGCAACCCCGGCTGGGCACGGTTATACGACCGCAGATGACTGGCGTGGCTGCTACCCGCGACCACCTCAACGCGCAGACCAATCAAATCCTCAACCTTGCGCGGCAACTTGATGGTTGAACGACAAATCACCCATTCCTTGACCTGACCATACGTCGGGCCAAAACGCAGAGAGCGCCGTCGTTCTTCACTCGCCGTCAAACCCGCAGCCGCGATATGAGCACGACCGCTAGCGACACTTTCCAGCAATTCATCCAGCGTATTCGCCAATACAAACCGAACCCTCCAGCCCCGCTCCTCAGCGAAACGGCTAACCAGGTCATACTCAAAACCGGAAGGCTTGCCTTCCGCATCAAGAAAATAAGTGGTCGGACTATTCCGCGTCGCCACCACCAACTCGCCCGTCATTTCCGGCGGCGGCACCGGCTCGGGGGCGCACCCCGCCAACCAGAAAAGCACTGGCAATACCCGCAAAATCCACCAAATCCGCTGCAACCGAGTCATTTTTTCTAGTGCCGGCATATTGGGAATACGGTTAGAATGCCGCGCTTTCCAGGCCAAGACCAGTCTTGACAGGAAAAACTCACGGCAAGCGCCCCGCAAAGGGAAGACTGGAATCGTACACCGCAATAACGGAATCGATTCCAATACCGTGAACTTGTAAGCACGAAGACAAAATTTCGTCTTCTTACAAGTTGCTAGAAATGCAGCGGAGAGATGGCAGAGTGGTCGAATGCGCCGGATTCGAAATCCGGT
>JAIFKV010000039.1:0-8040 GCA_020049415.1 Betaproteobacteria bacterium
GTTATCGACTGAAAGAGTCTTGCCTGACCTGCCACAAGGACTGGACCGAGAAGGATGCCAAGTACCACCTGGAAGCCATCCAGAACTACTCACGCGGCAAGATGGCGAAAGCTGAATTCTGGTTGGCCAACCTGATCGACTGGATCAACAAGGCCAAGGAAGCCGGTGTCGCCGCTGAAATCATGGATAAGGCCTACGACTACCAGTACGACGGCACGCTTTACTGGGAATGGTGGACCGCAGAGAACTCCGACGGTTTCCATAATCCGGATGCTGCTCGCGAGTCGCTGACCCGCTCCATCGATGCATCTCAAGACGGTATCAAGATGCTGAAAGCAGAGCTGGCCAAGATGAAAGCTCCTGCAGTCGCCGCCAAGTAAATCTGGCTGAAACTTAAAGAGGGGAGCGGAGTAATCCGCTCCTTGTCTCACCTGTATCCGCCAGAGCATTCAACCTAAATCCGGCAGTTGGGGACGTGCGTAGGAGCGTCCGCTTGCGGCGCGATTGTCGTGTGAACAACCGTAAAAGCGGTGCCTCCTGCCGCGTTGCCGCCGCACCCGAAGGATGGGCCCGCTGCGTCTGAACCAAGCTTACAGTTACTGAAAACCGCTGTTGAAATGCGTGTAGGTGCGAATAAATTTGCACCTACCGGCCTTGAAGAAATAAGCCTTCAAGAAGCAAGCCGTTGAGCCAATGTGTTGATCCTGGAAAGCTCAGTTGGAACCGATGTAGGTGCGAATTTATTCGCATAATCAATGCGTTATGTGCGAATAAATTCGCACCTACAGGTCAAAGGTTGATAATTTAGCCTGACTGGCCTGAAAAGCTCCAACCTGTCTACAGGAGCAGGCTTTTCTGCTCAGCACAATTTTGCGCCAGGTAAAAATGCGGCGACCATTACGTGCCGCAGCATGACAACAAAATTTCAATCTGTTGGGTGAATGTTTTAGCCTAATAGTGCCTGCCGTTGTTCCAGGAGGAAGGGCCGGTCGATATGCATAGCCAGCTCGTCGAGGACGGCTGCGGAAAGCCCTTGGGCGGCGAAATGCGTCCGCCAGCCGTTGACCACCTTGGCAACTCTGAGTGCTTCAGCCAAGGCGCCTTGCTGCGTAAGCCAGTACTGGGCCGCAGCGGTCAGTGCATTCTCGATTGACGATTCCGCACCCTGTTCACCCACCACCAGCGCCTGGTAGCCCAGTGATTGGCCGATAGGCAAAACGTCGAAGGCCGGTGCCAGGACATACTGTTGGTTCACCGTGGTCAAAAGAACGTGGTTCTTCTCGTGGTCGTCAGTGTTGTCGATGAGGATGTTGAACACCAGGCGCCGGAAGAGTTCATGCATCTGGGCTCGATTGACGTCAGGGGGGCTACGGCGCCGAAGCAGCAGGGCCAAGTTCGGATAGGACATTTCAACCCCTGCGGCCTTCAAAGCCACATTGGCGGAAAGCGCATGTAGGCGCCCCCCCGCCGCACGGTCAAACCGGCGGATGGCCACGGCTACGCCATTCTTCAACGGAATGGACAGAGTCTCGGCAACGGTAATTCCAGTTTTGGCCGCTAGTGTCATGGCTGCATGCTCAATCAGGGGCTCCGCTGGCCGGTCTTCTTCTGCAAACTTGATGACCCATTCCTCGCCACCCAGCTGGAACAAGGCCTTCGGCCGGGCACCTCCCATGGTAACGCCAGGGGCAATCAGTCGCTTCTGGCGTTCGTCGACTGGTTCCTTAGCCAGAACTCGACGCACCACGTCGTGCACCGCTTCGACGTCGATGAGCTTTGGCAGAGGACCGATTTCACGCGGCAGGTAGGTAGCCTGTGAGGTGGAGACGCCCAGGGCGCCAAAGCGGTCATCACCCGCGAAATACAGGAATTCCAGGAGGGATAGTCGCGGGGGCCGGTCGAGTAAACGAATCACGCGCTCCCCCCACCGGTCAGGCCGAGCATCATCGACTGCGCCGGCGCCCGTATCCTTTTCTCGTGGAAAGTGCTCGATGTCGATGAGCGGCAGGTCCTCGCTGAGTGGGAACCCGTGCTTAAGCCAAGTCTCGGCATAGAGCAACGAGACGCCGCGACGGTTCATGACCAAATTGAGTTCGCCTACCAGGACGGGTGCAGCCGGATTGCCAAGGTACCAGAGATAAAGCGTATCGGCAGGCAGACGCGCGCTCACGTGGAATCCTTCTTCTCACCACGCAAATCCGTTCGGGGAGTACGCGTCCGCATCGCGCGAAGCCGACTGGCCCGGCGAACATCAGTTTCCATGACTCTCAAATCTTTGCTCGGCTCGGCGAGTTCTGCGAGACCGCCCGATAACCCGAGCAGCCAAAGCGCAGTGGCATACACGCCCATGCTGACTGTGGGGTCGCCTTTCTCCAGGCGAATCAAGGTGGGTACCGACACCCCCAGGCGGCCGGCCCACTGCTTCTGGGATTCCTTGCGCCGCAGACGCGCAAGGGCGAACTGCTCGCCGAGGACAGCCAGGGAGGCGGACACCTCCGGTGGCAAGGAGTGAAGAGCTAAGGAGGACTTCGACATAACATAAATATTACCATATGCGGTTATGATAACAACTATATGTTATGTGATGTTTGTCTGCGTAATGTTTGCTAGACGGGCCTGGCAGCCAGTCGGGCATCAACACGTTGACTCAACGCCTTGCTTCAAGAAGTTGTTTTTTGTTTAAAAAACCACTTCTGAAGGCCTCTTGTGTCGTCGCCCCGGCGACAGCCGGTTTGACGGAGCTTTAACCCTACCCTGACGTTAATACAATACGTTTTCCACCAGTGATTTCGGCGCGCGGCGCATCAGGTCACCGGCTTTTTGATCAACGCGGATTTCAACCGTGCCATCGTCGCCGCTATTGCCGGGTATGCCGTAGGCGCCATTTGCGCCACTGCTGCCCTCGCTGCCGGTAGCCGCTAGCGAGATTTGCTGGGAGGAGTTGCTGCTCTGGTTGTTCGCGTCTGCCTGGCCCAACAGGATCGAACCGGCGTTGCCGCCTTTGCCGCCAATCCCGCCATCGCCGCCTCGACCACCGTCACCGCCGCGCGAGAGCGGGATAAACGCAGTTTCCATATCCGGGGTCGAAACCAATACCAGCACTTTGCCGCCGTTGCCACCGTTTGCGCCATTGCCGCCATTGCCGCCATTGCCGCCACGACCACCGCTGCCGCCGCCGTATTTGCCATCGCCGCCTTTGCCGCCATTGCCACCATTGCCGGCATTGCCACCATTGCCGCCGATGCCGCCGAGTGAAGTCACCTGTAGCGGACGCTCATTCAATTGACGCAGGTAATACTTGGGTGCTTGCCCAGGTCCGGTGACTTCGATGAGCGCCAGGCGATGCTGTCCATCCAGTGTGCGGACCTCTTGCGAGAGCACCTGGAGGGTGGGGCCGTGTTGGGCGTTTCGACCAGGGCCGCCATGCGTTCCGTCAGTGCCGGATGCGCCCGCGCCGCCCAGACCAACCGGGCTGGGTGAGCCATGCGGGCCGTCGCTGCCATTCTGGCCGGTGCGGCCATCGTTGCCCTTGTTGCCCTTAAGTTCGATGGTGTGATCTTCCATCAATGGCAAGCCGTGCAGGAAATCAGGTTGCACGCTATGGTTGGTGACGATGTCGTCGCGACCTTCGTAGGTGGCGAACACTTTGTATGTCTTGCCCACCATGGCGTGGTAGTTGTTGCTTAATTTGAGCTGGTGATTGGCTTCGTCGTAGGTGACGTTATCCCCGATGATGCGCATTTTGCTGGACAGCAGGGTGGGTTGATTACCTTGCCGAGGGTAGGAATAAACGCGGCCTTCGCGGTCCTTGACCTGAAACAGCAAAGGTATGGTCGAGCCTGGAATCGCGCTGGTGACTTTTTGTGTCGGTTCGCCGAAATAAATATCTTGCACATCTTTCGCATCCGGCCCTTCGACCAATTGGAAATCTGGCTGGAAATGGGCGGTATAGCTCTGGATCGGACTATCCCGATATTTGACCGATACTTTGTAGCCGGCGTCGGCGACCGTCTTTTTGTCATCGATGCCGCTGATGGTGAAGTTCTGGCTGGAGAACGCCATATTCACGGTTTCGATGTCCAGTCGTTCGATGGGAAGTCGATTCTTCGCCTCACCTAAAACAAAATAACGACCTTCGTTATCTTTGACCTCGACTTTCAGCGGCAGAATTTGTCCCGGCGCCATGCGGTCGCCATCCTTGAACCCATCAACCGCCACAAACATGCTGGCGACGTCGCTGGGCGATGGCCCAAGGACCAGTGCCCAATCGGGTTGCACGGTGAGAACGCCCTTGATCTCCGGGGCGTGTTTGTAGGTGACGTTGATCTGGTAGCGACTATCAACCGACTGGCCAATGTTCTGCTGGAAGGTGAGCGTACCGCTGGCGCGATCAAAGCTGGCATTGCTGGCAGAGATGGTCAGGTCGTCCCAAGACAGGCTGTTGTCGCTGGTGCTGAACGACTTGCCACTCTTGTCTTGAATGCGAACCTCGAAAGGCGTTTGTCTACCCGGTTCGATGCGCTGTTTAGAGTCGAGTCCGCTGGCGATGGGCTGGATGGAAGCGACATTGATAACGCCCGGCGCAGAACAGCCGGCCAGTAGACCGGCGCCCAACAGGGCAACGTACAAGGGCAAAGCGTTGAAACGTGGGGGCATGGATAACCTCTTCAAGTTAGGGATGTCAGGTTGAATTAAAGTTGGGTGGTCAAGCCGGGATTTAGCGAATGAGCCACGATTCCTTTTCAAATTTTCCATTTGGATAGCGTCTGCGGTATTCACGCGCGCACTGCAGATCGCGGGTATTCAGGCAACGGTTCCAGAGTGCGATTTCTTCACTGTCCTGCATGCTCAAGCCTTCCTCGCGAGAAAAGCGATTTTGTAAATTATTCAGATGCTCTCTGGCCAGACGGGCAAGATGGCTTTGGGGATAGGTTTGCAGAAAAGTTTGCCAGACGCGAGGTTCCTTGCTGTTTTTCAGGTTTTTTGTCCAGGCGGCGGCTTCGTCGTCGGTGATCGCGCGCAAATTTACGAAAGGGGTGAAAACCTGACCAGTGTCGCGTTTGATGATGGCCCATTGGGCATCATGAATCTTGACTACGCGGATGATTTCCCCAGGCAGTGCATCGCTGATGATGATTGACTGGGTGGAGGGACGCAGATGCAGGGGGGTTGCGCGATAAACCAGATAAAAACCGACGACGCGGGAATAGGACGGCTCCAGTTCTGCTTGTATGGCACGAACTTTTGCCAGGTGCACACTAAAGGGGAATTGGGCGAGAAATTGATCAACAGCAAAAAGGTTCGGGGTGTCTTCGATCTCGCCCCAAAGCTTGTCTTCTTCGCTTAAAGCGACGCCGGGTATTTCTCCGGGCTTGGGTTGGGTGACTTCCGCGCGAATTCTGTATCTGTAACAGCCATCCTTGTCCCATTTGCTTTCCAGCACGGTGATGATGCGCACCTTGCCGCTGGACATGATCTTGATGACATCTTCTTCCAGGGTGCCGATCGAGACTCGGCTTTGTGACCTTACTTGCGTTGCGGATTGCTCGGCCGCACGCCGTTTGGCTTCGTCGCGGGCGACTTCTTCAGTTTGTTTGCGCGATTTGTCATCACCCATGCAGGCGTTGCCTTCGGCCTCGGTAATAAAAGGCTGTTCTCGCGGCGGCGCGGACAGGGCAAGCCCGCTGTAGGCAAAAACACCCAGCAGGCTGACCAGAATTAGATTACGCATGCTTTCTCCATGGATGATCGTTCGCACAGCATATTGAAGGAATTGGTCAGAAGTCTGTTGATCGATCTTTTTTACTTCAAATTAATCGGATGTTTTTTCGAATGTTCTCAGCAAGGTTTCCACTCTTTCTCGATATCGTCCAGCCGGGAAGTCGCGTAAATATTGCTTTAATCGTGCCTGCGCTGCAGCGCTTTGTTTGAGTTGGTAATGTCCCATGCCGGTCATGTACAAGGCAATTTCACGTTGTGGCCCGGAAAAATCGGAGTTCAACACGGCCGCATATTCTTCCAGCGCGGCACCGGCGCGGGTTGGATCTCGGCTGAGTACCGCGCCGCGTTCGAGTCGGGCATCGGCCTGGATGTCGACCGCGTCGGTCAAATCCAGCGCTACCTGTAGCACATGCAATGCTTCTTCAGGGCGGCCCGCGTCTGCCAGATAGCGGCTGTAGCTGATATTCCAGCGGGCGACAATTTCCGGCAGCTTGCCCGCTTCGACCCAGGATTCCGGCGCCGTATCGGTGACCGCGTTGAGCAGAGCCTGCGCCTCGGCCAGGGCGGATGCGGGTTCGACCCGGATGGGTTGGGTGGGTAAAGCCCCGCGCGTGGTCTGCACCACCGTGGCCGCGGTCAGTGGACGCGCGGCGGTGTTGATGCCTTGTACCTCGACCTTGCCCGAATTGCCAAAGAAGACATTGGCTTGGCCGCGATGAATCATCGAGAAATCGGTGCCACGTACGCCCGCAACGGCGGTGGGTGAATTGAAGCGGTAATTTGCGCGGGATTTGGGGGTTGGGCTGATCATTGCGCGCAGCATGCCGGTGAGCAGCGAAAAAGTGCCGCTGCGTTTTGTTGCGTCATGCGAACGCACCATGAATTCGGAATTGGCGGTCAGTACGACCCGGCTGCCATCCGGAACCAGTAGAACAGTCCAGCCGTTTGCGCCGGTGTAGACGCGATCACCGCTGCGCAAAAAGTCGCCCTTGCCGGCAAGGACGGGTCTGGCGCTTCCGGCGGAAAGAATTTGCACATCACCTTTGGTTACGCCGAGAACGATGTTGTCCGCGTGGACGGCAAGCGGGAGCAGGATAAACAGGCTGAACAGGCCGACCAGCAGTCGACGCGCAATATGCCGAGCTTGCAACCCCGTGCCAGAGAGGAGGTGTTTGCGGTGATGGCTCATGGTCGGGTTCCGTTTTTGTCATTTTTCCGGGTGCGGTCCAGTCGCTCCAGCAAGAAGGCGGATTGACGGTCGCTGGGCGACAGGCGCAGGGCCTCGCCGATATGTTGACGAGCAAGTGTTTCGTCGCCGCGCTGGAAGTAGAGCATGCCAAGCGCTCGCCGGAGAGAGGGTTCGTTGGGGAAGGCGCTGACGGCGTCGCGCAGCAACTCGATGGCGGGCTCGATTTCCTGCATTTCCTGGTGACAGAGCGCGGCAAAGTAATATGCATCCGGGCTGGGTTGAGCGGCGATGGCGGCCTCGAAATGGGTCAGCGCGCGGCCATAGTTTTTGGCGCGGAACAAGCGACCGCCTTCAATCATCGCCTCGGCGGATTTTTGCTGGCAGGCCTCGGCGCTCAAGCCGGCGCAAGGGCTGACGCGCAATGTCACCAGCTTGCCCTCCGGGGCGGGCCGATTCAGCGCCTCGCCGACGATGCCGCCTTCGATGCGGAGCGCGGCGGGGTCGAGGCTGCCCCAGTAGTTTGCGTCGAGCAGCGTGCCAGCTTCGGTGCGCAGATTGGTGGTGTTCTGGAAAATGGCGTTGTCGCGCAAAACGCCGGTGAAGCCGCTCATCTCGACGCCGATTTTATTGCCGGCGATGCGGTTCAGCGTCAACTCGGCGTCGCTGCGCACCAGGCGGGTTCCAATGCGGTTTTCGGTGATGCGCAGATCTTGCGCGCTAAACGCGCCAGCGCCGGAAACCAGCAGGCCGGTATCACATTGCTGAATCAGGCCGCTTTCCAGAATGCCCTTTGCGCGTTCCAGACTGATGCATGTTTTCGCGCCGGAAAGGGTAAAGCCACGCAAGCCGATATTGCCGCCTTCGACCTTGATGCCGCCCCATGCGCTCGCGCTACGGGCAACGAACTTGACCGGTTCGTCTTTGCTGTCGCAGTTGAGTCCGCCTTGCACGATCAATGTCGCGGCGGGGTCGAATTCGATGTGTGTGCCCGGCGCTAATTGGAGCGTGATGTCCGCCGGTATCAGTAATTCACCCGTCACCACCAGATTGCCGGCCAGCTCGCGATCGGCTTTGATGCGGCCCGTCAAAACGGGCGGGTTTTCTGGCAGAACTCGACCTCGCGCGATTGC
>JAIFKV010000039.1:8083-11390 GCA_020049415.1 Betaproteobacteria bacterium
GTGTCGACGACGCCGATCGGTGCATAACCGGATAGCGGCTGCTTTGACCGCAGCACCTGGTAGCCGGCCAGGTCGGGCACCTCTTTCAGTGCATCCCAATGCAATAAAACCTTTTTTGGTTGCGAGCGTGCCGTCAGGCGGGTCGGCGCTGAGGGCGGTTGGCTGTCGATGTCAACGGCATGGGTGTCGTACCAGCTCGAAACCAGTCCGTTGCGCGCACGCAGCGTCGCGATCAGCGGCGCTTGGCGGATTGCGTCACCGTCCTGCACGCGATATTCGCCCAGGTAAAAGCCCGGTGTTTTCTCGGTCATCGGCAAGGCGCGCCGATAATTGCCGATGTCGAACACGGCGGAGCCGTTGGCGTCGGCCTGCATGGCGACGGTTATCGTTTTGCCAAGTCCAAATGGCGAATCGGCGGTGTTCGACACCAAGGCCTGTATTTGCGGTCCGATGCTGGTGCTGCCGCCAGGCGGGTCGGGTATGGCTTTGGCGATGGTGTAGCCAAGTTCGCTGACCAGGCGGACTCGCTGGATGTCCCGCAGATTCAGCGCCGCCGACATGGCGGTAATGGCCAGGCCGATCGGGGTAAGGCTGAAGCCGCCTTCGCGGAAAGAGACTTCCTCCTTGCGCGTCAGGACAACTTCTCCCGTGTTGACGTTGATGAGACTGATTTCCGCGCTGACCGCCAACTCGGAGTAAATGCCGGCATATATTTTACGGAAATCGATCACCCGGCCCGTTATGACGCCATCGCAGCCAAGCGATTTGCAGAGCGACCGGTAATCGGTTTCGCCTTTTTCGTTGCGAGCCAGCGCAAGCACTCTCGCATCGATGGCGTTCAACTCAATGTCAGCGTAAAGCCGGGAACTGAATTGGTTGTAAAAAGCGCGTCGAACTTCTTCCGCGATTTCAGCATCCTGGGTGGCGTTTTCAAATGGAAGAATGGCTACGGTGCGCGGCAAGGTGGCGGTAGAAACCGGGCCGGGCAATGTTTTCGACACATTTTTTGCCGCAGTCTCGGGATTCGTCGTAACGGTCGGGGTAAAGAAGTCAAAGCCGCCTTCGTTGAAAGCAAGCGCCGAGGTGCTTGCCGCGCATAGCAGAATGGCGAGTGCGCCGGCCAACACTTCACGCCTGGGCGATGCGCCCGGTGGCGTGATGCCTGGCTTGGTACGGGTTTTCCGACAGTGCTTGGATGCGGAGCCACTGAAGGAGAGAGTGAAATTCATGGTCAACTTCCGGCGGGATTTGAACGTGTCTGAGGTTATTGGAAGCGCTGCCCGGAATAAATATTTGCTAAGTGATTTGTACCGACCAAGGATATTTGTTTACCCTTCGTAAAGTTTACCAATATCACTTGCCACTTTGGGGGCTTGATCATGCACAGCATTAAGACAACATTAATTATGGGTATGCTGGTTTCGGTGCTGATGGCGGCAGCGCCGGCCAGCGCCGACCGCATCGTTTCCGGCGATTTCGATCAGGGTCGTTCCTGGCTGCAGAAGCGCAACCTGGACTTGACCGACTCTTCCCGGGAAGCGTTGACCAATGGCTATATCCTGGTGGTGGGTGAAGGTTTGCCGATGGCAGGCGGTTCGCCTGCTCGCCAACGGATGACTGCGATACGCGCGGCGGAGATCGGTGCGTATCGCCGATTGGCTGAAATCATCGACGGCGTTTATGTCACTGGCCAAACGACAGTTCGCGAATGTGCGCTGGAAAGTGATGTTGTCAAAACCGGAGTCAGCGGCCTGATCAAAGGTGCGCGCAAGGTGCATGAAGAATGGAATCCGGTTGATGGCGTCGCCGTAGTGTTCATGCAAGTTGGGGTGCGCGGGTCGGATAGCGTGGCGGAAACGCTCTATAACACCTACATCAATGCAGCACCTGGACAGGCCACGCTGCGGACCGCCGCCTATGTGCTTCCCGTTCAGGCTCCGGCGAATGCAATGCCCGCCAGCGTGCCGGCAATGACTCCGCCGGTGTCGACCGAGGCGCACGATGGGCTCATCGTCGATGCGCGTGAACTCGGATTCCAACCCGCCTTGATCAATCGTATTTTTTCCAGCAAGGGTGAAGCCCTTTACGATCCTTCCAAAGTCAGCCAGAAAATTTTGGTAGAGCAGGGCGCCGGCGAATACACCAACACCATCGAAAAGGCACGCGCGGCGCTGGAAGTGCGCGGTGCAAAAACACCGATGGTGGTCAAAGCCGTCGGATTGAAAACGATGGCCGATCTGAATGTCAGTGATGAGGACGTGATGCGGATTTTTCTTGCGGATCAGAAAAGCAACTTTCTCGCTTCCGCCAGGGTGGCTTTTGTTCTCAAGTAGCGCGGACGCGGGCGGATCTCGACGCAAGCCTGGTCGCACTTTATTCCGCGATACAAATTTCTGATTTATTGACCATCGACATTTTGTTTGGTGGTTGTTTGCAGGTATTCTCGCCCGCCCCCCGATTTCCGCCGCCATGCCCGACGTCCTTCTCTCCGTACACGATCTTGCCTGCGCCCGTGGCGAACGACTGTTGTTCAAAGCCATGAGTTTTGGCCTTGGACAAGGCCAATTGCTGCTGGTGCAAGGCGGCAATGGCCAGGGAAAAACCAGTTTGTTGCGTTTGCTGACCGGCCTTGCTCGGCCGGAAGAGGGCGATGTGCGTTGGCGGGGTGTATCGATTCGCCGGAGCAGGGAGGCCTATAACGCTGAAATGTTTTACCTGGGCCATGCCAATGGCGTCAAAGACGATCTTGATCCGGTAGAAAATTTGCGTTTTGCCGATGGTTTGCAGGGACGCCCATTTGATCAGCTGCGCGCGGTCGCCACGCTGGAGCGCCTGGGTTTGAGCCGCTGTCTCGATTTGCCGTGTCGCGTGCTGTCATTTGGTCAACGCCGGCGCGTCGCGCTGGCCGCGCTGTTATTGGCCGGGGTGACTTTGTGGATACTGGATGAGCCGTTGACGGGTCTTGATGTACATGCGGTAGCGCTGATGGAAGGGTTGATTCGCGATCATTTGAACGCTGGCGGCATGGTTGTTGCGACAACCCACCAGGCGCTGAATCTTGACGGCGTTTCGGTGCAACGCTTGCTGGTTGGCAACGTCGCCATTCCTGAATTGGCATGAGAGTGGTTATTTAAGTGCATCGTTTTCTGCTTGCCGTTCTCCGTCGCGATTTGACCTTGGCCGCACGCCGTCGTGGCGACTGGTTGATTGCACAATTCTTCTTTGTCATGGTCGCCAGTCTGTTTCCGCTGGGGGTCGGGCCGGAGCCGGAAATGCTGGCGCGTATCGGTCCGGGTGTGCTGTGGGT
>JAIFKV010000043.1 GCA_020049415.1 Betaproteobacteria bacterium
CCGCCAGCACCGAGCAAAGCCAGGGCATCGAACAGGTCAACCGGGCGATCACCCAGATGGACGAAACCACCCAGCAGAACGCCGCGCTGGTGGAAGAAGCGGCGGCGGCGGCGGAATCGTTGCAGGACCAGGCTGGCAGCTTGAGTCAGGCGGTCTCGGTGTTCCAGATCGGTGTCGGCAACCCCGCTGGCGGACGTATGCTGGTGACTCCTGCGGCATCGCCGCGCGCCGCTTCATCCAGTCATAATCCTCCTGCGCCGCGTCAGAGTGCCGCGCCCGGCCCGGTGCGTGCAATGCAACGTCTGTCACCGCAATCCGCAAGCCAAGCCGAAGATGAGTGGGAGGAATTTTGAGTCACTTCTCGAACGCCCCTGAATTGTTGATCTCAAGGAAAAGTCTTGGCTGAAGCCTCTGCACCGCAACGCGAATTTCCGTTCTCCACGCGTGATTTCGAAGAAGTCCGCAAGATGATCTACGACCACGCCGGCATCGCGCTGAACGATGCCAAGGAAGACATGGTCTACAGTCGGCTGGCGCGGCGTTTGCGCGCCACCGGCAAGCGTACTTTTCCCGAATATCTCGCCTTGATACGCTCCGGCGACGAGGTTGAGTGGGAAGCCTTCGTCAATTCGCTCACCACCAATCTGACCGATTTTTTCCGCGAAGCGCACCATTTCAGCATCCTGAAAGACTTTCTCAAAACCCGGAAAGATCGCCCGATCACGATCTGGAGTTCCGCCTCCAGCACCGGCGAAGAGCCTTATTCCATCGCCATGACCGCATTGGATGCGCTGGGCGCGCACGCGCCAGTGCAAATCCTGGCGTCGGATCTGGATACCAATGTGCTGAAGAAAGCGGAAGCCGGTGTTTACCCGGTCGAGCGTCTGGCCAAACTCAGCGCCGAGCAGCAACGTCAATATTTTCTCAAAGGCACCGGTGACAACGCCGGTATGGCGCGCGCCAAGCCAGAGCTGCGTGCGATGCTGAAATGTTTCCGGCTTAATTTGCTCGATTCGATCTGGTCGATTCGCCAGCCGCTGGATGCGATTTTCTGCCGTAACGTGATGATTTATTTTGACAAGCCGACCCAGTACGCCATTCTGAAAAAAATGAAGCCGCTACTGAAACCGGATGGTTTGCTGTTCGTCGGTCATTCCGAAGCGCTCTACCATGCCACCGACCTGTTCAAACTTCGCGGACAGACGGTTTACCAGCATGCCGAATCCAGCGCAGCGGCGCTTGCCCATCCGGCCTCCAGTCCGCGTGACGGGAGGCTCAAGTGAGCGCATACGGCTATGAAGAAGTTCTGGCGCCGAATCATTACTTCGACCGCAATTTCGACATCGAAGCGGCCAAGATTTTGCCCGGCGAGTATTACGTCTCGGCGCGCAACATGCTGCTGGTCACCGTACTCGGCTCCTGCGTCGCGGCCTGTCTGCGCGACCCCGTCACCGGCATCGGCGGGATGAATCACTTCATGCTGCCGGAAGGCGGCGGCGATCAGCACAACCTGCTGTCCAACTCCGCCCGCTATGGCGGCTACGCGATGGAAGTCCTGATCAATCAACTGGTCAAGCTGGGCGCTACGCGAAGCCGGCTGGAAGCCAAGGTGTTTGGCGGCGCGGCGGTACTGCGCGGTTTCACCACCGTCCAGGTGGGTGAAATGAACAGCGAGTTCGTGCTCGAATATCTGCGTACAGAGCGCATTCGCGTGGTGGCGGAAGACTTGTTCGACGTCTATCCACGCAAAGTCTATTTTTTCCCCGCCACCGGACGCGTCATGGTACGCAAACTCAAGGCGGTGCATAACAACACCATCGTCGAGCGCGAGCGCGATTATGGTCAACGCCTGAAAAGCTCGGCGATTACCGGTGATGTGGAGTTGTTCTCATGAGCGTGATTACCAGCCGACCAGCCGCCGCCAGGAAAATCAGGGTGCTGGTCATCGACGACTCCGCGCTGATCCGCAGCGTGATGAAGGAAATCATCAACAGCCAGCCCGACATGGAAGTCGTCGGCCAAGCGCCCGACCCAGTCACCGCGCGCGACTTGATCAAACAACTCAACCCGGATGTACTCACCCTGGATGTCGAAATGCCGCGCATGAACGGCCTCGAATTCCTGGAGAAGTTGATGCGTCTGCGGCCGATGCCGGTGGTGATGGTTTCCTCCCTCACCGAAAAGGGCAACGAAGTCACCCTGAAAGCGCTGGAATTGGGCGCGGTGGATTTCATCAACAAGCCTCGCATTGGCGTCATCGATGGGATGAACGAACTGGTTTATGAAATCGGCGAAAAAATCCGCGCCGCATCGCGCGCGCATATTCGCCGACATCCCATCGGCAACACGGCCATCAGTGCGCCGCAACCGTTGGCCGGACATTTCCTCCACACCACCGAAAAACTGATCTTCGTCGGTTCCTCCACTGGCGGCACCGAAGCACTGAAAGAGTTTCTCAGCCGCATGCCCGCCAGCGCCCCGGCGGTACTGGCCACCCAGCACATGCCGGAAACCTTCACCAACTCGTTCGCCCAGCGTCTGAATGGACTCTCCGCGATGAAAGTGAAGGAAGCCGAGCACAATGAACGCATCGTCCCTGGCCACGCCTATATCGCGCCCGGGCATTCGCATTTGTTGGTGAAGAAAAGCGGCGCTTACTACTACACCGAGCTATCCAAGGCCGACCCGGTGAATCGCCATCGTCCCTCGGTGGATGTGCTTTTCAACAGCGCGGCGGAAGTTGCCGGGCCGAACGCCCTCGGCGTCATCCTCACCGGCATGGGCAAAGATGGCGCACAAGGCCTGCTCGCGATGCGTCAGGCGAAGGCTTACACGATTGCACAAGATGAAGCCTCGTGCGTTGTTTTCGGCATGCCGAAAGCGGCGATCGACATCGGTGCGGCGATGGAAGTCACTGCATTGAAAGATATCGCCAGCCGCGTGTTGAGTCGATTGGGCAAATAAGCGACTGTCACTGAGGATTGCCGCTTCGGCGGCGGAACAGTACTTTAGACGTAGCGCGTGCGCCGTTCCCGGTCCACCTGAATGATGTAGCGTTGAATGGCGGTCTCGACGCTGGCCGGCAGGTCGATGAAACGGCAACCCGCGCGATGCGTCAGTCGACCATTCTTCAACGTCACCTCAAAGGTTGTGCAAACCTTCAGGCCCACCGCAAACTCCCCCACCCCTGGCAAGGTGATGCGGCAACCGTGAAAGGTATCTCCCGCTTTCAAGTTGCTTTGTTCCGGGTAAGCCAGCACGCCGACGCCACCGATGCTGATATCAACCACCACCGATTCCAGCATGCCTTTCTCGGAATTGATCAGGCATTTCACCGGGTTGACCACAGAAGTCACCAGACGGTAATACTCGCGCCGTTGCATGCGCAGAATTTCATGCGGCACCGCCACCCGAAAAACGGACTCCTGGCCGAGTTTGTCCGCCTCCAATTTGTGGCTGGAAAACTGAATATGGACCTGGTCGTGGGTGGTTGCGAAGGTGCTTTCCTTGCTGCCCAGAAACTGGCTATTCATCGCCTTGTCGACGCCTTGCTCGAACAGCAGATAGCCTTTTGCCGGCTCCACCGCCACCAGCGTCGTCAATAAAAACTGCTTGGCGTTTTCGCCATACAACGCAACGATGTTCTTCGCCGCCATCACCTCGCGCAGAATGCGCTCGATCTCAGCGGCATGGCTGACCAGATAGCGTCCACGATCTTCCGTGGTGACCAATTCGATTTTCATGGTGATGATTGTAGTGGGCTAAGCCGAGATTTTTCTTGGCTGAATTATCTCTCCACCTCGTGTGGCTGGCTTGCTTCTTGGCGGATGAAGCGTTCTGTTTTTTAAAGCGTCGACAGTGGCGCGATTGATTCGGCCATCAATGTTCGCCTTTCATTCGCCCCGATCCTGTTCCGGTGGATAGTCTTGAGGCCGCGACCAGCTGGGTTAATCGAATCGGGGGTTGATTGTCAGAAACTGCGCCTTAAACTGTGTCACTTTGCGGGGTCTAAATGTGTTCAGGCGGTTTCTGATATATATCTTTAGTAATATGAGTTCAACAACGCAGAATATGAGGGTGGAATAGTGGGAATCATGGAAAGACTGCGCCGAGGCAGTCGTACTTGGGCAAGAACGATCGCCGTTGTTGAGCCTCCGCCAAATTTGCAGAACGTTGGCATGGCCAACACTGGCTGGGGTCAGAAAGATGATGCCGCCGGTGAAATCCTGAAGGACACCTTCAAAATCCGCCTCGCCCATGACGATAGCAGAACCCGCGAAGCGCGTTTTCTGGTGGAAAAACGCTACCGCGATGTTGGCTATAAAGTCACCGCGCAAGCCGGCCAACAGGTCTGCCCAGAACGCATCACTTTGGCCACCTACAAAGGTGAGGAAGTCATCGGCACGATTACTGTGGGATTCGACACCGGAGACGGATTGCTGGTCGATGAACTCTATAAACCCGAAGTGGACTCGCTTCGGCAGCAAGGCTTGCGGGTATGCGAATTCACCAAGCTTGCCATCGACCACAAAGGCGCATCCAAACGAATGATCGCCGGCCTGTTTCAAGTGGCCTACCTATATGCGATCAGAATCTGGGACTACACCGATATCGTCATCGAAGTGAATCCATCGCATGTCGCGTTTTACCGGCGCATGTTGGGTTTTCAACAACTTGGGGCTGAGCGCATTTGCCCACGCGTTGGCGCCCCCGCATTGCTGCTACGGCTCGACGCGATCGGTTATGGCACACAAATGATCGAAAAGTTTGCTGGTCATCCGGAACTCTCGCGGCAGGAACGTTCGCTCTATCCCTACTTCATGTCACCGCAAGAAGAACGCGTCATACTGGCTCGTATCGCCCGAGGCTGAAACCATGGAATTCAATTATCAGGAAGCTTTTTCGCGCAACATTGGCTGGGTTACCGAACAAGAACAAGCCATCCTGCGCAACAAACGCGTCGCCATAGCCGGCATGGGCGGCGTCGGCGGGTTCCACCTCCTCACCTTGGCCAGGCTGGGTGTCGGAAAATTTAACATCTCCGATCTGGACACTTTCGAGGTTGCCAACTTCAATCGCCAAATCGGCGCATCGATGGCCACCCTCGGGCGTGAGAAAGCTGAAGTGCTTGCCGAGCAGGCCCGCCAGATCAATCCGGAATGCGAAATCGAAATCTTCCCCAACGGCGTCACCAGCGACAACGTCGAGCAGTTCTTCCAGGGCGTCGATCTGTACGTTGATGGCCTCGACTTCTTCGCCATCGCCGCTCGGCAAATGGTTTTTGCTTACTGCCACAAACACGCCATACCGGCCACTACCGTCGCCCCGCTGGGCATGAGCGCCGGACTACTCAATTTCCTCCCCGGCCAGATGAGCTTTGAAGACTACTTTCAATGGGGCGAGCGCCCGGAACTGGAAAAAGCCATCCGCTTTCTGGTCGGTCTGGCACCGGGCTTGTTGCACCGTCACTACCTGGCCGATCCTAGTCGGGTGAATCTGAAAGCGCGCAAAGGCCCGTCGACCATCATGGCGTGCATGCTGTGCGCCGGCGTTGCCGGTACTGAGGCGTTAAAAATCCTGCTTGGTCGCGGCAAAGTCTGGGCCGCCCCACACGGCATCCAGTTCGATGCCTACCGCAACAAAATGGCGCACACTTGGCGGCCAGGTGGCAACCGTAACCCGATCAACCAAATTGCCATTGCCATCGCCCGTCGCCAGCTTGGTATCTGAAGGAGCCCTCCTCCCTCGCGTTTAATGGGGTCAGACACGATTATCTCGCGATAATCACACAAACCGTTAAATTTTCCGTGGACGCCCCACTCCCTTGGAGGTTGCCCTTCTTTGACACAGAGACTCGATTTCGGTTTTAAAGCGCTCACTGCCCAAAACCCAGCCCTTATGAGTGCAATCGCGGATTTGTTCCAGATGTTGCTGCTCGATCGCCCCTGAAAACAATGCCCGATACGACGATTGCCGGTCTGCATCGTTTTGCCCCAAACGAGAATATTCCACATGCGGGGTTAACCAATCCGCATTCGGGCCATGCTCACCCAACGCATTGCGGCGATAACTCGACCACGGGTAGTCCTGCGCCGAAGCGACCATTCCCGCCCGCACCGGATTCAACTCAATGTAGCGCATCAAGGTCAACAGATACTGTTCGCTATCCACCACCGTCGCACGGTAGCGGCCTTCCCACAATGTTCCACTGCGTTGGTAGGTGAAATTGAAATATTGCACATAACGACGACCAACTGACTGAAATGTCTTGCTGATGCTGTCGTTGAATTGAGGTGTCGCCAGAAGATGAACATGGTTCGTCATCCATACATAACCATGAATCTCTAGCCCACACTGCCTTGCTGCATCCACCAGCGCATCGCGGAAGAACTGATAATCGTGGTCGGCCGAAAAAATCACCTGCCGATTATTTCCACGTTGGATGATGTGCTGAGGTTGGCCGGGGATAACAAAGCGGGGCAGGCGCGACATCGTGGCGGCCGGTTGGTGGGCAGGACACTATCTTAACACGGATATCGTGTCTGACCCCATTTGCCTACGAGCGTTTGCGCACCGATATGTTGCTCGGTCAGCAATCTCGGCCTACAGTGTGTATAAACTAGCAAAAGGATACACGCCATGCGTACCAACATCGTGATTGACGACCAGTTGATGAACAGCACCCTTCAAGCGACTGGATTGAAGACTAAACGAGAAGTGGTGGAGTTGGGACTCCGAACCTTGCTGCAGTTACGACAGCAAGAGGAGATTAAACGCTTTCGCGGGAAGCTCAACTGGCAGGGCGACCTTGATGCGATGAGGACCGACAAATGATTTTGGTCGACTCCAGTGTTTGGATCGACTATTTCCGGGGAACCATGACCCCGCAGACCGAAAAACTCGACTCACTGCTTGGCATCGAGGCGATTGCAACGGGTGATCTTATCTTGACCGAAGTGCTTCAAGGCTTTGCCGGCGAACGAGACTTCAATCAAGCCAGGAAGCTCATGACTTCGCTGGTGATTGTGGACTTGGCGGGACAGAAAATTGCCATTCAAGCCGCCCAGAACTTTCGTGTACTTCGCTCGCACGGAATAACCGTGCGAAAGACGATTGATACGGTGATTGCTACGCGCTGCATCGAAAGCGAGTTATCACTTTTGTATTGTGACAGGGACTTCGATCCGTTCGTTGAGCACCTTGGGCTTCGACCTGCGCTGCCTGGAAGTTGACTAAACACTAATTCATTAGTCAGTTCTGGAATAAATACTTGTGGCTTATGCAAAATCGTGTCTGACCCCAATGGCACTACGCAATGGCACTACGGGTCATGACGCTGTCCGCCGAGGA
>JAIFKV010000152.1 GCA_020049415.1 Betaproteobacteria bacterium
CGCTGCTCATTGTGCTTTATTGGGTTCGCAAATTGAGCACCCTGAACAAGGAGCTTGAACGTTTATCGATCACCGACCGGCTCACCGGTTTGTTCAATCGGGTGAAACTCGATGTTGAATTCGAATCTGAACTGCAACGTTCGATGCGTTTTGGACAGCCGTTCAGCATCATCCTGCTCGATATAGATCACTTCAAACAGGTGAATGACGTGCATGGTCATCAAATTGGCGACCAGACCTTGATCGAAGTAGCGAAGATTCTGGCGGTCAACACCCGCGAGACCGACACCATCGGACGCTGGGGCGGCGAAGAATTCCTGCTTATTTGCCCCCAGACCGATGCGGCCGGCGTCGCGAAACTGGCGGAAAACCTGCGCCAAAAGATGGAACAGCATGTTTTCCCGGTGATCGAGAAAAAGACCGCTAGTTTTGGCGTAACCACCTACCGCCCCGGGGACCAGGAAAAGGATATGGTGAGCCGTGCCGACGCCGCACTCTACGCAGCCAAGCGCAACGGCCGCAATCGCGTCGAGGTTAAAGCTTGAAACCGCTTTTGACCGTTGCTTGCTTTTCATGACGCCGGGTATGCACGCGAAATCTTGCCGCTTCAATGTCACTCGTCAACTGGGTGAGTCCGCTGTGCGCCTGTTTAGCTTGTTTTGCCTGTTTGGTCTGTTTTTACTTGGCATGGGCTTGGCGCGCAACGCACATGCCGGCAATGACCTGGCCGACGCATTTGCCGACAGCAAGACCTTCGGCTTTGCCAAGTTGATGGTTGTCGCCGATGACAAAAAAGGCGGCCGGCCAAATCAGGCTACGCCGGGTTTCGGTGGCAAGCTCGGCATCGAGACGGGTTCTTGGCATGACTTCAGCTTCAAGGCGGCCTGGTACACAACCAGCGACCTGGGCATGCGGCGGGATGACCCGAGACAAACCGATGCCTACATGTTCGATTTGAACAAGAAGCCCTATTCCTTGCTCGGCGAACTTCAGCTCAACTATGTGGCGGGAAACACCCGCTTGGTCGCTGGCCGACAGGAATTCTTCTCGCCGATCATCAATACCTATGACTACCGCATCATTCCCAACCTGTTCGAGGCCGCCACCCTGACCAACCGGGATATTCCAGACACCACGGTCACCCTTGCCTATGTCAGCAAAATGTCGGGGCTCGATGGGCTGGTGACCTACTCCGAATTCCGCAGCATGTCGCAGCAGACCTACACCTCATTAATGGTCGCCAGCGATGCAACGCCTGATGCAATCAACGGCGATACGCTCGATCCTTCCTCGGTGGTCGGCGAACACGGCGTATGGGTGACCGGCATCGTGCATGGCAAGGAAAACAACGTTCAACTGTGGAATTTTTACGGGGTCGATACGCTGAACATCGGGTATCTCGATGGCCGTTTGAAGAAGGCGCTGAATCGGGATGTTGCCGCCCGGTTCGAAGGGCAGGCCTATCGGGTCGTCGAGGTTGGCCGATTCAAGGACTATCTGGCGCAGCAAGGACTCAATGCAAGTTACAGTCTGATTGGGTTGAAAGGCACACTGGCACATCAACCCAGCGGCATCAGCGCGTCTTTCGCGGCCAATCGGTTTACTGGCAATCAGCGCACGGTAACCGCATTCGGCAACTGGGGCGGATATCCGGAATTCGTCAGCATGCCCTACATGTATGCCGAGCAAGACGGAATCTCGGCAATTGCGAAGAGCCGTTTGGCAAGGATAACGCTCCTGTTCGATCTGGCGGCCTACGGGTTGAAAGATCAGAGCCTGCTGCTTGGCCATGCAGTTATCGATATTGACGACCGCATCCTGCCGGACAGCGACATCAAGACCCACACCCTGCTCTATCGGGTAAAAATCTCGCCGCAACTCTCGGCGCGCATTGCACTGGAAGCCAGAAGCTCACACAACGCCAGATATGACAACGAGTTCGTTGCGCTGGCATTGCGATATGACTTTTAAATCTTTCAAAGCTCGATTCGTGCTTGTGTGAGAAAGCCAGGCAGCCTGCCAGGCTTTGTTTGTCAATCGCGTAAAACCACCCTGGCGAGTTCATTTTTCCGGAACCCACCCTTCAAGGCCCAAGTTCAGTCAGCGCACCAATCCGAGGCAACGCATCAACACTGCCGCCCCATGCCAGTGCACAGACTTCCGTAAAAACAGGTGTATTACCGGCCAAGCCCCATTCTGAGGCGCTCTTTGGCAGATGGCAGAGTTCTTGCAAGTACCGGGAATATTCCCGGAGTTGCCTATGTATCGGTTCATGCTGGATTTGATCGGACGCCTCAGCGTCAGCCGCAAGCTGATGTTGATTTACGCGCTTGACTTGTCGGCGGTCATTTTCGTTTCCACCATTCTGATCAACGAAAAATTTATCGCGATCGACTTCGCGCGCAAGGAAATCGTCGGCAACGAATACATTGCGCAAGTCCGCGAAGCCTCGCTCGGCGCGGTTGCCAGCGGTCTGCCGGGTTCGGCTTCGGCGGCGGTGCTTGCCGCCGAAGCACGCTTTGGCACCCTTCGCGGCGATCTCGGCAGCCAAGACCTGGCGCAGACTCTGGCCGACAGCTTGCTGAAGATCAGCGGCAGCGCGGCGGGCGAGGACACCGCCATCGCACCGGCTTTGCAAACCCTGATCACCCGTATCGGCAACCAATCGAATCTGATTCTCGACCCGGATCTCGACAGCTATTACACGATGTCCATCGTGGTGCTGCGATTTCCAGAACTGTTCGATCTGATCAGCCGCATCCGTGACAAAGCGCGCGAAGCGGGGACGGCGCCACTCGAAGAGCGGGCGCGCCTGCAGACCGAATACCTGATCCTGGAAGGTAGACTCGACGCCATTGCCAGCGGCATCAACGCCGATTATGCCGAGGCGCTGACGGCCGGCGCGCCGGCGCTGAGGGCAACGCTGGAGCCATCCCGCCACGACTTGCTGAGCGCTATCGACGCGCTGCGCACCAGCACGCGCCAGATCGCCATCGAGCAAAAAAATGACATCACCGCGCCCAAGCTCGACCAGATCGTCTTCACCGCGCAAACGCAACTGAACCAGGCGTGGATGCTCGCCGGGATCGCGCTCAACGATCTGCTGCAAAAGCGGATCGATGGCTTGTTCGAGCGCATGTGGTTGCATCTGGGCACTGCGGTGGCGCTGTTGCTGGTCATTCTCAGCGTGGTTTATTTCGTCGCCAGACAGATTGCACTGCCGATCCGCCGTCTTTCCATGGTCGCCGAGAACGTGCGTGTTTCCGGCGACTACACCTTGCGCGCGGAATGGCGATCCAGCGACGAAATCGGACGCTTGATTGCCGCCTTCAACGACATGCTGCTGCAGCTCGATCGCAGCCGTCATATCGAACAGGAACTCGCCGCGCAGGCGAGCGCCGCCGAGGCGCAGCGCAACTTGCTGGAAGCGGTGCCGATTCCGCTGATGGTGACCGCAACGCCGCACCATGAAGTGCTGCATACCAACGCGCAAGCGCAGGCCTGGCTGGAGGGCAACCTGACCGACCCCTGGCTGAAGGGACTACAGCCGGAAGCGCGCGCGCAGTTCTTTCAGATGCTCGCCGACACCGGTGCGGCGCATGAATTCGAAGTGCTCTGGCATGGCGCGACGCGCTCCGACTGGGCGTTGATTTCAGCCCAGCGCATGCGTTATCAGGACCGTGACGCAGTGCTGACCGCCTTTACCCCGATCGGTCGACTGAAGCAGATGGAACAGCGTCTCGAACTCTGGGCCAAGGTCTTCGAGGCCTCCTCCGAGAGCATCATGATCACCGATGCCGAGCGGCGCATCCTCACCGTCAACCGGGCGTTCTGTCGCAGCACCGCCTACGAGTTCAGTGAAATAGTCGGCCAGATGCCCGAGATTCTGTGCTCGGACCACCATCCAAGCGGCTTCTACAGCGAAATCTGGCTAGCCACCCGTGTGCGCGGCACCTGGCAGGGTGAAATGTGGATCCAGCGCAAAACCGGCGAAGCCATTCCAGTGTGGGCGGTGTTCAACGCGGTACGCGACGAACTCGGCCAGATCACGCATGTGATCGCCACCTCCTTCGACATCAGCGAACGCAAGGCCAACGAGCAGCGCATCACCCACCTCGCCCAGCACGATGTATTGACCGACCTGCCGAATCGTTTGCTTTGTGTCGAGCGTCTGCAAATGGCGTTGCAGCAGGCGGAACGCCAGAATTGGCGCGTCGCGGTGTTGTTCATCGACCTCGACCGCTTCAAGAACATCAACGATTCACTTGGCCACCATATAGGCGATGGCCTGCTGCGTTCGGTCTCGCATCGTTTGCTGGAAGCGGTCCGCGCCGGCGACACGGTGAGCCGGATGGGTGGCGACGAGTTCGTGGTCATCCTCAACGGCGTTACCGATGTTGAGGAGATCACTCAGATTGTCGAGCGCCGCCTGATTCCGCTGATCCGCCAACCTCACGACATTGACGGCGCCGAGCTGCATGTTTCCTGTAGCGTCGGCATCGCGGTGTATCCGGAGGACGGTGGTGAAATCGACACCTTGATGCGCAATGCCGACGCAGCGATGTATCAGGCCAAGTCGCAAGGTCGCAATAACGCCCAGTTTTTCACCATCGAAATGGACCGGCGCCTGCGCGAGCGGATGCAAATTGAAAACGACTTGCGCGTCGCCATCGAGCGGCAAGAACTGCGCATCTATTACCAGCCGCGCGTCGACTGCCGCAGCGGCAAACTACTTGGCGCCGAAGCGCTGGTACGCTGGCAGCATCCCGAGCAAGGCCTGGTCACGCCGGCGCATTTCATCTCGATTGCGGAGGAATGCGGCCTGATCATTCCGCTCGGCGCATGGGTGCTCGCCCAGGCTTGCCGCCAGCAAGCGCTTTGGCGGGACAACGGTTTTGGCAATATCGTCATCTCGGTCAACGTCTCCGCGCCGCAACTGCATGACCCCGAATTGCTGAAAACGCTGCGCCGAGCGATTTCCGACAACGGCATCAGCGCGAACATGATCGAACTGGAGTTGACCGAGTCGCTGCTGATGGAAGACGTCAGCAGCACCATCGATCTGCTGCACGAGATCAAGGCGCTGGGCATCTCACTCTCGGTGGATGACTTTGGCACCGGCTATTCCAGTCTCAACTACCTGCACCGCTTCCCGATCGACAAATTGAAGATCGACCAATCCTTTATCCGCGACATGCTCGACGACCCCAACGATCTTGCCATCACCAAAGCGGTGATCGGCCTCGGCCACACCCTCGGGCTGCGAGTGGTCGCCGAAGGCGTCGAGAAAACCGAGGAAATGCGCGTGCTATACGCCGCCGGCTGCGACGAATTGCAGGGCTATCTGTTCGGCAAACCGATGCCGGCGGCGGAATTCGAACACTGGCAAAACACTTGCGGCTACATCAAGTGGGCTTAGCAACAACTCGCCCGCCTCAAACCGAGTTGCGCCACTCCGTATCCTCGCCATCGAACAACCGGTTCGCCTCGATCGGCCCCCAGCCACCGGCGGCATAGGAGTGGATGAAATCACGCTCCTGCGCCCAATAGCGCAAGATCGGATCAACCACCCGCCAAGCCCACTCGACTTCATCGAAACGAATAAACAAGGTGCGGTCGCCTTCGATGACATCGAGTAACAATGCCTCGTAGGCATCGAGCGGGGTTTCATCCGAGTTGCGATAACTGGCGTTGAGTTTCACCACCCGGGTATTCATATCCAGGCCGGGCTGCTTGGCGTGGATCTCCAGATGCATGCTTTCGTCGGGTTGAATCGACAGCACGATCCAGTTCGGTTCCAGCGTTTCCAGCGGTGTTTCGCGGAACAGTTGCTGCGGTGGATGACGCAAACGCAGCGCGATCATCGACATCGACTTCTTCAATCGTTTGCCGGTGCGCAGATAAAACGGCACGCCGCGCCAACGCCAGTTGTCGATGTAGAACTTGGCGGCGACGAACGTCTCGGTGACCGAATCCGGTTCGACGCCGGATTCATCCTGGTAGCCCGGCACTTCGACTGCACCCACCTTGCCGGCCTTGTACTGCGCGCGGAAGGCATGCGCGTGTACCGAACGTTTCGAGATCGGCCGGATTGATCGCAAGACTTTTACCTTCTCGTCGCGCAACGCATCGGCCTCCAGCGCCGGCGGCGGTTCCATGCCGACCAGGGTGAGCAATTGCATCAGATGGTTCTGCAGCATGTCACGCAATGCCCCGGCCTTGTCGTAGTAATCGGCACGTTTATCGATGCCGACATCCTCCGCCACGGTAATCTGCACGTGGTCGATGTAATTGCGGTTCCATAACGGCTCGATCAAGGTATTGGCGAAACGGAAAACCAGCAGGTTCTGCACCGTTTCCTTGCCCAGATAATGGTCGATGCGGAAAACCTGTTTTTCATCGAAATAGCGATGCAACAATTTATTCAGAATCTGCGCCGACTCAATATCGACGCCGAAGGGTTTTTCCACCACGATGCGATGCAGCCCGCGCGGTTTGGAAAGTCCGGCGCCATCCAGATTCTTGATCACCGCCGAAAAATCGCTCGGCTTGATCGCCAGATAAAAAACCACGTTGGAGCACACCCCCAGCTTCGGTTTGGCGAGCACTTCCTTCAAATCGACATAGGCCTGCGGATCGTTCAACTCGCCGCGCAGATAATCGAAACGGCTGGCGAAACGGTCCAGCGATTCCCCCTCCGCGCGCAACTTTTGCAACAACAGCGCTTTCACATTCTCGCGCCAACTGGCATCGGTAAATTCACGTCGACCAAAAGCAACAAAGTTAAGTCCATCCGGCAATTTTCCGGCGACTTCAAGGCGATATAAAGATGGCAGCAACTTGTTGGAAGCGAGGTTGCCGGTTGCGCCAAAAATGACGAAATTACACGGGGGCAGCGGAGTTTCTTGATCGAACATGGCCGATTAATCCTGAAAAAAGGGGGGCGGTTTTCCGCGAAGCGCGCTTATTTCTGCACGGCGTGACCGCCGAAACCTTGCCGCATCATGGCCAGCATCTGATTGGCGAAGTCGCCCTTGCCCTGACTGGCGAAACGGCTCATCAGCGCCAACGTCATCACCGGCGTCGGCACCCCCAGATTGATCGATTCCAACGCTGTCCAGCGCCCCTCGCCGGAATCAGCAACAACTGGCGCAATACCTTCCAGTTGCTGATCGTTTTTCAGGAAATCGGCAGACAGATCGAGCAACCAGGAACGCACCACCGAACTGTGCCGCCAGAGTTCGGCGATCGCGGCGATGTCGAGTTCGAATTCCTGCTTCGCACTCATTAACGCAAAGCCCTCGGCCAACGCCTGCATCATGCCGTACTCGATGCCGTTGTGAACCATTTTGGTGAAGTGTCCGGCACCGACCGGCCCGGCATGAAGCCAACCGGTTTCCGGCGTCGGCGCGAGGGCTTGCAGGTAGGGTTGCAGACGCGCCAGATCCGGCTCGGTGCCACCCGCCATCAAACAATAGCCATTTGCCAGCCCCCAGACGCCGCCAGAGACGCCGACATCTGCAAAGCTCAAGCCAAGATCGCGCAACACGCCGGCCCGGCGCATGGCTTCCTGATAAAAACCATTGGCGCCATCGACCAGCAAATCCCCAGCCGACAACAGCGACGACAGCTCCTTGATTGCCGCCTCGGTCGCCTCGCCAGCCGGCAACATCAACCAGACGATGCGCGGCGCGGCGAGCGATTCGACCATTTCTCGAGCCTCGTGGCAGGCGACCACGTTGACTTCTTCCGCCGCTAATTTTTCGGTTACCGCGAAGCTGCGGTTCAAGGCATGCACCTTGATGCCGCCCCGCGCAAGACGTCGCGCCATGTTGCCGCCCATGCGACCGAGACCATAAAGACCGATTTCCAGCATGCCATGCTCCATTGTTGAGTTTTGAATTGAATAAACGTCAGTAGTATCAACGCCGAGAAAGGACAAACCGGGACACAATAACCGGTTTCAAGCTCACACTTTCACATAAACCCAGCCTTGCCCCATCCGCGTCATGATCTCGTTGATGGCGGAACTGGCGGCATGCGCCACCGGCACCAGTTCAACTTTGACCCCCTCGCGTTTCAGCCGCGCCACAGTCTGGCCACAAGCGACAAAACTCAGATTGGCGTGACGCTGCGCCATCGCCTCGATGCGCTCGGCCAACGGCGTCACATCGGCCCGCAACAGATCGAGACCATCGCTGTTGGCGACAATTTGAATGCGCGCATCAGGCTGCCGGGCGAGCAGCGTATCAGCCAGATCGAGCGCTTTGACCAGTCGATCTCGCGCACCGGAATCAAGATGCAGAATGAGCTTGTTTTGATCAATTTGCTGACTCAAAGCAACCGCCCGATACCCCTCCGGCAATGCCGCGAGTCGTTGGTAGGACAGACCAGGTGAATTGAAATCGCGCGCCAGCCAGCCCGCTCCAATGCCGACCGCCAACAGCAAACCGGCCGCCAACGCTTGCCGGTTTCCCGCCTGTAGTCGCCGATGTTCACGCTTCGGCGCGGCAGGCGGTTCGGCATAGGCGCCTTTGACACGCTCCTTCAATGTGCGCAATTCGCAGACTTCCGCCTTGAACGTCGCATCCGACTCCAGACGCAGCAAGGCCTGAGCGCGTTCATCGTCGGCCAGTTCGCCATCGATAAAAGCGTCGAGATACAGTCGCGACAAGGATTCATTCGAATCTTTCATTTCACCCTCCTGATCGTCGCTCGACCACTTTCAAACGGTTTTTCGGCCGGCTTCTGTTGCTCCATGAAATGCTGCTTCAGCGCTTGTCGCGCTCGCGCCAAACGGCTCATCACAGTGCCCACCGGCACGCCCAGAATGGCGGCCACCTCGGCATAGCCGAATTCTTCAATATCCACCAACGTCACCACCTGGCGCTGCCCCAGTGGCAGACCCGCAATCGCCAGACGCACCCGCTGTATGGTTTGCCGGCTGGCATAGCGCTGCTCCGGCGAGGGCGATTCATCAACGATGGCGTCGTCGAGATCATCTACATCGGTAAATTCCCTGCGCGCGCGCAAGTGGTCACGCCAACAGTTGTTCAAGATCGAGAACAGCCAACTTTCCAGCGCCTGCGCATCGCGCAATTGATCGCTTCTGGCCAGCGCCTTGATCAGCGCGTCCTGGGCCAGATCATCGGCCAGCGCGGCATCGTGGCACCAGGCGTAGGCCAGTCGATAAAGCCGAGGGCGCAATTCATCCAACCGGCGCCGCAGCGAAAAATCAAGTCGGGAAAAAAGTTTCAGCAAATGACGCTCCTGGTTGCAAATTCAAAATCAAACGCGGGTGTTCGCCCGCTCAATGGAGGACGCCCGGACAGGACGAAATATTCCACTTCGTAACCAGGAACAGGTGCTGCGCATCCAAGATTTTTGCATTTGTTATTCCATTTTCCGAGACGAATCGCAGGGTAACAAGGCCATGTTTTTGCGTTTCGAGTGTGGTTCCGGCATTTTCGGCTTGGAAAGACTGCGATCACATCCCGTCTGCGGGAAACCTGAAATCATGAATTTGCTGAATCAACCTACCTGTCCGCCAGTGGACTGCGCCTGACCGGAATGTGTCATCGACAGGTTTTAACGCTTTCGGTATACATGCATATACCTAACTCAGTTTCAATCTATTGATCTGCGGCTATTTCCGATAAAGTTGTCGGCATTGCCATCGACAATCTGATAGCAAACAAATAAGGACTTCAAAATGCGTATTTTGTTCGTCGCGTCCGAGGCGGCCCCGCTCATCAAGACCGGCGGCCTGGCTGATGTATCCGGCGCTCTGCCATCGGCTCTGCGCAAGATCGGGATTGATTGCCGAGTTCTGCTGCCGGGCTATCCGGTCGTCATGTACAAACTTGAATCGACCCGTCAAGTCGCCCGCTTCGACCAGTTTCTCGACGCCGAGGGCAAGCCGCTGGCGGCCCGCTTGCTGTTGTGCGGCATCTCAGGTTCCGACACACCGATCTATGTTCTCGACGCCCCAGCCGTGTTTGCTCGCGCCGGCGGCCCTTATCAGGACAGCGATGGCATCGATTATCCCGATAACGCTCACCGCTTCGCCCTGCTCAGCCAAGTCGCCGCGATTCTCGCTGGCGCAGCATCGCCGATCGATTGGCAGCCGGACATTTTGCACTGCAACGATTGGCAAACCGGCCTGGCGCCGGCTTACCTGCGCTTATCCGGCAACCAAACGCCGATCGTGATGACCGTACACAATCTCGCGTATCAAGGCATTTTCCCGCCGAAAACGCTGACGCATCTGAATCTGCCGGTATCCTCTTTTTCGATCGAAGGAACCGAGTACTACGGCAATCTCTCGTTCCTGAAGGCGGGCCTGTATTACGCCAACCACATCACCACCGTCTCCCCCACCTACGCGCTGGAAATTCAGCAACCTCATCTGGGCATGGGAATGCAAGGTTTGTTGGCAAGCCGTCAACATCAGCTTTCCGGCATCCTCAATGGCATCGACACCGATGAGTGGAATCCGGCGGCGGATCGCCATTTGCGCTGTGAATTCAATGCCCGCGCACTCGCCGGCAAGAAGCAATGCAAGCATAAACTGCAAGAAGAACTTGGCCTTGAACCGCTGGCCAACGCCCCGCTGTTCGGCATTATTGCGCGCATGGCGCATCAGAAGGGACTCGACCTGGTGCTCGCCATCGCCGATGGCATCATCGATCGGGGCGGTCAGATCGCCATGCTCGGCACCGGTGAAAAATCCATCGAAATCGCGGTTCGCGCCCTGGTTGCCCGTCACCCGGGCAAGGTCGCCGCACTGATTGGATATAACGAAGGCTTGTCGCATCGCATCGAAGCCGGCTCCGACATATTCCTGATGCCATCCCTATTCGAACCCTGCGGCTTGAACCAGATGTACAGCCTGCGGTATGGCAGCGTGCCGATTGTTCATGCCACCGGCGGCCTGCGCGACACCGTCGAAGACGGCGTCACCGGCTTTGTCTTCCACCAACCGACCCCGCACGCCCTCTGGCTGGCGGTTGAACGCGCGCTCGACCTTTATCCGCAAAAGCCGGCCTGGAAAAAGCTGGTGCAGACCGGCATGAACCGCGATTTCAGTTGGAACAAGAGCGCATTGGCTTATCAGGCTCTCTATCAGAGCTTGCTGCCGCTCGAAGCATGAAGATTCGGCGCCGGCTCCGATAAACTTTCAAATCCAGCCAAACGAGGCATTTCATGGATATTTCCAGCACAGCCGAAGCCGTCCTTAATGCACAGAAATCATTGCTGGCCAGCAATGTGCAGATGGCGATGTTGAAATCTTCCGCGCAGACTGAATCGCAAACCGTGATGCAACTGCTCGAAGGCGCTGTTCAGGCCGCCGCAAATCCAGCGCACCTGGGCAATCTGATCGACACATCGGCCTGAGCAACCCGCTTGCGTGAGGGGGTTGGTTGGCTCGGCCGCCTCAAGCCGTGCAATCAAGCTATATTCAAAGCGATCAACTTACTTACATCAGGGGCTACCCGCATGAATCTGCGCGATCTGGCTGTTCCGACCGTCCTGGCAACGCCCGGCATGCGGGTTGCCGATCTCTTTCACGAATGCGTCCGGGTGCAGATGCCGGGCATTCCCTATCGTGACGCGATGGGCCGGATCACTGGCAAGGCCTCCATCCGACACATCCTGAAAATGACTTGCCTGCCGGACTACCTGACCAAGCATTCGCACATGCTCGGCGACCACCTGGACCACCTCAGGTTTCCCGAAGTAAACAGTCGCGAAATCCTCTCACGCACGATCGACGGCTTCATTCTGCCCACCCTGTCCCACGTCAACTCCAGCGCCCCGATCACCAAAGCGCTGGCGATCATGGAGCAGGACAACACCACCTATATCTTCATTCTGGATGGTGACGAATACCACGGCGCGATCAGCATCATGAGCCTGGCCCAACACATGTTGAATCTGGCTCAGTCATGAGTACGCCGGCATTCAACAGCGAAATGGGGCTGGCGCTAGGCATCTTGTTGCTGGCCTACGTGCTGATTTTTACCGAGGTCATGCACCGTTCTTACGCCGCCCTGCTGGGAGCAGTGGTGATGGTCATGCTGGGTGGCTGGGCGGGTTTCTACAGCCAGGAAGAAGCCCTGATGGCGGTGGACGGCAATACCATGTTGCTGCTGATGGCAATGATGCTGCTGGTCTCCATGCTGCGCCCCACCGGCGCTTTCGAGTACCTGGGCATCCGTCTGGCGAAACTCGCAAAAGGCAATCCGCGCGTGCTGCTGATCTATTTGTGCGCGGCGGTCAGCCTGCTCAGCACGATTCTCGACAACGTCACCACGGTGATCATTTTTGCGCCGCTGACGGTGCTGGTCACCCGCATGCTCAACCTCAACCCGGCGCCCTTCCTGATCGCCGAAGCCATGATGTCCAACATCGGAGGCGCTGCGACATTGGTGGGCGACCCGCCCAACCTCATGATCGGCAGCGCCGCCGGCATCGATTTCGTCCGTTTTCTGCTCCACATGGGGCCGATCGTCGTGCCGGTCTGGGTCGTTAGCATTGGCCTGATGCTGTTTCTGTTTCGCCGCGAATTACAGCCGGTCGATGCGTCCGCGATCATTGATCTGGACGAGAACAAAGCGATCAACGACTGGCCCGCACTGAAGCGCATCGTCAGCATCCTGGCGGGGGTAATCATCCTGTTTTTCCTCCACCACACGCTGCACTGGTACCCCGCTTTCGTCAGCCTGATCGGCCTGGCGCTGGCCCTGGCCTGGATGCGGCCTGATCCGGAAAAGTTGATGACCAAGGTGGAATGGTCGGTGCTGCTGTTCTTCGCCGGCCTGTTCGTCCTGGTCGGCGGTGTCGAAGCCTCCGGATTGCTTGGCCTGGTCGGCGCGCATCTGGCCGCCTTTGCCAGCCAACCCGGCCAACTGCTCACCACCGCGCTGGTGTTGATGTGGGTAGCAGGACTGCTCAGCGCGGTGATCGACAACATTCCGTTCACCGTCACCATGATTCCCATCGTCGCCGCGCTGGAACAACAAGGCGTCAACGTCACGCCGTTGTGGTGGGCGCTGGCGCTGGGGGTGGGTCTGGGCGGCAACGGCACCCATATCGGCGCAACCGCCAACGTTATCTGCATCGCCGAGGCCGAGCGCTCCCGTTTGCCGGAAGCCCGCATCTCCCCGGCGCGCTGGATGAAGGTCGGCATGCCGGTGATGTTCGGCAGCTTGAGCGTCGCCAGCGCCGTCTTTGCACTGTTCTTTACGGCGTTTTCATAAACTCGGGGTTTTCATAAGCGCGGAGTTGCCCCGAGCGAAATGAGTTGCCGATAGCGGAAGCAGTCCGCCAGATGGTCGTTGACCATCCCGGTGGCCTGCATATGGGCATACACAATGGTGGAACCGACAAACTTGAAGCCGCGTTTTTTCAGGTCGCGGCTGATCGTGTCCGACAGCGGCGTACTCGCCGGAAGCTGGCCGAGTTCTGTCCAGGTATTTTGAATCGGCTGGCCGTCGACGAAGCGCCAGAAATAAGCATCCAGCCCCCCGAACTCCTCCCGAATCGCCAACGTTGCGCGGGCATTGACGATAGTCGAAGCCACTTTCAATCGATTCCGCACAATGCCGGGATCAGCCAGCAAGCGCGCCACATCGACCTCGTCATAACGCGCGATGCGTTCAGCATCGAACTGATCAAACGCCCGCCGGTAACCTTCGCGCTTCTTCAGGATGGTGGACCAGGACAACCCCGCCTGCGCCCCCTCCAGAATCAGAAACTCGAACAAGGCGCGCTCGTCATGCAGCGGCACGCCCCACTCGGTATCGTGATATTCGACATAAAACGGTTCACTGCCGCACCATGGGCAACGCTTGGAAGTGACATCAGCATTCATTCGTTTAATCCGCCGGTTTAAATTGCGCCCACGCCAACATCAGACCGGCAAGCGCGCGCCATTGATGCAACGTCAGCCCCAGGCCGATCAAGGCGGCTCCGGCCCAGACGCGCAGGCTCACTATTTCGCCATTCAGCAGGCTGCCCAACAACAGCGCCAACACCGGCGTAACCAGGGTAATCAGCGCAACCTTGCCAGTCTCCAGATGCTTGATGACATAGTAATAAAGGGCAAAACCGAGCACCGAACCGAACACGCCAAGATAGACGATGGCCGCACTCGCGCGCATCGGCACCTCATCCGGAATGTCGCCGCCAAAAAACCACCAGACCAGGATGAACAAGGGCAGCGACACCGCCAACGTGCCAGTGGTGGTCGCCAGTGGCGGACTGTCGTCACCGATACGCTTCATCATCACCAGGCCGGCAGAATAAATTGTCACCGCCGCAAGCAACGCCGCCACCCCGGCGACCGCATGCACGCCGCCGATTTCACCGCTATCACCGAAGATCACCGCTAACCCGGCCAGGCCAAGCAACATGCCGACCACACTGTTGACGCTGAACGGCGCCTCCTCCAACCAGAACACCGCCAACACCCCGGTCACCAACGGCGACAAGCCGAACAACACCGAAACCAGGCCGGAATGAATGTATTGCGAGCCCCAGTAAGTCAGCGTCATCGCTCCGAACAGCCCCAACCCGCCCGCCAGATAACTCTTCCGCGCCCGTGAATGCAGTGGCAAACGGATGCGCCACAATGCAAGAATCAGCCCCGCGACCAGCAGGCCAATCAACATTCTCGCGGTCACGGCAAAAGCGAATCCAGCGCCCTGCGCACTCCACTTGATCGCCAGCGGTGTAGTCGACCAGATCAGGATGACGGTGAGATAAGCAGCCGGGACGGACATGCCCAAACAGCGTCAGCGCGGGTTGAACTTGTTCGCGAGTTGCTGCAGTTTTTCCTGGTGCTGCTGCGCTTCCAGCTCGGCCTTGCGGCGCTCAGCCGCCTTCCTGAAACGCTCGCGCAGGGTTTCGGCTGCCTGTGTCTGTTGCTCACGAGTGACGACACCGGATGGGTTGCCATCGAGATCGAATCGCGGTGCATCCGCGATGATGGCCTTCAGGTAACGCGTCGTTGCGGTGTGTTGCTGCATGGCAAAGCGAACTTGTTTTTTATCGAGATCGGGAATCCGCTCGAGCAAGACTTTGTGGATGCCCAATGCCAAAGGACGATGCTCGCGAAAAACCGCGAACTCTTTGCACAACCGGGCCAGCATCGGGTTTTGACGACTGTTTACAGGGGTGGGATCGGACATGGAATCGCGCCGCTTATTGCTCGATGGCAAGGAGCTCAATTTCGAAATTGAGTACGGAATCGGGCGGGATGACGCCGGGAATACCACGCTTGCCATAAGCTGTTGCCGCCGGGCAGGTGAGCTTGGCCTTGCCGCCGACCTGCATTTTCTGCACCCCCAGGGTCCAGCAGGGAATGACTCTGTCGAGCGCAAAACTGATCGGCTCGTTACGCTTGAACGAACTGTCGAACTCGGCGCCATTGGTCAGCGTGCCACGGTAATGCACCCGAACCTTGCTATCGGCGCGGGGCGAAGCGCCGCTACCTTGTTTGACGTGCTGGACGATGACACCGGAGGGCATTTTTTCCATATTAGCGGCTGGCGCCTGGGCGCTGAAACTGGCTACCGCGATGGCGATGAGAAGTCGAGTTGTATACATTGGAAAAATCCAAGAGAAAAGAACGATAGTTTACCGGTCGCGGCGGACTTGAATGCGTTTGCACGCAGCCAGATCGGATTCAACCTATTCGAACAAGGTGTCGAGCAACATAGACATGGATCAATTCGGGCGTGTTGGCGGGAGGCGATGCAAGGCGACCAACGCTTGCGAGGGCTGACCAGGCTGCGCGTTGGTCAACGCGGCACCTCGCCCCCCCGTGCAGCCAGAATGTTCAAGTTGATGATGATCGACGCCTAACTCTTCGCCCCCAACGCGCTCATCAAAAACGCTTGCGCGTCAAAGCCCTTGCCACGTCGCGCACGCCGGCGAGACGTGCCATCCGACTGCATTTCCCAGGCGCGCTGGTTGTCCTTCAGGCAAGCTTTGAGGCCTTCGTTGATGACCCGGCGCTTGAGTTTCGGGTCGAGCAGCGGGAAAGCGGTTTCGATGCGGCGGAAGAAATTGCGGTCCATCCAGTCGGCGCTGGCCAGCCAGACATCTTCCACACCGCCATTGAGGAAGTAGAAGATGCGGTGATGTTCCAGGAAACGTCCGATCAGCGATCGCACGCGGATATTTTCGGAAAGACCCGCGATGCCCGGCTTCAAGGCGCAAACGCCACGCACGATCAAATCGATCTGCACCCCGGCCTGCGACGCCTCATACAACGCGGCGATAATGCGCGGTTCCAGCAGCGCATTCATTTTGGCGATGATGGCGGCTTTCTCGCCCCGCCGGGCGATTTCCGTCTCGTGGCGAATCGCCGCTATCATCCGCGGATGCATCGAGAACGGCGATTGCAGCAACAAAGTATGTTCGTGCGCCTTGCCCAGACCGGTGAGCTGCATGAAGACATCGTTGACGTCCTGGCACAGATCCGGCTGGCAGGTAAGCAAGCCGAAATCGGTATACATGCGGGCAGTGCGCGGATGGTAGTTACCGGTACCAAGGTGAGCATAGCGTTTGAGTTTGCCCGCCTCGCGCCGCACCACCAGCGCCAGTTTGGCGTGTGTCTTGTAGCCAACCACGCCGTACACCACATGCACGCCGGCTTTTTCCAGTTGTTCCGCCCAGTTGATATTGGCTTCCTCATCGAAGCGCGCCATCAACTCGACCACAACCGTGACTTCCTTGCCACGCTGGGCGGCGGAGATGAGCTGGCGCATCAATTCGGAATCGGTGCCGGTGCGATATACGGTCTGCCGAATCGCCAGCACATTCGAGTCTTCGGCGGCCTGACGGATGAAATCGATCACCGGCTGGAACGATTGATACGGATGATGCAACAGGATGTCGCCGGCGCTGATCGCCTGGAACAGATCCGACTGCTTGGTCAACGCGGCAGGCAAGCCGGATTTGAACGGCACAAATTTGAGATCGGGTCGTTCGACTTTTTCCGGCACGCCCATCAGGCGCACCAGGTTCACCGGCCCAAGAACCTGGAACAGATCTTCCTTGCCCAGACCAAACTGCTCAAGGAGAAAATGCGTCATATCCGGCGAGCAGTTATCCGCCACCTCCAGTCGCACAGCGTCACCGTAATGGCGGTGTGGCAATTCGCCCTGCAATTGCTCGCGCAGATTCTTGTTTTCTTCGTCGTCGACAAACAAATCGGAATTGCGCGTAACGCGAAACTGGTAGCAACCGCGCACCTCCATGCCGGGAAACAGTTCGCCGACATGGGCATGCAGAATGGAAGACAAAAATACAAAGCCGAATTCGCAACCGGCGATTTCAGTCGGCAATTGAATCACCCGCGGCAACGCGCGCGGCGCTTGCACCACGGCGCGATCCGAATTGCGACCAAAAGCATCCTTGCCGGACAACTCAACGGCAAAGTTAAGACTCTTGTTGAGCACATTCGGGAACGGGTGCGCCGGGTCGAGCCCGATCGGCGTCAGCACCGGCATCAGCTCATTGAAGAAGAAATTGCGTATCCACTCGGTTTGCTCGGCGCTCCATTGAGTGCGACGCAGAAAACGGATGTCCTGCTGCGCCAATGCCGGCAAGACATCCTGGTTGAACAAATCGTATTGACGCGCAACCAGTTCGTGCGCCACCTTCGCCACCTGCTTCGATATCTGGCGCGCGGTGAGTCCATCGACGCCGACATGCAAGGGATTGAGCTTGATCTGCTCCTTCAAGCCGGCGCCCCGAATCTCGAAAAATTCGTCCATGTTGCTGGAGAAAATGCAGAGAAATCGCAGACGTTCGAGCAACGGCGTGGCCGGGTCTTCAGCCTGCGCAAGGACGCGACGATTGAACTCCAGAATGCCGAGTTCACGGTTGATCAGATGTTCGGGGGCAGGTAGCGAGCTCATGGCGGGCAGGTGTTGTAACACTAGGGATGAGCTCGAATGCTAACCTTAATAGCTATTGGCCTTCTATCGCAGTCCGATTAAATAAATGGCAGGAGTGACAACATGGAAATCGAACTGAAACTGGCCTTGCCACCGCAGCATGCGGCGCGCATCCGGAAACATCCTCTGCTGGCTTCGCTGAAGCCGACGCGACGGACTCTGCACAGCATTTATTTCGACACGCCGAAGTTCGACCTGATGCATCGCGGCATTGCGCTGCGCCTGCGCAGAATCGGCTATCACTGGGTGCAAACAATGAAGGCCGAAGCGCGCGCGGTAGGCGCCATGTCGAGTCGGCCGGAGTGGGAAATGGCGGTTGCCGGCGGCGCCAGCCCGGATTTCGCGGTGCTGCCGCCAGACGCATTGGAATTGCTGATAGGGATCGATCTGGCGCGCATTGCGCCGGCCTTCGTCACCGAATTCCAGCGCACCGCCTGGCAGATCGAGCGGGGTGAAGATCTGGCTGAACTGGCGCTGGATATCGGCCGGATTCAGGCGGGTGACGCCACACAGCCCCTCTCCGAAGTCGAGATCGAACTGAAATCGGGCGATTCCACTTTCCTGTTTGAACTCGCAACACAGTTGCTGGAGCAGGCAGCGTTGTTTATCGAACCGCGCAGCAAAGCAGAACGTGGCTATACCCTGTGCGGCGCAACCCGTCCGGCGCCGATCAAAACACTGCGGCCGGCGATTCACTCGCAGCAGCGCGCGCAAGAAGTCTGGAACGCCCTGATGCAGGCCGCGCTAACGCAACTGGTCGCCAATGTGCCCGGCTTTCTCGAACGCCCGCACGACATCGAATACCTGCATCAGTTGCGCATTGCGCTGCGCCGCCTGCGCACCGGCATCACGCTGGCCCAGAGCGGGAAATCCGGCCTGTTGGCGCAATCGGAGCGCACTGTGGAGTCGTTGCGCGGCGTCATGCGCAACCTCAACCCGGCACGCGACTGGGATGTGTTCCTGGATGAAACCCTGCCGAAAACACTCGCCGCGCTGGGCGAGCCGGCGGCGATATTGACGCCGCCGGAAAACACCGTCAGCGAGGAAAACGTCTTTACGCTGATCCGCGAATATGCCGCAGCAAGCCGGCAACACGCGCAGACCGTGTTGCGCGGCAGCGATTTCACCCATCTGGTTCTAGACCTTGGCCGTAGCCTGCTGACGCCGACGGAAGCGATCGTCAGCTCTGAGGCGAAAGCAATCAATGCCCATCAATGGGCTGCCGGTATCCTGGAAAAACGCTGGCTGAAGCTGCGCAAACGTTGCCGCCGCTTCACCCGGCTCAGCCCGGAAGAACGCCACATGGCGCGTATCGCGGCAAAAAAACTGCGTTATGCGGCAGATGCCTTCGCACCGCTGTATGGCAAGCGCGGCGCGCGCTTCATCGCCGCACTGGCGGATTTGCAGGACATGCTGGGCCGCGCCAATGACGTACATGTCGGTGCGCAGCTATTACATGCCTTGCCCAGAAAAACCATCCCGCTCAGCTTCGAGCTGGGCCGCCTCGAAGGCGCGTTGCAAGTCGAAGCGGTGCGCAACGACACCATTTCCGCCGCGATCTGGCATCGTCTGGCGCAATCGAGATTGTTCTGGCGCGAGTAAAACGCGGGCCCCGTTGACAGCTGCCCGGCGTCTCAAGTCTTCACATTTTCCGAGATGAATCGTAGTGTGGATAAGCACAGCGCATCCACCTTGGAGTTGACCTGGACGCTGGAAAAGCAGTGGCGGACGTATACGATATTGACCGTTCTGGAGAGCCTGTTCCGCAACTTGAAGGGTGAACCGGGACTGACGAACGCCGAGCAAAATGCAAAAATTCCGGCCTGCCGCCAGCCCATGCCCATCCATCACGCCCCTATGAAAATCCTCGAATACATTGGCCTCGACACCTCCCGCGTGGCCGGCGCTTATCGCAAGGTCAAGGAAGCCATCGCTCGTGGCGATTTCCGCGCTGCGCAGGTGAAGAAGCTGGTTCATCCCGGCCACGGCAAGTTCTATCGCGCCAAGCTGGATGAGGCCGACCGGCTGATTTTTTCGCTGGTGCGTCACGGTGAAGAGGTGTGCGCGCTGATGCTTGAGGTGGTGCTCAACCACGATTACGACCATTCCCGTTTCCTCCGCGGCGCGGCGATCGACGAGAGCCGAATTGCCGATTGCGAGCTGGCCGAGGTCGAGGCGGAAGCCCGGCCGGTGCGTTATCTGCATCCAGAGCGCGGTGAAATCCATCTGCTCGACAAGCCGATCAGTTTCGATGACGCCCAGGAGGCGGTATATCGTGCGCCCGCGCCGTTGATCGTGGTGGGCAGCGCCGGCAGCGGCAAGACGGCGCTGATCCTGGAGAAGCTGAAGCACGCCGAGGGCGAAGTGCTGTACGTCACCCATTCCGCCTTCCTCGCCCGCAACGCGCGGGATATCTACTACGCCAACAGTTTCGAGCATCCTGGCCAGGATGCGGTATTTCTCTCCTACCTTGAGTTCGTCGAATCGATCCAGGTGCCGATGGGTCGGGAAGCGCTGTGGCGCGACTTTTCCGGCTGGTTCGTGCGCATGCGCCAGGCGTTCCGGGACATCGACGGACATCAGGCTTTCGAGGAGATTCGCGGGGTCATCGCCGCCGGTAGCGACGGCGTGTTGACGCGGGAAGCCTACCGCGCCCTGGGAGTGCGGCAATCCATCTTCCCCGACGAACGGCGCGATCAACTCTACGACCTGTTCGAGAAATACCGGGAATGGCTGGCCGAATCCCGGCTGTTCGACCTCAACCTGGTGGCCCAGGCGTGGCAGGTGAAGGCTGCGCCGCGTTACGACTTCGTGGTGATCGACGAAGTGCAGGACATCACGCCGATACAACTTGCCCTGGTACTGAAGACCCTGAAGCGGCCGGGCCACTTCCTGTTGTGCGGTGATTCCAACCAGATCGTGCATCCCAATTTTTTCTCCTGGAGCCAGGTAAAGCACCTGTTCTGGCACGATCCTGCGCTGGCCGATCGGCAGCAGCTTTCCCTGCTGGCCGCCAATTTCCGCAATAGCCGAGAAGCCACCCGGGTGGCAAACCAGTTGCTCAAGATCAAGCAGCGCCGCTTCGGCTCGATCGACCGCGAGAGCAACTACCTGGTCGATGCGGTGGGCGGCGAGACGGGTCGAGTCGAACTGATCGCCGATAAAGAGGAAGCGAGGCTCGAACTCGACCGCGCCAGTCGCCAGTCCACCCGCTTCGCCGTGCTGGTGATGCGCGACGAGGACAAGGCTGCGGCGCGCAAGCATTTCACCACCCCGCTGCTGTTTTCCATCCATGAGGCGAAGGGGCTGGAATACGAAAATATCGTGCTGTATCGCTTCGTCTCCGATCACCGCGCCGAATTCAACGAGATCGTCGACGGCGTGGCGCGCGAAGATCTCGCCGCCGAAACGCTGGAATACCGGCGCGCCAAGGACAAGGGCGACAAATCCCTGGAGGTCTACAAGTTCTTCGTCAACGCGCTTTATGTGGCGCTGACCCGGGCCACCGCAAATCTCTACCTGATCGAATCCGACAGCAATCACCCGGTTTTCACCCTGCTCGACATCGCCACGACCGAGCAGGCACGGGTCGAGGCGAAGAAATCGAGCCTGGAAGACTGGCAAAAGGAAGCGGCCAAGCTCGAATTGCAAGGCAAACAGGAACAGGCGGAGGCGATCCGGCGCGACATTCTGAAACTGGCGCCGGCGCCTTGGCCGATTTTCGACCCGGCGCGGATAACAGAATTGCTGGTGAAGGTGTTCCGCGAGCAGGCGCCAGGCGGCAAGCTGCGCCAACAGCTTTATGAAATCGCCGCCTGCCACGATGAGCCGGCGCTGGCCAACTGGCTCGTGCAGGAAGGGCATTACGACGCAGCCAAGAACTTCGAAATAGGGCGGGCGCACCTCGGGCGCAAGCATCACGCCGCCTACTTCGCCCGCAATTTCCGCGATATCCTGCGCGATACCGAGCGTTATGGCATCGACCACCGCCTGCCGATGAACCTGACCCCGCTCATGGCCGCCGCCACCGCCGGCAACGTAGCACTGGTGGAAGCACTACTGGAACGAGGCGCCGACCGCGAAGCCGTCGACCATTTCGGCGGCAACGCCCTGCACTGGGCGATGCGCGAGGCATTCCGCGACGCCGCCTTCGCCCGCGGCCCCTTCGCCGCCCTCTACGAACTGCTCGCACCGGCCAGCGTCGACGTGAATACCGGCAACCGCTTGGTGCGCATCGACCGGCATCAGGCCGAGTATTTCCTGTTTCAGACCTGCTGGACGCTGTTCAAGTCACGTTTCACCCATGTTTTGCGACAACCTCACGCCGCGTTCGAGACCAGAGCCATTCTGGCGGCCTGGGCACATCTGCCGGCCAACGTGGTGCGGCCCGAGCGCAACAAGCGCCAGCACCTCAGCAGCGTGTTTTCCCGCAACGAGGTGAACCGGGATTACGCCTACAACCGCGCACTGTTCAAGCGGGTCGCCCAGGGCTGGTATCAGTTCAACCCGGCCCTGGCGGTCCGGCACGGCGCAGACGAGTGGATGCCGATCTTCCAGGCCCTCAACCTGCCTTTCATCGCGGAATTCGCGGAGGTGACAGACTGGAATAACAGTTGGCAGGCTTTGCTCGACTACCTCCGACAAGCCGGCCTGCCGCCAGCACCCAATCCGATCGCCGCAGAGCGGGTAATGGCTCGCCAGTGAGCGTCGATATTGGAAACGGCGCACCAGGAACGTGAGGCTGACACCGGCTGCCAGCCCTGGGTCAAAAACGTCGACGTTGCACTCAAAGCCGGCAGCAACTGGATTTCAGAGCCTGCCGGAATGACGAATCGCGGCTCACTTTACAAAACCTGATTTGCCAACGGACTCCGTTGCCAACTGACTCCGCACCCACTCCACCAGATGAAACCAGCCGGGTGCGAGTTGCCAGATGGCGTAATGCCGAGGTGATTCGGGCAGCAGGCCGGCGC
>JAIFKV010000219.1 GCA_020049415.1 Betaproteobacteria bacterium
CAACATCGGCCTCGTCCAGTTTCTTGCTGTTGTTGCGCATTTTCTTGTGCGGCATCTTCACCGACTCGGTGCGGTACTTGAGCATTTCCAGATGCATGTAGTCCGCCCATTGACCATTGATCTTTGGCGTTTCCTCGTCGTCCGGCTCGCTGCCGGTAGCGCCATGACAGGTCTCGCAACGCTCGCTGGCGTCCTTGCCCTGGGCGATGACTTTAGCGTCGGATTTTTGTACAACGGGCACCCAGGGCAGCTTGGAGAAGTGGGTCGCCAAGGCTTCGATTTCAGCGTCGCTATAGCCCTTGAAGTGACGGCCCATGGTGGCGGAGTAGCGTTCACCGCTCTTCCATTGCAGCATGAGGTTCTTCAGATAGGCTTCTGGCAGGCCGCCAATACTGGGCATCGTGGGGCCCACCGAAACACCGTTCAGACCATGACAGGCATTGCAGGTGCTGGCCAGGTTTTCGGTGGGGCCGGCAAATGCCGACAAGGTGCTAAAACCCAGGCAAGCCGATAGGGCTAGGGCGGACTTTATGTGCATGGTGTCTCCTCCATTGCATCAGTTCAATTTGAAATATCTGGTTAAAACCAGACCGTTTTATAAGTACGAAATAACTATGGAACTAACCATGGCGCGAAGAATCTCGCGAATCCTGCTTGTATGTTGTGAGAACCTCACACTGAGCTTGATAGGGGTCAATTTTTGCCGATCACTTCCATCGGGCAACCCGCTGAGGCGAGTCTTTGCAGTCGCGTCCAGTCATCGACCTGGACCTGGCTGCCTGTGAATCGGATGAAGCCCTGTTGCGCCATGAAGGCCAGCATGCGTGAAAAGGTTTCCTGGCTGAGTCCGATTTTTGCTGCGATGTCGCGTTTCAGCGCCGGCAGGCGAAAATCTTGTTCGGGGGTTGCGCCCGCCGGTTGCAAATGGATCAGGTAGTGGGCTACACGTTGCAGGCTGGAAGGTTGGGCACAAATCTCGATATCGCGCAGGGTATCCAGCAGGCGCTGCGAAACCAGGTTCAAGGTGTGTTCGGCCAGCAACGGGCTTTGCTTCAGTTCTCGCCGATAGATCAGGGTGTCGATGGCCAGCACATGGCTGTCTTTGCCCGCTATCGCGTTATAGGGGCAAGGTTCATCCCGGATGATGCAAGGTTCGCCAAAACTTTCGCCACGTTCTACCAGTGAGATGACTCTTTCGGCGCCATTCGACAAAGGGATGAAAAGACGAATCTGGCCACTGATGACGATAAAAAGCGCCTCGATTCGATCGCCTTTGGTGGCTAGGGCTTCTCTTTTTTCGAGTGAAAGTTGTTTTGCGCCAGGGAGCAGACGTGCCAGTTGATCTTTATCCCAGCCCTCAAAGTAATTCAGGCGGGCCATCGTATCTTGAAGCTGAGCAGGGGAGACGGGGCTGTAGTTCATGGTCGTTCGGGATGCTGTGTGTGATGCAGCAAGTGCATGAAACATGCCAGTCACCGAAAAAAGTTGTAACAATATGTAAATATATGAATTTAAAGGTTAAAAATGTCCTGCCTAAGCCGAGATGGGGTGACTGATTGAATCTCCATGTCACCGTTTGGTAAGCGAGCGATTGATTCAAAATTGATGCTTATCAATTAAATCAGTGACTTGGCAATTATTTGCACTTGCGCCAGCGTTACTGATTGGTAACTTTTGCTGATTTCAATCGGTATCGCCGTTACACTCTGGTAACGCCAAAAGAGGAGAAGAGCATGCAGATTTGCCAGAAGTGGATGCGCCGCCCACTGTTTCTGCTTGGCGTTTTGTTTCTGGCTGCATGGCATGCAACGGCGGCGGAGGTTGTGCGTATTGGTTTGACGCCCGCTTTTTTGAATGAACGCCATGCTTTGATGGCGGATTGGCAGAAGTATCTGGAACGCAAGATGGGGTTGCCCGTCAGGTTTGTCTTGCGTGATAGTTATCAAAGCACCATGGAACTGCTGAATCAACGCGGCATCGATGTGGCCTGGTTGTGCGATTGCCCGCATGTCACGGCCAATCCTGATTTTCTTTTGTTGGTGACGCCGTTGTTTCAGGGGCGACCCTATTACCGTTCCTATCTGGTGGTGCCGGAAGAAGATCGCGCCACACGCGGTATCCTGGATTTGAAAGACAAGGTTTTCGCCTATACCGACCCTTATTCAAATATTGGCTATCTGTTTCCGCGATATGAAATCAAGCACACCGGCAATGACCCGGATCACTTTTTTCGGCGCACTTTTTTTACCCGATCTCAACGAAAATCGATCGAAGCGGTGGTGGCGGGCGTCGCCGATGCGGCTTCGGTGAATAGCTATATCTGGGAGACGATTCAGCTTCAGGCGCCGGCGCTGACCAGCCGGACACGCGTTGCCGAGAAGTCGAAAGAATATGGTTTCCCGCCGTTTGTGGCGGATAAAAGGTTACCCGCGAAGATATTTCAGCGTCTGCAACACGCTTTGATCGAAATGTCCGCTGATCCGCAGGGCAGAGAGGTACTCAAAAAAATGAATCTGGATGGATTTACGCTGCCAATACAAGCTCACTATCAGGATGTGAAGGATATCGTCCGCTTCATGCGAGGCGAGTGAGATGAGTCTGTTCGATCTGAGCCTGCGCCATAAACTGCCACTCTGGGGTGGTTTGCTGATCGTGGTTACGGCGCTGGCGGTGAGCGGAAGCAACCTGCTGCTGACGCGCGAGAACCTGAAGAAAAACATGCTTTCCCGTTCCGAAATACTGGGGCGTTCTCTGGTGCGGACGCTGTATTCGGCGATATCCCAGGACGATGTTTGGCGTGCTTACGAAATCATCAACTTTCCGATTCGCGCCGAAGCGCGACAGCCCAGTTTTCAGTTGGAAGACTTCGTCCTGCTGGATGCGCAGAATCAGGTCTTCATTTCTACATCCCCCAAGACTTACCCGCTGCAAGCTCGGCTGAATAGCCTGGGCGGCGATTTCATCAAGTTGGAGGCCCAGCTTGCATCGGGCGATGGTCGTAAGGTGATTGTCGAGTCGGGGCGGATTCTGTTGGCGATCCCCTTGGTCATGGAGGGGGTGCAATTGGGAACGCTGGTGCTGGTGCATCCGGCCGATTACTTCAAATCCAGTTTCAACCATATCGCCGCACGAACCGCCTGGACCACTCTGCTGGTACTGCTCATTTTGCTGCCCGCCAGTTGGTACTGGGGACGTCGCATGGCCGCTCCATTGTCGATGTTGACCGAATACATGGGCGAGCTTGGGAGAAAGTTACCGCCTCCGTTGCCGGATCGTATCTATCAATACGGCGACGAATTGGGGCGTTTGTTTCATGTTTATGACCAGATGCGCCATGAGTTGGCGGAGAAGAAATCGATCGAGCGGCAGATGATGAAAACGGATCGACTCGCCTCTATCGGACGACTGACCGCGAGCATTGCGCATGAGATCAACAATCCGCTTGGCGGTCTGCTGACCGCAGTCGATACGCTCAAGCGTCACGCCAAACCTGACCCGGTGCTGGAGCGCGTGGTGCCGTTGCTGGAGCGTGGCCTTACCCAGATCAAGGACATCGTCGGCGCACTTCTGGTCGAGGCCAAAGCCAAGGGGCGGTCGCTCAACGGGCAGGATATCGAGGATGTGCATACTCTGCTCGCGCAGGAAGCGAAGAAGCGCGGTGTGGAATGGGTTTGGGAAAACAGCGTGCAAGGTGATGTGCCGCTGCCCGCAACGCTGGTGCGCCAGGTGTTGATCAATCTGGCGCTGAACGCGGTTCAGGCGGCCGCGCCAGGCGGTCATGTCGGCATTCGCGCTTCGCTTGCCGAAGGCCATCTTGCACTGGAAGTGAAGAATGATGGGCGCGAAATTTCACCGGAAGTCATGGAACACCTGTTTGAGCCATTTACCGGGCAGAACGCGGAAGGGCATGGCTTGGGTCTGTGGATTACGCATCAGATCGTCGACCAATTGCGCGGCGACATCATCGTCAATAGCGACGCCGGACAGACGCGTTTTTGCATCACTTTGCCTTTGGGAGAAGAAACATGGCCGCCCACCTCTGTCTGATTGAAGACGATGACATCATGGGCTGCGCCTTGGTCATGCGTTTTGAACTGGAAGGGTTTCAATGCGATTGGTTCAAGACCGGGAAGTCGGCGGCGGAAGCCCTGATGAAGACACGTTATAGCGTGGTGATCAGCGATATTCTGTTGCCTGATATGACCGGCGAAGCGCTTTACATGAATCTCTGCGAACAGGGCGAAAGATTGCCGCCGTTCATTTTTATGACCGGGCATGGTTCAGTCAATCAGGCGGTGCGCTTGCTTAAGCTGGGCGCGGTGGATTACTTGCTGAAGCCGTTCGAGCCGAACCATTTGCTGGGCATGCTGCGTGAATTGATTGCCGGACAAGAACCCGGTGAATTGGCGGACGCCGAGCAATTGGGCATTTCTCCCGCCATGATCGCGCTGGACGAGATGTTGCTGCGTTTGGCGCAAAGTCGGGCTTCTGTTCTGATTACCGGTGAATCCGGGGTGGGAAAAGAGTGTGTGGCCAGCAAGTTGCATCGCTTGCAAAGCGGTGAACGCCCTTTTGTAGCCGCCAACTGTGGCGCGTTCAACGAAGGTTTGTTGGAAGCGGAATTATTTGGTCATGAAAAAGGGGCTTTTACCGGCGCGGTCAAGGCCAAAAAAGGGCTGTTCGAGCAGGCAATTGGCGGCACGCTGCTGCTGGACGAGATTGGCGATATGCCGCTTTCGGTTCAGGTGAAAGTGTTGCGCGCAATTCAGGAACGCCAGATCGTCCGCGTTGGCGGTGAAATGCCGATCAATGTCGATTTTCGTCTGATGGCGGCAACGCATCACGATCTGAAAGCGCGGGTGGAGCAGGGCGCTTTTCGCGAGGATCTTTATTACCGAATGAATGTCATCCAGATTCGCGTGCCACCTCTGCGTGAGCGGCGCGAGGATATTTTGTGGCTGACGGCGCGTTTTCTGACGCAAGCCTGTAAAGCCGGCGGTGGCCGGCGAAAGTTGCTGTCGCCTGCGGCGGAACGCAGCCTGCTGGATTATTCCTGGCCAGGCAATGTGCGCGAGTTGAAGCATCTTCTGGAGCGTGCTTGCGTATTGGCGGATGGCCCATTGCTGACGCCGGAACTGTTGTTTGGCGGTTCGGCGGCAGAGGCTGATTCATCGCCCGCGACAACCTTGGGCGAGCACATGGCGGGGCATGAGCGCGAGTACATCCTGCGAGCGCTTGATGCCCGCGGTTGGCAAATTCAGGAGACGGCCAACCTGCTTGGGATCAGTCGCAAGAATCTGTGGGAAAAAATGAAGAAACATGCGATTTCTTCGGGTAACGAGATGGCATAGGCTCTAAATTACGCAAAATCTGCGGTTTTTCGCGTATTGGACGTTTCACATTCAAACCGTTTTCAGTGCGCTTTGACTTGCCTGATTGCTTCGTTCGACTATGATTCCCCGGCTTGGGCATCCCGGTCGGGATCGCTTTTTCGTATTGTCCACCACGTCCACCATTGACCAACTTCGAGGTATTGCATGCAGTCCGGCCCCAGAGAGATCGTCACCCCGTTTCGTCAAATTCCCCTCGATGTGCCGGAGGGCATGAAGCCGAATGAATTCTTCAACAGCACCGAGAACCTGAATGATCTGGTCAATAACAACGGTCTGTTGCAGAACCCGGAAGGGCTGTTGCTGTACCGCAAAGCGCTGGGGCACAGCAATGAGTTCGATGCTTCAATCATCTTCAACACTTCGCGCAGCATTCTTGATCCGCTCGGTCGCCCGGTACGTCGCACCCAAGTGCCGGAGCAGGTGAAGAACGTCTGGAACCGAATGAATCAAGTCATTATCGAGTACATGCTGGAGCATTATCCCGATCCGGATGCGCATCTGGTGCTGGCTGGGGAAGCGAGTCTGGACGCGACCTGGCCGATGACTTCGCCGGGTGTGCCGAGTATCCGCATGTTGCATAACCATTTCATTGTCTTCAACAAGGCGGAACTGCGTGCCGCGCCGATTGCCGATGCGAATAATCCAAACTTGACTGACGGCGGCCAGCATTCGTTGTTTCAGGCGTACATGCGCAATGTGTATCAGGACTTCTTCGATGAACTTGATTTACGCATCCTGCGCCCCTGTCAGGAGGGCTCCTGCAAGATCGCGCTGACCGGTTATCCGCAAGGCTTGCCGAGTTGGGAAATTACCGGCGGCGCCGAGGCGTTGAAGGAAGTGCGCTTCTGGAAGGAGTACGACACCATCCTGAAAGGATTTATCGACTTTTATCGTACTTTCTTCGGCCAGGTTTCCACCCGCAATGCGCCGCTGCCACGCGATATTTATTTCCCGGAACTGGTCGAGAACAAGCTGCAGTTCAATAACGATTTGCTGAAGACCGCGAAGATGGTGCGCGACCGCTGTATCAAGGATGCCAAATATGCCAATTCGATTCGTTGGCAACCGGCGTTCAAACAGCTGATCTATCGCAACGATGCCGGCAAGCTGATCGTGACCATCAGTCAGAATTCGATCGGCAACGCGATCACCGAATTGCTTGGCGTGGTGGTTAGCCGCAAACCTGATGCAGATGCCTACGGTAAAGCGGAACCGGCATTGATCGAGCGCTTGCTGGAGGTGAGGCGGCGTCTGATCGAGGACGATCTGGGCGCCGGAATTGCTACTCCGCACTGGGGCGCGGAATAGTCATGCGCGTCGAGTTGAGTGGGGGGCGGGGCTTGATAAGTGGAACAATGCCCTGAAAATAGTTGAGCAAATGATCCGCATCAGATTATTTTGGTGACAACATCGTTAAAATGCGTCCCCCTAATTGAAAGATTTACCAAAGGAAAAATTATGAGCAAAGGGCAGTTGCTACAAGACCCGTTCCTCAACGTGCTGCGTCAAGAGCAAGTTCAGGTTTCCGTTTACCTTGTCAATGGCATCAAGTTGCAAGGCCATATCGAAAGCTTCGATCAGTACGTCGTTTTGCTCAAGAATGCCGTTACCCAGATGGTTTACAAACATGCCATCTCTACCATCGTGCCGGCACGCCCTGTCACAGTGCAACACGGCAGCGGCGACAACTCTTGATTGTTCACCTGTTAGTTCATGTTTGAGCGCCCGGAGAGGGGCGAAGCGGTTGTTCTCGTTTCGCTCGATTTCGGCGATCGTGATTACGCCGATAGCCTGAATGAACTTCACCTTCTCGCCACCAGCGCGGGCTTGCACGTCGTTGGTCTGGTTGAAGGCAAACGTAGCAAACCCGATGCTCGTCTGTTCGCTGGTTCCGGCAAGGCCGATGAAATCGGTGTTGTTGTGCGGGAAGCGGGCGCTGATCTGGTCATCTTCAATCACGAGCTTTCGCCAGTGCAAGAGCGGAATCTGGAACGCTTGCTGCAATGCAGGGTGTTGGATCGTACCGCGCTGATCCTGGATATTTTTGCCCTGCGCGCGCGCAGCAATGAAGGCAAGTTGCAAGTCGAACTGGCTCAGTTGCGTCATTATTCAACCCGTCTGGTGCGCGGATGGAGTCACCTTGAGCGGCAAAAAGGTGGTATCGGTATGCGCGGCGGCCCGGGTGAGAGCCAGTTGGAACTGGATCGCCGCATGCTGTTGAACAAAATCAAGACGATTGAAGATCGGCTCGAAAAATTGACGCGCAGTCGCGCGATACAACGCCGCAGCCGTCAACGCGGAGATGTCTTTTCAGTGTCCCTGGTGGGTTACACCAACGCCGGCAAGTCGACGTTGTTCAATACCTTGACTCACGCTGGCGCTTATACCGCCGATCAATTGTTCGCCACGCTGGACACCACTTCCCGCAAGCTCTGGTTACCCGAGGCGGGGCAGCAAGTCGTGATTTCAGACACCGTCGGCTTCATTACGCGCCTGCCGCATACCCTGGTTGCCGCTTTTGAAGCGACGCTGGAAGAAACCGCGCATGCCGATTTGTTGCTGCATGTGGTGGATGGCGCCAGCCCGAATCGAGATCGCCAGATTGAAGAGGTTGACAAGGTGTTAATTGAAATTGGTGCGGAACAAGTGCAGCAGTTCCGGGTCATGAACAAGGTCGATCTTACTGGCGCCGAGCCGCAAGTGGCCCGAAACGAGTATGGTAAGATCGCCGCCGTTTGGCTTTCAGCCAAGACCGGTGCAGGTGTTTCGCTGCTCCGGGAAGCCCTCGCGGAGTTTGCCCGTGACCAAAAACATGCAACCCAACTACTGGCAACTCAGAATGCTGAACTCTCTCAAAGCTATGTGGAAACCTATCAGAATGGCCTGGAATGACCCGCAGTGGGGCAACCAGGGTGGTGGCGGCAAGAAAAATTCTGGCGGCCCGCCCGATCTCGATGAACTCTGGAAGAATTTCAATCGTCGCCTGAACGATATGTTCGGCAAGAAATCCGGCGGCGGCGGTGATAACCCGCCACCCCGAATTGGCGGTGGTTTCCAGGGCGATTTTAAAATTCCCGGCGGTGTTGGTCTGTTGATCGGTTTGGCTGTTGTGGTCTGGCTGGCCTCCGGTTTCTACATTATCGATGCCGGCGAACGTGGCGTTGTGCTGCGGTTTGGCAAGTACGCCGAGGCAACCATGCCTGGCCCGCGCTGGCATTTCCCCTATCCGGTGGAAACCGTGGAAGTAGTCAATGTCGAGCAGGTGCGCACGGTCGAGGTGGGCTACAGCAACAATGTGAAATCCAAGGTTCTGACCGAAGCGCTGATGTTGACCGATGACGAGAACATCATTGATTTGCAGTTTTCGGTTCAATATCTGTTGAAAGATCCAGAAGATTATCTGTTCAACAATCGTCATCCGGATCAGGCCGTCAAGCATGCGGCCGAAACCGCGATGCGTGAAATCGTCGGCAAGAGCAAGATGGATTACGTACTTTATGAGGGGCGCGCGGAAATTGCGGTTCGCGCCACTACGCTGATGCAGCAGATCCTGGATCGTTATAAAACCGGTATTCAGGTCAGCAAACTGAATATGCAAAATGCGCAGCCGCCCGAGCAGGTTCAGGCCGCCTTCGACGATGCGGTAAAAGCGGGACAAGACCGCGAACGTTTCAAGAATGAGGGCGAATCCTATGCCAACGATGTCATTCCTAAAGCGCGCGGTGTCGCTTCGCGCTTGCTGGAAGAAGCGCAGGGCTACAAGGAACGGGTGGTCGCTCAATCCGAAGGTGAGGCTTCCCGCTTCAAACAGGTGTTGGCCGAATACACCAAGTCGCCGCAAGTAACCCGCGAGCGTCTGTATCAGGACACCATGCAGCAGGTGCTTTCCAATACCACCAAGGTAATGGTGGACGACAAACAGGGCGGCAATCTGCTTTATCTGCCGTTGGACAAACTCATGAACATGACTCAGACCGGCACGTCGGGCCAATCCAATCCACAACAAATCGAATTGACGCCACAACGTCAGGACAGCGCGGCGCCGACCCGCAATGAAGACCTGTTCCGCTCGCGTGATGCTTTCCGGGGACGTGATCGGGAGGTTCGGCCATGAAGAATCCTGCTGTTATCGTAGTCGGGCTGGTCGTCGCCTTGGTCATTCTCTCGTTGTCGCTTTACACCGTCGATCAGCGTCAGGCTGCGCTGGTGTTCCAGTTGGGTGAAGTGGTATCGGTCAAGAAAGAGCCTGGTTTGTACTTCAAGTTACCGTTGGTACAGAACATCCGTTTCTTCGAGACCCGCATTCTGACCATGGATCCGGCCGATGCCGAACGTTTCATTACATCTGAAAAGAAGAACGTGCTGGTTGATTACTACGTCAAGTGGCGCATTCAGGATGTTGAAAAGTTCTATGTCAGTTTCGCCGGCGATGAGCGCCGTGCTGAAAACCGCCTGTCGCAGACCGTCAACGACGGTATGCGCGCCGAGTTTGGTAAGCGCACCGTGCATGATGTGGTGTCCGGTCAGCGTGACGAAGTCATGGAAATGCTGCGCAAGTCGGCGGATGGCGATTCCCGACGCTTTGGCGTCGAGGTGATGGACGTGCGCATCAAACGTGTCGATTTGCCTTCCGAGGTCAGTGAGTCGGTTTATCGACGGATGGAAGCCGAACGTAAACGGGTTGCCAACGAGTTGCGTTCCACCGGTTCTGCCGAAGCGGAAAAAATTCGCGCCGACGCCGACAAGCAACGTGAAGTGATCATCGCCGAAGCTTACCGCGATGCGCAGCGCGTCAAGGGTGAAGGCGATGGCCGCGCGGCGGGGATTTATAGCCAGGCATTTGGCCAGAATCCCGAGTTCTATGCCTTCTATCGCAGCATGGAAGCCTACAAGCAGAGCTTTTCCAGCAAGAGCGACGTGATGGTGCTGCAACCGAACTCCGAGTTCTTCCGATATATGAAGTCGCCGCGTGGTGGTGGCAAATAACCCGACGAATCCAACGGCAAACCAACCTGGCTGGCTGAAGTGAGTCTTGGCGACATCTGGTTACCCGCGCTTGCTTTGATGCTGGTGATGGAAGGCATTCTGCCGTTTCTTTCACCTGCCGCCTGGCGTGAGACCTTTTCCCGCATGATCCAGTTCAGCGATGGCCAATTGCGTTTTATGGGGCTGGTGTCCATGCTCGCCGGCCTCGCGCTTCTGATCCTTACTTAATCACACTCCATGTCTCCCGCCTGGTTACTCCCCGAATACGTCGAAGACATCCTGCCGCCCTATGCTCGTCAGGCCGAGGCCTTGCGCCGGCGTTTGCTGGATCTTTTCGACAGCTATGGCTACGACCTGGTCTGCCCGCCGCTGGTGGAATATCTCGACTCCTTGTTGACCGGCGCAGCGCGAGATCTTGACCTGAAAACTTTCAAGGTTGTGGATGGTTTGTCTGGCCGCATGATGGGGGTACGCGCCGACATGACGCCGCAGGCCGCACGCATTGATGCGCATCTGATCAACCACACAGGCGCCACGCGTTTGTGCTATGCCGGCCCGGTGCTACGCACCAAACCAGCTGGTTTTCTGGCTAGCCGTGAACCTTTCCAGCTTGGCGCAGAGTTGTTTGGCCATGCCGGCATTGAAGCTGATCTGGAAATTCAGGAACTCCTGATCTCGGCGCTGGCAATTGCCGGCGTGCCGGATGCGCGTCTGAGCCTGGGGCATGCCGGACTTTTCCAGGCGATGGCGGCGGGCGCTGAATTGAATGAAGATCGCGCCGCAGCAATGTTTGCTGCTTTGCGTGGCAAGGATGTGCCGGAAGTCGAAGCCCTCAGCGTCAAACTTGCCGCCCCCTGGCAATCCGCATTTCGCCAATTGCCCGGTCTCTATGGCGATGCATCGGCGCTGCAACGGGCGCGGGCCGTGTTGCCGGATCAACCGGCGATAACCCGCGCGCTCGATGAACTCAGTCAATTGCTGGCCGCTGGCAATGCCTTCGGCAGCGTCAGTGTGGCGGTTGATCTTTCCGATTTGCGTGGTGACGGCTATCACAATGGCGCAACCTTCGCCGCCTATGCCGGCGGTCAGGCTAGCGCGGTGGCGCTGGGGGGGCGTTATGACGGCGCGGGTAGCGTGTTTGGCCGCAGCCGTCCGGCCACCGGTTTTTCGCTCGATCTGCGTCAGATACTCGATTGTCTGACGGAACCCGCACCGCGCGGCGGCATCCTGGCTCCTGGTATGGATGACGTCGAACTGCGCACCCGGGTTGCGCAACTGCGTGTCGCTGGCGAGCGGGTTGTCGTTGAGTTGCCGGGCTTGGCGGCGCAACCTGGCGAAAGTGGATGCGACCGGATGCTGGTTAAATCAGGGAATGACTGGATCGTGCAGCAGATTTGAAAGCAATGGTTTTTCGTAGGTCGGGTTAGCGGCGCTTTTGCTTAACCCGACACGTGGCAATGTCGGGTTACTGCGCAAATGACCGCGCCTAACTCAACCTACGTTGGAATTTTTCAAGGGATCGAACATGAGTAAAAACGTCGTCGTAATCGGCACCCAGTGGGGTGACGAAGGAAAAGGCAAGATTGTTGACTGGCTGACCGACCGCGCCCAGGGCGTGGTGCGTTTCCAGGGTGGCCACAACGCTGGGCACACGCTGGTGATCGAAGGCAAGAAGACCGTTCTGCACCTGATTCCGTCCGGCATCCTGCGTGAAAACGTGCGCTGCTATATCGGCAATGGCGTCGTGCTGTCGCCCGAGGCGCTGATGGAAGAAGTTGAAATGCTGGAAAAAAACGGCATCGACGTCGCCAGCCGGATGACCATCTCGGAAGCCTGCCCGTTGATCCTGCCGCACCACATCGCGCTCGACCAGGCGCGTGAAGCGGCCAAGGGCGCCGGCAAGATCGGCACCACCGGACGCGGCATCGGCCCGGCGTACGAAGACAAGATCGCCCGTCGCGCCATCCGCGTGCAGGATTTGCTGCACCGCGAACGTTTCGCCGCCAAGCTGGGCGAAGTGCTCGACTATCACAACTACGTGCTGAAGCATTACTTCAAATGGGATACCGTCGATTTTCACAAGACGCTGGATCAGGCGATGGAACTGGCCGAGCGCATCAAGCCGATGATCGGCGACGTGCCACGTAACCTGTATGAAGCCAACAAGCGCGGTGAAAACCTGCTGTTCGAAGGCGCGCAAGGCACGCTGCTTGACATCGATCATGGCACCTACCCGTTCGTCACCTCCAGCAACTGCACCGCCGGCGGCGCTTGCACGGGTTCCGGCATGGGCCCGTCCGCAATGCATTATGTTCTTGGTATCACCAAGGCCTACACCACCCGCGTTGGCTCTGGCCCGTTCCCGACTGAGCTGTTCGACGAAGATGGCAAGTGGCTGGCGGAAAAGGGCAACGAATTCGGCGCTACCACCGGCCGCCCGCGCCGTTGCGGCTGGTTCGATGCCGCCGCGCTGAAGCGTTCGATCCAGATCAACGGCCTTACCGGCATGTGCGTCACCAAGCTCGATGTACTCGACGGCATGGACACCATTCGCATTTGTACCGGCTACAAGCTGGAAGGCGAAATCTGCGACATCCTGCCGGTCGGCTCGGAATCGCTGGCGGACTGCGAGCCGATTTATGAAGAGCACCCGGGCTGGAAAGACAGCACCGTTGGCGTCAAAACCTTCGATGCCTTGCCCGCCAACGCGCAGACCTACCTGAAGCGGATGGAAGAACTTTGTGGCGTGCCAGCCGACATCATCTCCACCGGCCCGGATCGCTCGGAAACCATCGTCCGGCGGCATCCGTTCGAGTAATCGGGTTAACCGCGATCAAGGGCGCGTGATCAAGGAGGGCAGCATGCCAACTCTGATGCGCGCCCTGATTTATTTCAGCCTGCTGTTCCTGACGGCCTGTTCGCAACAGGTCAACAGCCCGTACCCCGCTGCCGATGCCGACAAGTCGATTGTCTACTCGGCTTTCGGCGAGCGTCCCAAGCACCTCGATCCGGCGCGTTCCTACAGCGAAAACGAGTACGTTTTCCTTGGCAACATTTATGAGCCGCCGCTGCAATATCACTACCTGAAGCGGCCGTATCAGCTCGAACCGCAGACGGCCGCTGCGATGCCGGCGGTGCGTTATTTCGATGTCCAGGGACGCGAATTGCCGGCGGATGTCGAGGTTTCGAAGATCGCGGTTTCGGAATATGAGATTCGTATCAAGCCGGGCATTCGTTATCAACCGCATCCAGCTTTCGCCAAGGATGCGCAAGGCAAGCCGCGTTATATCCCGATCAAGTCGGAAGAGCTCGATGGCATTGATCGATTCGAAGATTTCTCCGAAACCGGCTCGCGTGAGCTGACCGCTGCCGACTACGTGTATCAGATTCGGCGGCTGGCGCATCCCCGCGTACAGTCGCCGATCCTGGGTTTGATGGCGGATTACATCATCGGCCTGAAAGATTTGGCGAAGTCGTTAGGCGAGGCGGCCAAACAATCGCCAAAAGACGAATACCTCGACATCGGCAAATACGCTTTCCCCGGCGCTTATGTGGTGGACAAGACCACCTATCGCATCCGCATCAAGGGCAAATATCCGCAGTTCATCTACTGGCTGGGGATGCCGTTCTTCGCAGCGGTGCCGGAGGAGGCGGAGCGCTTCTATCGCCAGCCCGGCATGGCGGAGCGCAATTTCACGCTCGATTGGCAGCCGGTTGGCACCGGCGCGTATTACTTGGCGGAGAACGATCCGAACCGGGTCATGCGATTGCAGCGCAACCCGCATTACCGCGACGATTTCTACCCGGCTGAGGGTGATCCGGGCGATGCCGAAGCTGGGTTGTTAGCGGATGCCGGCAAGCGGCTGCCGATGGTGGATACGGTGATCTACTCGCTGGAAAAAGAAGATGTGCCTTACTGGAACAAGTTCTTGCAGGGTTATTACGACGCCTCCGGAGTGAGTTCGGACAGCTTTGATCAGGCGATTCGGATGAATGCCGACGGTGAGCCGGACCTGACTCCGGATATGCGTGAGCGTGGCATTCTGCTGGCGACTGCGGCACAGCCCTCGCTGAGTTACATGGGGTTCAACATGCTCGACCCGGTGGTGGGTGGCTTGTCGGAACGTTCGCGCAAGTTGCGGCAGGCGTTGTCGATTGCCATCGATTACGACGAATTCATCTCCATCTTTCTCAACGGTCGTGGTTTGCCGGGACAAGGGCCGCTGCCTCCCGGCATCTTTGGACACAAGGAGGGCGAAGCAGGAGTCAATCCGGTGGTGTTTCAGTGGCGGGATGGCAAGTTGCAACGCCATGCGCTGGATGCGGCCAAGCGTCTTCTGGCGGAAGCTGGCTACCCGAACGGCCGCGACGGCAAGACCGGCCAGCCATTGACGTTGTATTTCGATACCGCCGCGAGTGGACCAGAAGCAAAAAGCCGGATGGACTGGTTCCGCAAGCAGTTTGCCAAACTGGATATCCAGTTGGTCATTCGCGCTACCGACTACAACCGCTTCCAGGACAAGATGAGCAAGGGCAGCGAGCAGATTTTCGAATGGGGCTGGAACGCCGATTACCCCGATCCGGAGAACTTCCTGTTCCTGCTCTACGGCCCTAACAAAAAGGTCGGAACGGGCGGCGAGAACGCGGCGAACTATCAAAATCCGGAATTCGACCGCTTGTTCGAGCGCATGAAAGACATGGACAACAGCCCGGAGCGGCAGGCCGTGATCGATCAGATGATCAAGTTGGCGCGCGAGGATGCGCCCTGGATCTACGCCTTTCATCCCAAGAGCTTTGGTTTGCGTCATGCCTGGGTGAAGAACGCCAAACCTAATTTGATGGCGCATAACCTGCTCAAGTACCGTCGCATCGATTCCGTCGCGCGCGCTGCTTATCAAGCCAAATGGAATCGTCCGGTTTGGTGGCCGGTGGGCGTGACAGTGGTTCTGCTGGTTGCCGCGATCTGGCCGGCAGTGGCGGCGTATCGACGGCGACAGCGTGCAACTGCGGCGAGTGAGTAGCAACCGCTTGTTAATTCCGATGGAATGACTTACGGTAAGGATGTAATGCAATCCTTACTTTGGGGTTTGAACATGAATGCCATCGCCAAAATCACCAGCAAAGGTCAGACCACGATTCCGCAGGAAATACGCGCCGCGTTGAAGGTCAAACCCGGCGATCTGATTGCCTGGGAAACGCTGCCTTCAGGTGAAGTGCGCGTGCGTCGGGTCGAACCACTTGATCTGGAATACCTGCGCGGTCTGGAAGGCACGCTTTCCGAATGGGCGGGTGCGGCGGATGAGGCGGCCTATGCTGGACTCTGAGTTGGACTCTGAACCGGCGTTGACCGCCTGGCAGGTGGTCCGGGTGCCATTCCCGTTTACCGATCGACAGGCGGTCAAGAATCGCCCGGCGCTGGTGCTTTCCGATGCATCGGCGTTCAACGCGCCAGCCGGTCATGCCGTGATGGCGATGATTACTTCTGCTGAAAATGCGCCATGGCCGCTGGACTGTCCGATCCTCAACCTTGAAATGGCGGGTTTGCCAGCACCTTCCAAGGTCCGCTTCAAGTTGTTTACGCTGGATCAGCGATTGGTACGCGGTGTGCTGGGCCGCCTGGCTGCCGACGATGAAACCCGCTTGCGCATCGGCATGGCGCGATTGTTCGGCGAAGGAACGCCACGCATGTTGCTGCAGGAACCCGGCCCGGTTTGAGTGGGTTGACGCAAGCCGGGCCGAGCTGCTTCAAGTTTCAAAAATCCATTAAACCCCGTTTTGCTTGAACCACTTCTGCATGCGCTTCCAGCCATCTTCCGCTTCTGTCTTGCGATAACTCGGCCGGTAATCGGCGTTGAACGCGTGCGGTGCGTTGTCGTAAACATGGATTGTTGAGGCCTGGCTCGCCGCGCTGCTGGCGGCTTTCAGGGCGGCGTGCATCTTGTCCACCGTATCGAGCGGAATACCTTGGTCAAGGCCGCCATAGAGACCGAGTACAGGGCCTTTGAGTTCGCCGGCGATGTCAACCGGGTGTTTCGGGGTCATCACGCTGGCGGCGCCGACCAGGCGGCCGTACCAGGCGACGCCGGCTTTAACGCCCGGGTTGTGTGCGGCATACAGCCAGGTGATGCGGCCACCCCAGCAGAAGCCGGTGATGCCGAGCCGTTTGGCATCGCCGCCATTTGCGCCGGCCCAAGCCACGCAGGCGTCGAGATCCTGCATGACCTGGTTGTCCGACACCTTCGATACGACATTGCTGATGATGTCGGGAATCGCACTGTACTGGCGCGGGTCGCCCTGGCGCGCATACAGCTCGGGGGCGATGGCCTGATAGCCGAGTTTGGCCAGGCGGCGGCAGAGGTCCTTGATGTGTTCATGCACGCCAAAGATTTCCTGCACCACCAGAATCACCGGGAAGTTGCCGCCCTGCGCCGGTTGTGCGCGATAGGCGGGCATGGCGCCGTCTGCGGTCGGCACGGAGATTTCGCCTGCCTGAAGGCCTTCGCTGGCGGTGGTGATGGTGCTCTGCGCCATGACCGGTTGCACCGCCAGTGCGAAGCCGGCGCCGAGTGCGGTGATCAGGAAGCCGCGTCGGGTATGTGGCAGGGGGGGCGGAACCAGGCTGTCGTAATCAGCGCAATCGAAATGGTTGGAATCGGTCATGCGGAGTCTCCTTTTATGGTGAGGACGGGAAAGCAACAGCGGGGAAATCAGGGTATCGGAATTTGCAGCAGAATACGCGCCGCCCAGTCGTCCTGCGGCTGCGTCAGCCCAACGGCGGGAAAAAGTCGATGCGGGGTCAGTGCCGGCAACACCGCTTGCACGTCCTCCGGTTGGACGAAGTCGCGTCCAGCCAGATAAGCCCAGGCTTGCGCCACGCGCATCAGACCAAGGCCGGCGCGCGGCGACAGGCCGGCGATGAAGCGGGCATCCTGTCGACTGGCCGCAATCAAGGCTTGCAGATAATCAAGCAACGCATCCGAGACGTGGACGTGTTTTACGTGCGCTTGCTGTTCGACAAACTCGCTGGCGCTAATGGCGGCGGCAAGGTTGCTCAGCAGATCGCGCCGGTCCTCGCCGCGCAGCAACGCGCGTTCCGCCGCGCGATCGGGAAAGCCAAGGCGGATGCGCAGCAGAAAACGATCAAGCTGCGACTCCGGCAACGGAAAAGCGCCGATCTGGTCGCTTGGATTCTGCGTTGCGATGACGAAGAACGGCGTCGGCAAAGGACGCGTTTCGCCCTCGATGCTGACCTGGCCTTCCTCCATCGCTTCCAGCAGCGCGCTTTGTGCTTTCGGGCTGGCGCGGTTGATCTCGTCGGCCAGAATTACCTGGGCGAAGATCGGGCCGGGATGAAAACTGAAAGTGCCGCTGTCGCGGTCATAGATTGCCGCACCGAGCACATCGGCGGGGAGCAAATCGCTGGTGAACTGAATGCGATGAAAGTCCAGCCCCAGGGTTCGCGCCAGCGCATGCGCCAACGTGGTCTTGCCGACGCCGGGTACGTCCTCGATCAGAAGATGGCCCCGTGCCAGAAGGCAGGCCAGGCAAAGACGAACCTGCGTGTTCTTGCCAAGGAGGATGCGGTTGACTTGGTCGAGGGCTTGCTGAAGTGCGGGGCTCATTGGGGCATGTGGCCTACGGTGGCGGGGTTAACCAGTTCAGAAGTGTGTCGAAGAGGATGTCGGGATCGACTGGTTTGGCGATGAAATCGTTCATCCCCGCCCGGATGCAATTCAGTTTGTCTTCGTCGAAGGCGTTGGCGGTCATTGCCAGAATGGGGAGCGATTCGAGACCGGGAATCTTGCGGATGGCGCGGGTGGCTTCCAGGCCGTCCATCACCGGCATCTGCATATCCATCAGGATCGCTATGTAATGATTCTGTTTGGCCAGTTGCAAGGCTTCCATTCCATTGTTGGCGAGGTCTGGCTGCAGGCCGACGTCACGCAGCAACATCAATGCGACTTCCTGATTGATGGGGTCGTCCTCGGCGAGCAGAACGCGGGCGCCGCGATGTTCGCGCAGCAGAATGTCTTCGGCCTTTTCCAGTGCAGGTGGGCGGTTTGCCGGTGCGGCTTGCTGGCTTTTCTGTAGCCGGACGTTGAGCCAGAAAGTGCTGCCTTGTCCGGGCGTGCTTGCAACCCCCACTTCGCCGCCCATCAACTCGGCGATGCGTCGATTGATCGCTAGTCCAAGGCCGGTGCCGCCATATTTGCGGGTGGTCGAGTTGTCGGCTTGCTCGAATGTCTGGAACAGGCGCCGGCATTCTTCCTCGCTTATGCCGATGCCGGTGTCGCTGACTTCGAGGCGCAGCAGGCAGTCGGTGTCGGTTTCTTCCTGTACGCGGCCAGACAGCGTGATTCGGCCGTGCTCGGTGAATTTGACTGCATTGCCCAGATAATTCACCAGCGCTTGAGTCAGGCGCGTGGGGTCGCCGCGCAGCGCTTGCGGCATGCCGGAAGTCTTGATGGCGATCTTCAAACCTTTGCTGGCTGCGGCATCCCCGACCACCGCGAGAGACGCGCGCAGGACTTCGGCAAGAGTGAAGTCGACTTGCGCGAGGATCAACTTGCCGGCTTCTATTTTGGACAGGTCGAGGACATCGTTGATGATGCCCATCAAATGCTTTCCAGAGGCATCGATCTTGTCGAGTTGCTCGGCCTGAAGCGGCGAAACGCCACTGCGGCGCATGATCCGGGCCATGCCGAGAATGCCGTTCATCGGTGTGCGAATTTCATGACTCATATTGGCGAGGAAGGCGCTTTTAGCCTGACTGGCGCGCTCGGCGGCCTCCTTGGCGGCGGCCAGTTCAATCTCGGCCCGGCGTCGCATGACGATGCGCCAGAGATCTTCACCGATCAATTGCAGTTGGTGGATATCCGAATCGTCGTAGTCGAATGCTTTGTTGCAGACCCCCAAAAGAACGCGCACCTTGCCGCTTTCCAGAATGGGAACGCCAAGATGGCGCTCAACGTCAGCGAGTTCCTCCGGGAAGTTCTTGCGCTCGGGAAGGCTCTGAAAGTCGTTATGAATGACAGGGCGGTGCAGGCGTAACGCATCCGCCCAGATGCCGGCTTGCGATAGCGGATAATTTGAGCCATGCACAGTGCTGCAATGTTTCCGGGTATCGGTGGACCAGGTAAGGAGTTGGACGTTTGCTTTGTCTTCATCGACGATGTGCAGACAGCCGACTTCGCTGCCGGTCAGGCGGACAGCTTCCTCAATGCCTTTTTGCAGCAGTTCGCCCTCGTTCAGATGGGTCGCCATTTGGCTTAACTCGAACATTGCCTGCAGACGCAAATCGCTGATTTTCAAGTGTTTGTTGGCGTTTTCCAGTTCGGTGGTACGGGCGGCCACCTTGCCTTCCAGATTGAGGCGATGTTGCTCTAATTCGGCCAGCAAACGCTTGTGCTCACTGATGTCGGCCCAGTTGGAAACCGCATAGCGGCGACCATGCAGTTCAATGATGCGCAAGCTGACATGCACATCGATGAAGCCGCCATCTTTGCACCGGTGTTTCGTATCAAAACGGATTTCGTCTCCGGCTTTGGCGCTGCCGACGATGGCGCGGGTCTCGGTCTCGGGATGCTCGGCCTGGATGTCGAATACGCGCAGCCGCGCATATTCTTCGCGTGAATAACCGAGCATGCGGCAGGCTGCATCGTTGAACTCGACAAAGCGAAAAGTCTGCAGATCGGTCAACTCGATGGCGTCAACGGCCTGGGTCACAATGGCGCTTAAAATTGCCTCACGCTCGCGCAGAACGGCATCGTTTCTTTTTAGACGGAGTTGAAACACGCCGAGCAGCAAGAGTATGAAAAATGTCAGCGCCGATGAGGTCAATGCTGTTCTCTTCCAGGTTTGGAACTGATCTTCCATTGCCCGGCCAACCAGTACAAAGAAGGGGAACTCGCTGACTTGTTGGAAAGCGAATATCCGATCTACTTTGTCAGTCTTGCCGATATAGCGGATGCTCCCTTGAGTGATTCCCTCCTTGATGCGCAGAAACGGCGGGGTTTGCTCCGCTGTTTGATTGATTTCTTTCTCGACGATGGGCCAGCGAACGACCAGACGGCTATCGTCACTCCGACGGATGCTGACCATGCCATTTTTGCCAACCTGCAATTGCGAAAACTGAGTCGAAAACAGAACCAGATTGATAGGCGTGGCCACCACCCCCTGGAAAGCGCCATACGGATCAAAGATGCCTTGATAGGCAACCAGAATGGGGTCCCCGGCTGTTAACGAGATGAGTGTTTCGGAAAAATGCAGGGCTCGATCCGGAGCCGCTTTGATGCGCTTGAAAAAATCGCGGTGGGCTATGGATATTTGTTTGAGTCCCGCATCACTGCTGAAAATCAGATTTCCATTTGCATCAAATACGCGGTGAGCGTTGATTTCAGGGAAATTGTCAGCCAGCGCAGCCAGTGTCTTTTGAATAGCCATATTGTCCGCTGGGGTGGCTTTCCCGGTTAAGGATAGCTGCGGTAATTGCAGCGCAATGAATGCGGAATTGGATTTGATGCGCCGCAACGTCGCCTCGACCCGATTCGCCAGCACCTTGGCTTCGTTCAACGACGTGTCATGCACGGCCTGTTCTGTTTGTCTGAAAGTCAGATGCAGAAAGAAAGCGAGCAGGACACCGGTCAGGATCGCTATTGCAAAAAACTGAAGCAAAAAATGCGGATTTGCGCTTTTTACGTTGACGACATAGTTGGGCGAAACAGCCGATGTCATGTCTTGCCTGCTTCAGGGGTGAATAAATCGAGGCTGACGATTCCAGCCAGAATGTTTCACAAATTCGCGTGATGATCGCGCAGGCCATTGTTTGCACTGGGAATTACGTGAAGGAGCGGCGTGGTTATTCATCCGTCCGACTGAGTAAGGTTTTCCAGTGCAGACAAGGTGCCAGCGAGGGCGCGCGAGCATATATAAAAAATCCTGGCTAGATTCGATATTGAAAATGTCGGCTTGCCTGCCTCACTCTTCCCGTCTCAACTGCGGAAACAGGATCACGTCGCGGATGCTGGGCGAGTCGGTCAGCAGCATGATCAGGCGATCGATGCCGATGCCTTCGCCTGCGGTGGGCGGCAGGCCGTGTTCGAGGGCGCGGATGTAGTCCTTGTCCTTGAACATGGCTTCCTCGTCGCCGGCTTCCTTGGCTTCGACCTGCGCATCGAAACGCGCTTCCTGATCTTCCGGGTCGTTCAGCTCGGAAAAGCCGTTGGCGATTTCGCGGCCGACCATGAACAGCTCGAAGCGGTCGGTCAGGTTTGGGTTGATGTCATTGCGACGCGCCAGCGGCGAGGTTTCCGCCGGGTAGTCGATGATGAAAGTCGGCTGGATCAGCAGGTGTTCGGTGGTCTCTTCGAACAGTGTCAGTTGCAGGCCGCCGAGACCATCCTTCGGGCGGAAACCGATCTTGCGGCGCTTCAGTTCTTCGATGACAAATGTCTTGTCGTCGAGCGGCGCATCACGCAATTCAGGGTGGTAATGGCGCACGGCGTCGAGCGCGGTGAGGCGGGCGAATGGTGCGCCGAGGTCGATCTGGTGGCCCTGATACGGCACTGTTGTCTTGCCCAGCACTTTCATCGCGATGTCGCGGAACATGCGCTCGGTGAAATCCATCAGGTAACGGTAATCGCGGTAGGCCTCGTAGAACTCGACCATGGTGAATTCCGGGTTGTGCCGGGTCGAGATGCCTTCGTTGCGGAAATTGCGGTTGATCTCGAACACCTTCTCCAGGCCGCCGACCACCAACCGCTTCAGGTAAAGCTCCGGCGCGATGCGTAGGTACAACTGCATGTCGAGCGCGTTGTGATGGGTGACGAAGGGTTTCGCGTTGGCGCCGCCTGGGATCGGATGCATCATCGGCGTTTCCACTTCCAGATAGCCGTGCGAAGTGAAGAAATCGCGCATCGCCGAGACCACCTTGGAACGGATGATGAAGGTGCGGCGGGAATCTTCGTTGGTGATCAGGTCGAGATAACGCTGGCGATACTTCTGCTCTTGATCGGAGAGGCCGTGGAATTTCTCCGGCAACGGTCGCAGCGCCTTGGTCAGCAGGCGCACCGAAGTGGCGTGGACGGTCAACTCATCGGTCTTGGTGCGGAACAGATAGCCGGCCACGCCAAGTATGTCGCCCAGGTCCATGCGCTTGAAAGCGTCGTAGGCTTCCTCGCCAACGGCTTCTTTCGAAACGTAGATCTGCATGCGCCCGCTCATGTCCTGCAAGGTGGCAAAGCTGGCCTTGCCCATCACCCGCTTCAACATCATGCGGCCGGCGAATTGCACCGTCACGGGTGTTGTTTCCAGTACTTCCTTGCCGGTTTCGCCATGCGCCGTGTGCATATCGGCGGCGTAATCCTGGCGTTCGAAATCGTTCGGGAAGGCGATGCCTTGCGTGCGGATGCCGGCAAGTTTTTCGCGGCGCTCGGCGATGATCTGGTTTTCGTCGTGTTGCGGTTGGGTGGTTTCGGTCATGGTGCTTGCAGTTCAATAGAAAGTGAAAATGGTCATGCCCAGTGCCTGGGCGGCTGCGGCCTGGTTCTTGTCGGCGGTGGCGAATAATTTCCGGCAGTAAGTCGATGAGATTGCGCGCCTCGCTGAACAGCGAGCTGATCTCGGGATACATGTGCCAAGTTTGCGCCAGCATGTCGCGATCAAACTCGGCCAGCGCGCTGCGTTCCAACATCAGATCAATCTGTTTTGCACGCCGCCGTCGTGCAAGCAGGCAACGGAATTCGAGCTGAGTCAATGCACTGGTCGCGACCTCAAGCTGGGCATCGGCCCAATCAAGTACATCCAGTGAACGCTCTTCGCGGATATAGCACTTGGCCAGCGCGCTAGTGTCGATATAAGCGCTCAACAGCGATCCTCGCGTTCTTCTGCCAAAATGACTTCACTAGGCACGGTTTGCATGGGCTGGCTGGCCAGGAATGCTCTGAGCGAGCGCACCTTGCGCTTCGGCGTCACCGGCAAAATTCGCGCCACCGGCTCGCCACGTCGAACAACCAGGATTTCTTCGTCGTCGGCGAACATGATTTCGGGATGCGATAGCCCTTCTCGCGCCTCGCGGATGGTGAGTTCTTTCATGTGAGTTCCGAGGTTTGGGGTAGCACAAGTATAAGCGTTGTGACACTCGGTCGGCAGGCTGCTAGCCTCTCGTCCTATCGCACTTTCATTCCTTGTCATGTCCACTTCTGCTGAAGATTTCAATCTCCCCCCTGACACCTTCAACATTGCGCTGGCGATGGCTTTGCTGTGGACTTGGCGCTCGCTCACTGATGTCCACAATCTGTTGCGCCCGCTCAATCTAAAGCGCAGCGATGGCCGCGCTTTTGTTCACGACGACACCCGGCGCGCTTACCAAGTGTTGCAGCAGCGCGGTTTGCTGGTCGATAACACCAGTCAGAATATTTATGTGCGCTTGAACGACACGCTTCGGGTTCCGATGTATCGCGTTCTGCTTAGTCGCTACTCCGGCAATTTTTTGCGTCAGACAGTATTCGATTTCGTCGGTTATCCCGGTCAACATTCCCGCAATATCTGGACCTTTAACGACGTCAGTACGGTGGCCATATTGCGGGTTGCACTGCTGACGGGTTTGTCGGCGAATGAGTTCATGACGATAAAAATGACCATTCAGAAAAGCTCGGGACGATGGGAAACATTCATTCAGGAAGCTATTTTTGTTCCCTTCGACCGCGTCAGTTTCGAGCGCATCGAGCCTGAATTGGCTTTTGATCTGCTGGCCAGCGCGGTCAATCGGATGAATTTGAGCTGGGAGGTGGATTTGGCTGTGGCGTGCGATCTGGCGCAGGCTCGATTCGATGCCGACGCCGCTGCTTTGCCGAACCGATTGCGACTAGCGTTGGCCGAACTGTTTTTGAATCGTGGCGACGTCTCGCGTCTGGAGCGTGCGCTGGATGGCATCAGCAATGCGCAAGCGCAAGCGTTGCGAGCCGCTTTGCTCTGCCAGCAGGGGCAATATCTGCCGGCGCAACTGGCGTTTGAGGAGGCGATGAAAGTGCGCCAATCTGAAACCGGTACGCGCAAGCACTTGTTTTTTGGGCCTCTGATCTGGCGTTACCCGCTATCGATGCTCGCGCAAGCAACGCAGGTGAGGCTTGATCCGGCGCGAAAATTTTGTACAGGCGAGTCGGGGAAACGCGAGCCTGATCGATTTGGCGCCTGGGGTGCCTGGGTGCATGCCATCGGTGTCCGGTTGGGCGATACGCAGGTCGATGCCGAGGCTTTCATCTACAGTCGGGGGCAAAACAAACCGCTAGCCGATTGGCACAACTTCTGGCGGTTGATGCTGGCAGCCTGGCTGGGACCAGTTGGCTTGGGCATGGATGATCAGCGTCTGAAGAAGGCCGAAGAACTGGCGCATGTTTTGCATAGCCACTTGTTGCTTTGCCGTCTCGACTGGCTGGCGGCGCAGGTTGAAGCGGCGTTGGACGTGCTGCGCGGCAACCCGCCGCCAGCAGGCTTTTTCGTCACCAGCGGCGGCGAGCAGTGGCGGGAGGTGTTGACCGCGCTGCAAGCGCTGGCGGGTGATAACGCGGTGGTGGCGAGTCGGGCGGAAACGGCGCGTATTCTGTGGCAGCTTTCATTGGATAAAGATGGCGCATTGCTCAAGATTGAAACACTGGAGCAAAGACGTGGCGTACGCGGTTGGGTCAAGCCAAAGCCGCTCAGCTTGGCCAAGTTGGTCAGCAAAGAGCATTTGCCGCCCTGGGATGCCAAGGTGATGCGCGCTCTCCGGCAAGAAAAATCGCTTTTTCATTCTCTGCGCCACTATCTTGATGCGGCTGCGGCCATCATCGAACTGATCGGCCATCCCGCCGTGGTTTTGGAAGAAGCGCCGGATCGCCTGATCGAACTGGTGGCGGGAACCCCGACGCTGGAAGTGGTGCGTGAAGGCGAGTTTTACCGCATGCGTGTTTACCCCGTGCCGCGTTCAGAACACGAGCGAGTTCTTGATTATTACGAAACCACTGAACAGATCCGCGAGGCGGAAGCGCTGCGCATGATCACGCTGGTGCAGGAATCGCCGCAGCGGTATCAGGTTATTCAATTGAACGCCGCGCAACGTCGCGCCGCGCAACTGGTGTCCGGGCGGTTTGCCGTGCCGGCCGCTGCGCAAGATGAATTGAAGCAATCGCTGGAAGTGCTGGCGCGGCATTTTCAGGTGCATTCCGACAGCGCTCAGGCGGCACGCGAGATCGCGCCGGAAACCCGGCTCCACGCTGAACTCTCGCCGGTTGGTGACGACCTGGTCTTGCGTCTGGTGGTGACGCCGCTTGGCGTGGAGGGACCGCGCCTGCCCCCGGGCAGCGGCCGCAATCGGGTTATCGCGGTGATTGGTAATGAAGCCGTGGGCACGCAACGCGACCTCAACGCCGAACGCATCTATCTCGATGCTGTGCTCGAAGCACTGCCGTTCCTGGAACAGCCGGAAATTCAAGGCGGGTGTGAATGGCAAGTGAGCGACCCCGAACAGGCGCTGGCAATGGTGGAGGTACTGCCGGGTCTGCCCGCTATCGCGGCGGTGGAATGGCCCAAAGGCAAAGCCGTGCGGGTGGTTCGCGTCGATGCCGCACAAATGGGTTTGAACGTCAGCGGCGAGCGCGACTGGTTTCGGGTTTCCGGCGAAGCCAAGCTGGATGACGGCCTGGTGCTGGCGTTCTCGGCGCTGCTCGATGCCTCGCGCCAGAAAAGCCGCTTCATCCCGATGGGCGATGGCGTTTACGCGGCGCTGACGCAGCGCCTGAAAGACCGTCTAGCCGACCTCGCCGCCGTCATCGAAATGGACAAACATGGCGCGCGCGTTTCGCAAATTGCCGCCGCCTGGCTCGACGACGCGCTCGACGGCATTAAAGTCAAGAAGGACAAAGCATTCCGCGTCGCCATCGAGCGTTTGCGCGCCGCGCAAAACGAAACGCCGAAGCTGCCGACCAGCCTGCAAGCCGAACTGCGACCGTATCAGGAAGATGGCTATCAGTGGGCGATGCGCCTGGCCAGCGCCGGCCTGGGCGGTTGTCTGGCCGACGACATGGGTCTCGGCAAGACCTTGCAAGCGCTGGCGGTGATGCTGGCGCGCGGTGGCAAGGGCGCGGCGCTGGTCATCGCGCCGACCTCGGTGTGCGGCAACTGGCTGGCGGAAACCCAACGTTTCGCACCCAGCCTGAACGCGCAAATCTACGGCGAAAGCGACAGAGAAACATTGGTCAGCGAAGCCGGGCCGATGGACGTGGTGATTGTCTCCTACACCCTGGTGCTGCAAGCCAAGGAACGCTTCGCCGGCCGCGTCTGGCACACCCTGATCGCCGACGAAGCGCAGGCGATCAAGAACGCCAGCGCCAAACGCTCGCAAGCCGTGTTCGACCTCGACGCCGATTTCCGTCTGGCGCTGTCCGGCACGCCGGTGGAAAACCGCTTGGCCGAACTCTGGTCGATCATGCGCTTCTCCAATCCTGGTCTGTTGGGCACGCTCACCCGCTTCAACGAACGCTTTGCCGCGCCAATCGAACGCAACCGCTCGCGCGAAGCGCAACACCTGCTGCGCCGGCTGATCGCACCCTTCGTGCTACGCCGGACGAAATCGGAGGTGCTGCAAGAACTGCCGCCGCGCACCGAACTCAACCTGCTGATCGAACCCGACGCGCACGAAGCTGCGCACTACGAAGCCCTGCGCCAGCAAGCCCTGGCCGACGCTGGCCAAGCGCTGGCCAACGGTGCGCCGGGAGAAGCGCGGATGAATATCCTCGCCCAACTCACCCGTTTGCGTCGCGCCGCCTGCGACCCGCGCCTGACCACGCCGGAAATCAAACTGCCCGGCGCCAAGGTGCAAGCCTTCGCCGAACTCGCCGCCGAACTTGCCGCCAACGGTCACAAAGCGCTGGTGTTCAGCCAGTTCGTCGACTTCCTCAGCCTGTTGCGCGCGCCGCTGGACGCCGCCGGCATCGCCTATCAATACCTCGATGGCGCCACCCCGGCCGCCGAACGCACCAAACGCGTCGCCGCATTCCAGGCCGGCGAGGGGGACCTGTTCCTGATCAGCCTCAAAGCCGGCGGCTTCGGCCTCAATCTCACCGCCGCTGACTACGTGGTCATCACCGATCCCTGGTGGAACCCCGCCGCCGAAGATCAGGCCATGGGCCGAGCCCATCGCATGGGCCAGTTGCGCCCGGTAACCGTCTACCGCCTGGTCGGTAAAGGCACGATCGAGGAACGCATCGTCGATCTGCACCACGACAAACGCGCCCTTGCCGAAGGCGTGCTGTCCGGCGAGGAGACCACCGCCTTGCCATCGACAGACGATTTGATTGCGTTGATGCGGGGGTGAGGCAGCTCGGCATATTTGGGGTTAACCTTGCACTGAATCATTTGAGCCTTCTGTTATGAACCGCAAGAAACTACCGATCGGTATTCAAACCCTCAGCGAGATCAGGGAAGAAGGACACTATTACATCGACAAGACGCCGTTTGCGTTAAGCCTGTTGGCGCAGGGAAAGTATTTTTTCCTCTCGCGTCCGCGCCGGTTCGGCAAATCGCTGTTTCTGGATACCTTGAAAGAATTGTTTGAAGGCAATGCCGGGCTGTTTACCGGCTTGTATGCGGAAACGCGCTGGGATTGGAGGGTGAGTTACCCCGTGTTGCGCTTCAGTTTTGGTGGCGGCGTGCTCGGTTCGGTGAACGACTTGCAGCAGAGTTTGCACAGGCAGCTGACTGGTTTTGAACAAGTTCATGCGCTGCCGCCCCAATTTCCTGATATCCGCAGCCGTTTTGCCGACTTGATTTGTCGACTGCACCAGCAAACCGGTCAACGCGTGGTCATCCTGATCGACGAATACGACAAGCCGATTCTCGATCGCATCGAACAACCCGAAATCGCGCGCGAGCTGCGCGAGGGATTAAAAG
>JAIFKV010000018.1 GCA_020049415.1 Betaproteobacteria bacterium
GGGTTATGAAAACCCAGGCTGCCATCGGCGAAGCCCTGGGCGAAGGGTTGCGTAGCGTGATTCAGCAGGTCGGCCAGCATGTTGGCATGGCGGTAGGCTGCGCTGAGCGCTGTCTCGATCTCATGCCGTGCGGTCACATCCAGCATGAGGCCTTGCAGATACAGTGGCTGACCAGACTCGTCGAGCAGGATTTCCGCTTCATCCTGGAAGTGCCGCCATTCGCCGGCGCGGGTGCGCAGACGGTACGCCAGCGACAGCGTGCCGCCTTCGTTCCGGAAAGCTTCCAGTTTGGCGAGCACCTGCGGCAGGTCGTCCGGGTGCAGGCTTTGCAGCCAGATGTCCGGCGCTGCCAGCCATTCTGCCGGTGTGTAGCCGAGTTCACTGACACGCGGGCTGATGTAGAGGGTCTGGCTCAATTCATCGAGCTTGGCGCGGTAGATGATGGCGGGGACTTTTTCCGTGAGCAGGCGGAAGCTGGTTTCGCGCTCTTGCAGGGCGGCTTCGATTTGCGTGCGTTCGGTGATGTCGCGGGCAATGCCATAGAGGCCGATGACGCGGCCCTCGCTATCGTGCAGCGGGCCTTTGGTGGTGAGGAAACTGCGGTTGCCCTCGGCGGTGGGGATTTCCTCCTGGAAGTTCAGGGTGATGTTGCTGTCGATCACCGTATTGTTGTCGGCCGCTTGGCGCTCGGCGATGTCAGACGGGAACAGGGCGGTTTCGTCGCGGCCCAATACGTCAGCCTGAGTCTGCCCGGTGAGCCGCTGCGCGGCCCGGTTGAACAGGATGAAGCGGCCGTTGAGATCGAGGGCGAAGATGGCGTCGCTGGAACTGTCGGCGATGGCGGCAAGCAGATGCAGGGCGCGCAGTCGTTCGGATTGGGCTTGCTCGATGGCTTGGGCCGAGGCGAGTTGCTGACGCTGGCGCGTCAGTACCAGACCGGCGCCGGCGGCGATCAGGGCCAGCAGCCCGCTCAGGGTGATCCAGGCCACGCTGCGGTTCGCCTCGGCGAGCATTTCCTGCCGGTCGAGCTTGGTCATCAGGAACCAGTCGGTGCCGGGGATGGCGCGGGCGATGCCGGCGACTTTTGTGTTGCGGTAATCGATCCCCTCGACCAGTTGACCAAGCTTGCCGGGATCTTTGATGACCTGGGAAGCTAGCCGCCGGGTGTCGCTGAGCGGTTGGCGCAACTTCATGGCAGCGTCGGCCTGTTGTCGCAGGTTGCTGAGAAAAATGAAGTGATCACCATCGCGCTTGAACAGGAAAATTTCACCGCTGACGCTGGGAACCGGCCAGGCGCTCAGTGCGACGGGGAAGAAATTATCCGCGTCGCTGTGCAGCACGATAATCGGGCCGGGCTGACCGCCTTTCTGGGGGAGACGCACAACATAGTCCAAGTGTCTGCGACCCGCCGCATCGAGGTAGGGACCGAGCCGACTGACGTTTTTCCGTGCGATGTCGGCGAGAAGTCGGGCGCGCTCAGGGGCGGCGATCTGGTGGTTTTTTTCACGCTCTGAATCGCCCGTTCTCCAGAGTTGCGTGCCTTGCTCGTCGAGTAGCACGACGCCTTGAAACACGCCTTCCTTGCGGTAGGCGCTCAGACGTTCAAGCAGTCGGTCGCGGCTGGCGGTATCGCCCTGCTGGTGCCAGCGCTGGTAGGCCTCGGCGAGGAAAGGACTGTTCTGCAACAGATTGGCGTCGCTTTGTCTTTCTTGCAGCCAAGTGACGATCTGCTCGGTTTTGAGCAGGGAGACCGCTTGCAGGCGCGCGACTTCGGCGGACTTCTTCTGTTCCAGCGTTTTCAGGCTGAGGATGGTGGTGATGCCGATGATGACCGCCGACAGTACAAGCAGCGGCAGCAGCAGGCCGCTCCGCTTCGGCTGAATGGCAAGCGGGGCAGCCGCACGCCGCTGCAGCAGGTAGTAGAGCAACAACGTGGTGGTGACGACGAAAACTCCGCCCTTGATCATGCTGACCAAGGTGATCTGGAGGGGAACGCCAAACAGCGCTTCCACAATGAGATCGGAAGTTACGATCCACAGACCGGCAACGGCGGCGTAGACGAAAACAATGGCTATCGGTGAGTGGATTCGGCGATCAGCAGACTGGGGCACGGCATATAACCTTCGTAATATGACCTTCGTAGGTTGGGCAAAGCGCAGCGTGCCCAACATTCACCGGTTGCTGTTGGGCATGCTGCGCTCTGCCCAACCTTGTATGCCTTGACTATAGCTGGGCCGGCTTATGGCGTTGGGGCATCGAGATAGCTGGATGCGATGCCGGCGAAAGCGTCGAAGCCTTGCAGGAAGGCGTCGGCGGCATCCGGGTCGAAGTGGTTACCGCGCCCGGCGGTGATGATGTCGCGCGCTTCTTCAAGCGGCATGGGGGGTTTATACACGCGCGGTGAAATCAGCGCGTCGAACACGTCAGCTATCGCCATCAGTCGGGCGGAAATCGGAATGGCTTCGCCGGACAAGCCATCCGGGTAGCCGCTGCCGTTCCATTTTTCGTGGTGCCAATGCGCGATTTCCTTGGCCAGGCCGAGAAATTCGACGGGCCGGTCGGCATCGCGCTCGGCATGTTCGATGGCTTCGGCACCGATACGGGCATGGGTTTTCATGATCTCCCACTCGACCGCCGTCAGCGGGCCGGGTTTTTGCAGGATGGCGTCCGGTATTCCGACCTTGCCGATGTCGTGCAGGGGAGCAGAGCGGCTGAGCAGGGTGATGAAACGATCACTCAGTGTGGTGCGAAAGCGCGGGTGATCGCGCAGGCGCAGGGCCAGTTCATGCACATAACTCTGGGTGCGCAGAATGTGGTTGCCGGTCTCCGGGTCGCGCGTTTCGGCCAGATGCGCCAGCGCGCGAATGCTGACTTCCTGGGTGATCTCGTTTTCCAGCATGCGGCGGGCAACTTCGGCTTCCAGCAGGACGTTCTTGTTGGATAGCCAGTCGCGCGCCTGCTTCAGTTCCAGCTGCGTGCGCACACGGGCCAGCACGATGGCCGGCACCAGCGGCTTGGTGATGTAGTCCACCGCGCCCGCGTCCAGGCCGCGCAACTCGGCTTCCGGGCTATCCATCGCGGTGACGAAGATGACCGGGATGTCGCGCGTCGACGGATCGGCGCGCAGATAGTCGAACACTTGATAGCCATCCATGCCCGGCATCATTACATCCAACAGGATCAGGTCTGGACGCGGTTCGCTGACCGCGATGCGCAAGGCTTTTTCCCCCGAAGTTGCGACCCGAATCTGGTAAAGCGGCCGCAACAACGCATCAAGCACAGTCAGATTCTCGACTGCGTCATCAACTATCAGAAGGGTATTCAGATTTTTGTCCATCATGGATTCGAAGTGTCATCCTCAGACCAAGGAAGCTGATTCATTTATCGGCTACTTGATCAGAATCTTCAAGGTTTCTGGAGGCATTCCGGAGGAGATAAATTTCAATGCCATTTTCAAATGGTATCAGGAAGCGGCGAATTGTGGTCAATCGTTAAATCGGAAGTTAGCAGCATCGCTTCTGAAACCGCGCAAGCGGCGATTTTCAGGTATGCGTTCCAGCAGGCGGATGCTGACGGTTCGTAGAGCGGATAAGCGCAGCTTCCACCTTTGCTGGGTGTGGAATGCTGGATGCGCTGCGCTTATCCTCCCTACGGTTCTGCTTGAAAAATGTGTGGACTTGAGAGCTTGAACGACTGTCCGCTCAACTCCTAGGACGCTAGCTGTCACTGGAACGGCTGGTCCACTCGGAAATTTGCCGGATGGCCACGTTTAAGGCGATGGTTAAAATTTAACCATCGCCTTAAATGAATACAAATACTCTCTCGAAGTTGTACGAGGCAAGGCTTCTGACATCGAGACGAGATACGTCGAAGAAGTGGAAGAGCGGGTGGTTGGGTTCGGTCCGAACATCCCGATGTTCTGCCTGCTCCTGGAAGAAGATTACTCAAACGCGGCTATTGGGTCAGGTCGATTTATTTTGTTGCGGCTGCCGCCACTGCCGGTGGTATCCGCTCAATCAATCTGGGGTCGAACGGTTTCGGGATGATGTAGTCGCGGCCGAATTCCAGCTTGTCCAGCTTGTAGGCGTCGAGCACTTCTTGCGGTACCGGTTCGCGTGCCAGGTCGGCGAGGGCGCGGGCGGCGGCGATCATCATGGGTTGGGTGATGGCTTTGGCGCGGGCGTCAAAGGTGCCTTTGAAGATATACGGGAAGCCGAGGACGTTGTTGACCTGGTTCGGGTAGTCCGAACGGCCGGTGGCCATCAGTGCGTCGTCGCGGGCGGCGTGGACGTCGGCGGGGGAGATTTCCGGATCCGGGTTGGCCATGGCGAACAGGATCGGTTTGCCGGCCATGCTCTTGACCATGTCGGCGCTGACCAGTTTGGGGCCGGAGACGCCGATAAAGACGTCGGCATCTTTCATGGCGTCGGCCAGGCTGCGCTGCTCGGTGTCTTTGGCAAATTCCTGCTTGTGGCTGTTGAGGTCGGTGCGGCCGCTGTGAATGACGCCTTTGCTGTCGACCAGCGTCATGTTGGTCTTGTTGCCGCCCATGGCGATCAGCAGGCGCATGCAGGAGAGTCCCGCTGCGCCGGCGCCAAGGCAGACCAGTTTGATGTCGTCGAGCTTCTTGCCCTGTACGTCGAGTGCGTTGAGCAGGCCGGCGCACATGACGACGGCGGTGCCGTGCTGGTCGTCGTGGAAGACGGGGATGTCGAGGCGGGCTTTCAGGGCTTCTTCGATTTCAAAGCAATGCGGCGCTGCGATGTCTTCCAGGTTGATGCCGCCGAAAGTCGGGGAGATGTTGACTACGGTTTCGATGAAGCTGGCAACACTGGGGGCGGCAATTTCGATGTCGAATACGTCGATGCCGGCGAAGCGCTTGAACAAGATGCCTTTGCCTTCCATCACCGGTTTGCTGGCCAACGGGCCGAGGTTACCGAGCCCAAGAATCGCGGTGCCATCGGTAATTACCGCGACCAGGTTGCCCTTGTTGGTGTAGCGGTAGGCGTTGGCCGGGTCTTTGGCGATTTGGCGCACCGGTTCGGCGACGCCGGGGGTGTAGGCGAGCGAGAGTTCGTATTGGGTGGCGCAGGGTTTGGAGGACTCGACGGAGATTTTTCCGGGGCGGGGAAACTCGTGGTAATCGAGTGCTTGCTGGTTCAGGTCGCTCATGCGGTGGTCTCGGTTGCGGGGATGCGCGCATCATATATTTACGCAATACGGAATGACAGGTTGGCGGCGTTGTAACGCCTCCTTCGGGGCTGGCTGCTTTGCTAGAATCCAGCTTTCCAACACATTAATAAATACGCCATGCACAGCCTCTTCGACTCCCGTCAGAACTTTGATGCCGGTAACGGAACCACCGGTGCTTTTTATTCCTTGCCGCAGCTCGAAAAGGCGGGGGTTGGCGCTATCTCGAAGCTGCCAGTGTCGATCCGCATTGTGCTGGAATCGGTGCTGCGTAATTTCGACGGCAAGAAAATCACGGAACAACATGTCCGCGAGCTTGCCAATTGGCAGCCGAACGCGTCACGCACGGAGGAAATTCCGTTCGTCGTCGCGCGCATTTTGTTGCAGGACTTTACCGGTGTGCCGTTGCTCGCCGATCTGGCGGCGATGCGCTCCGCCGCCCAGCGCGCGGGTAAGGATGCGAGCAAGGTGGAGCCGCTGGCGCCGGTGGAAATGGTGGTTGACCATTCTGTTCAGGTTGATGTTTTCGGCAAGCCGGAGGCGTTGGCCGAGAATATGAAGATTGAATTTGAACGCAACATCGAGCGCTATCAGTTCCTGAAATGGGGCATGCAGGCGTTCGAGACGTTCAAGGTCGTGCCACCTGGCGTCGGCATCGTGCATCAGGTCAATATGGAATACCTGGCGCGCGGGGTGATGGAAAAAGCCGGTGTGTATTACCCGGATACGTTGGTCGGCACCGATTCGCACACCACCATGATCAATGGCCTCGGCGTGGTTGCCTGGGGGGTTGGCGGCATCGAGGCGGAGGCCGGTATGTTGGGCCAGCCGGTGTATTTCCTGACTCCGGACGTGGTCGGTGTGAATTTGACTGGCCGCGCCGCGCCCGGCGTCACGGCGACCGACATTGTGTTGACCATTACCGAAATGCTGCGGCGCGCGAAAGTGGTCGGCAAGTTTGTCGAATTCTACGGCGAGGGCGCGGTGGCGTTGCCGGTGTACGACCGCGCTACCATTGCCAACATGGCGCCGGAATACGGTGCGACGATGGGCTTCTTCCCGGTTGATGAAGCGACCTGCCAGTATTTCCTGGCCACCGGCCGCGATGCCGCGAAAGTGGATGCGATGCGGGCTTACTTTCAAGCGCAGAACCTGTTCGGCATCCCGCAAGCCGATAGCATTGAATACAGCCAGACCCTGGAATTGGACCTCGGCAACGTGAAACCTTCTGTCGCCGGCCCGAAGCGCCCGCAAGACCGCATCAATCTTTATGCGTTGAAAGAGTCTTTCGAGACGCTGCTGGAATTGCCGAAAGATCAGGGCGGGTATGGCAAGAGTGAAGGTCGCGGGACGGGCGCGCTGTCGCACGGCGATGTGGTGATTGCCGCTATTACCTCTTGTACCAATACCTCCAACCCCGGCGTGATGCTGGCCGCAGGTTTGCTGGCGCGGAAGGCGGTGGAGAAGGGGCTGAAAACACCGGCGCATGTAAAGACTTCGATGGGGCCTGGTTCGCGCGCAGTGACCGAATATCTGCAGGCAGCCGGCTTGTTGAACGATCTGGAGAAGCTGGGTTTTGGTGTTGTCGGCTATGGTTGCACCACCTGCATCGGTAACTCCGGTCCGCTTCCGGAAGCCATCGAGAAGGAAATTCTTGACCGCGATCTGGTCGCCTGTTCGGTGCTGTCCGGCAACCGCAACTTCGAGGCGCGCGTGCATCAGAACGTGAAAGCCAACTTCCTGATGTCGCCGCCGCTGGTGGTGGCGCTGGCGCTGGCCGGTCGCGTCGATATCGATGTCGCCAGCGAGCCGCTGGGGCAGGGCACGGATGGCCCGGTGTTCCTCAAAGACATCTGGCCGACAGCGGAAGAAGTCGCCGCTGTTTTGCAACACGCCGCTGATCCCGCCGCATACGCCATCTACAAGGATGTCGGCGCCGACAACCCGTTGTGGGATGCAGTACCAGCACCTGCCGGCCAGGTGTATGCCTGGGACAGCGCGTCCACCTACATCCAGGAACCGCCCTTCTTCCAGGGGGGCGCCAAGCCGAATCCGGTGATTCGCGGCGCATGTGCGCTGGCTATCTTTGGCGACTCGGTCACCACCGATCACATCAGCCCGGCCGGCAATATCAAGGTGGCCGCGCCTGCCGGCAAGTATCTGGTCGAACATGGTGTGGCGCAGAAGGACTTCAACAGCTACGGCGCGCGGCGCGGCAACCATGAAGTGATGATGCGCGGCACTTTCGCCAACGTGCGCATCAAGAATTTGATGATTCCCGGATCAGAAGGTGGCGTGACCTTGCATGGCACGGAGCAGATGTCGATCTACGATGCGTCGATGAAATACCAGGCCGACAACATTCCGCTGATCGTCATCGCAGGTGAGGAATACGGCACCGGTTCATCGCGTGACTGGGCGGCAAAAGGCACCCAGTTGCTCGGCGTCAAAGCGGTGATCGCGAAGTCGTTCGAGCGTATTCACAGGGCCAATCTGGCCGGTATGGGCGTGCTGCCGATTCAGTTCAAGGACGGTCAGGGCGCGGCTGATTTCAAACTCGACGGTTCTGAGCGTTTTGATATCGTCGGTCTGGAAAATGGCATCACGCCGCAACAGGATGTCACCCTGGTAATCAAGCGCGCTGATGGCGCCAGCCAGAATGTATCGGTGAAACTGCGTCTGGATACCCCGATCGAAATCGAGTACTTCCAGGCGGGGGGCATTCTGCCGTATGTGCTGGGGCAGTTGCTCGGTTGAGCGAGCGGCAAAACTGACTTGCAATATTCAATGCCCCGCCTTGTGAAAGGCGGGGCATTTTTTTCGATTACGCGAGGTAATGGCCGTAATGCGGCAGGTTGGAAGAGCTTCGAGGAGGCAATAAAAGCCGGTGCTTAAAATGAATCTAACCCGGTCATTTCGCAGTAGAGATGTCGGGATAAGCGATGAAGGGTTAAGCCTTGGTCAAGTTGCTCTGGCTTGCCCAGCAGCGTGGCGCACTTAGAAATCTTGCAATGCGCGCACAGTTTGTCAATGCATTATTTCCAAGGTCAAGTGCTCCGCTTTGGCGGCCGATTCGGTGTCTTCGGGCGTCCAATCTACAGGTGCATGCGGAAAGCCTTGCGGTGCTTCAACTTCCTGTCCCGGGAAAATATAGTTATGCATCATCTTCTCCAAGCCATCCTCATTTTATGAGTACCTCCCAGACCGCTGCTTTATTTGCAATAACTGATCTGATGGGAACGAAGCATAGAGTTGGGTTGGAGGTGGATAAAGTCGTTGAATCGTGATTCGATTGTAAAGATTCCACTACAAAGCCTTGCCGTGTTGATGGCTGGACGAGCTGGGGGTGGCTTTATTCCGATGTTTTGGGTCGCCAGCGCTTCAGCAGCAAGGCGTTGCTGACCACCGAAACCGATGACAACGCCATTGCCGCGCCGGCGATGACCGGGTTGAGCAATCCGGCTGCCGCCAGTGGCAAAGCGAGGATGTTGTAGAAAAAGGCGAGGAACAGGTTCTGGCGAATCTTGCGCATCACCGCGCGAGAGAGTTCGACGCTATCCGCGACGCTGTTCAGGTCGGACCGCATCAGGGTGATATCCGCCGCCTCCAGCGCGATATCGGAACCCGCCGCCATGCCGAAACTGACATCGGCGCTTGCCAATGCGGGGGCGTCGTTGATGCCATCTCCAGCCATGCCGACAACGCCGCCAGCGGCTTTCAACGAGGTTACCGCAGCGGCCTTTTCCTGTGGCTTGACGCGTGCGCGCCAATCCTTGATGCCGGCTGCTTCGGCGATGGCGCGGGCGGCGTCGGGGCTGTCGCCGGTGAGCATGACGCATTCGATGCCAAGTTTTTGCAAACGGGCGATGGCAGACGGCGAGGTCGGGCGCAGGCGGTCGGCAAAAGCGAGGTGGCCGAGAATTCCGTTTGCATCGGTCAGCCTGATCCAGGTGGCTCCATTACCACTCTCGACACCCACGGCCGGACTGGCTCCCAGCCTCAGCGTGCGGCCTTCGACCGAGCCGGTTATGCCTTGGCCGCTGATGTTTTCAAAATCTGTCACGCCAGGGTAGGCGATGCCTTTGGTTTTTGCGGCTTCCAGCACGGCAGTGGCGAGCGGATGCGTGCTGCCTTGTTCCAGTGCGGCGGCCAGGCGTATCAGCTCGTTATCTTCGATGCCGGGGGCGGGTTCCAGCGCAACCAAAGCCATGCGGCCTTCGGTCAGCGTGCCGGTCTTGTCCACCGCCAGCAGGGTGAGTTTTTCCGCGCGTTCCAATGCTTCCGCCGAGCGCACCAGGATGCCTAGTTGCGCGCCGCGACCGAGGCCGACCATCACCGCGGTGGGTGTCGCCAGACCAAGCGCGCAGGGGCAGGCGATGACCAGCACGGCGACTGCGGGAATCAAGCTTTGGGTGAAGTCGCCCGTGCTCAACCACCAACCGAGGAAGGTGAGCACGGCGATGACGATGACGGCGGGGACGAAGATGCCGGAGATGCGGTCGGCCACTTTCTGGATGGGGGCTTTGGAACCTTGCGCGGCTTCCGTCAAACGCACAATTTCCATCAACTGGGTCTGTCCGCCGACGCCTTCCGCGCGCACCCGCAACAAGCCGTCCAGATTCTGGCTGCCGGCATGGACACGGTCGCCGGTCTGTTTTGTGATCGGCAAACTTTCGCCGGTGAGCAGGCTTTCATCCAGGCTGGAGGCGCCGTCGATGACTTCCCCATCTACTGGAATGCGTTCTCCGGCGCGGATGCGCACGACATCGCCGATGCGTAATCGGGCAGTTTCGATTTCCATCGCTTCGCCATTTTTCTCCACCCAGGCGGTGCGTGGCTGTAGGCCAATCAATTGCTCGATAGCGGTGGACGTGCGCGATTTGGCGCGGGCTTCGAGTAGTTTTCCGAGGCGAACCAAGGTCACCACGGCGGCGCTGGCTTCGAAATATACGTGGCCGCCGAGATCGAACAACACCACCGCAACGCTGAAGAAATAGGCGGCGCTGGTACCTAACACCACCAGTACGTCCATGTTTGCGCCGCCACCGCGCAGGCTGTTCCAGGCGCCGGTGTAGAAACGCCGGCCGGCCCAAAACTGTACCGGGGTGGCCAGTAGCCATTGCAGCCAGGGGGGCATCCATTCGACATGCTGCGCGCCAGACAGCATCGGGATCATTTGCGCCAGCAACGGCAGGGTAAACAGACTCGCAATTATAAAAACGCGCAGTTCGTTGCGGTATTCCGCCGCTTTGCGCGCTTTCGCCTCCGCGCGGCTGGCTTCGTTAATCGGCGCGGCGGAGAAGCCGGCTTTGGCGACGGCCGCCAACAATGCATCCGCCGAGGTGATGCCCGGGGTGTAGCGCAGCCGCGCCTTTTCCGCCGCCAGGTTGACGCGCGCCTCAACCCCGGGCAGCCGGTTCAGCACTTTCTCCAGGCGGGTCGAACAGGCGGCGCAGGTCATCCCGGAGATGGCTAGATCGAGACTCTGCGGCGCGACGCTGAAGCCGGTCTTGTTAATCTGTTGGAGAATCTCGGCGGCTTTTACAACTGCCGGGTCGAATTCGACACGAGCGATTTCAGTGCTCAGATTCACATTTGCGCTCACGCCTTGCAACCGGTTCAGGTTTTTTTCCAGCCGCGTCGAGCAGGCCGCGCAGGTCATGCCGGTAATGGGAAGGTCGATTATTTGTCTGGTTTCGGGCGTCATTCAGGCAAGGTACAAGCATCTTGGCATTTCCGGCAAGCGCCTTGATCGGCGAGACGGCACTCCCGGATAATGGCTGCATCCAATAACCGCAGAGAACTCAATGGAACATCAATCCGCACCCGATTTCGAATTGCCCGCCACCGGTGGCACAAGCTTCAAACTCACCGAATTCAAAGGGCGCGGCGTCGTCCTGTATTTTTATCCCAAGGACGATACCTCCGGCTGCACCACCGAAGGCCTCGATTTCAGCGCTTTGCATGCGCAATTCCAGGCGCTCGGCTGGGAGATTTTTGGCATTTCGCGCGATAGCCTGAAAGCGCATGAAAACTTCAAAGCCAAGTTCAGTTTCCCGTTTCAATTGCTGTCGGATGTGGATGAAAAGGTCTGCGAATTGTTCGGCGTCATGAAGATGAAAAACATGTACGGTAAACAGGTTCGCGGCATTGAACGCAGCACCTTTGCGATTGCGCCGGACGGCCAGGTTGCGCGTGCCTGGCGTGGCGTGAAAGTGCCGAATCATGCCCAGGAAGTTTTGGCATTCGTGAGTAACCTCTAACTTTTCCCCGGAGAAATTCCCCATGGCGCGCAAGTCCAGCAAGAAGAAGCCGACCAAGCTGTTCGTTCTCGATACCAACGTCATGTTGCACGATCCAACCTGCTTGTATCGTTTCCAGGAGCACGACATCTATCTGCCGATGGCGACCCTGGAGGAGCTGGACCACAACAAAAAGGGTATGACCGAGGTGGCGCGCAATGCGCGGCAGGTCACGCGTTTTCTGGATGAAATTGTCAGTTCGACCGAAGCGCATATTCAAGATGGCGCTTCGCTGGCAGAGCACAGTCACAAGGCTGCAACCGGTCGGTTGTTTCTGCAGACGCACCCGATTACCAGTGATGTCACCTCGATTTTGCCGTTCAGCAAGGTCGACAACCAGATTCTGGGGGTGGTCGCGTTCCTCAAGCAGCAGCAACCGGAGCGCCAGGTCATTCTGGTGTCGAAAGACATCAACATGCGCATCAAGGCGCGCGCGTTGGAAATTCCAGCCGAGGACTACTTTAACGACAAGGTACTGGAAGACACTGATCTGCTGTACAGCGGCGTTCTTGAACTGCCAGACGATTTCTGGGACAAGCACGCCAAGGGCATGGAGTCGTGGCAGCGCGACGGGCGATCTTATTACCGCGTTACCGGACCGTTGTGCGAATCTCTGCTGGTCAATCAGTTTGTCTGGCAGGAAGGCCCGAATCCGTTTCAGGCCAAGGTGATCGAGATCGCCGGCAAGACGGCGGTTCTGGAAACGGCAAAGGACTTCAGCCACCTGAAGAACAACGTTTGGGGCATTACCGCGCGCAACCGCGAACAGAATTTCGCCCTCAATGTGCTGATGGACCCGGAGATCGACTTTGTCTCTCTGCTCGGTCAGGCCGGTACCGGCAAAACCTTGCTGACTTTGGCCGCCGGTCTCACCCAGATTCTGGAAACCAAGCTCTACAGCGAAATCATCATGACTCGCGTCACTGTGCCGGTGGGTGAAGACATCGGCTTTCTGCCCGGTACCGAGGAAGAAAAGATGACGCCGTGGATGGGCGCGCTGGAAGATAACCTGGATGTGTTGAACAAGCCCGACGAGGATGCTGGCGAGTGGGGCAGGGCGGCAACGCAGGATCTGGTGCGCTCACGCATCAAGGTTAAATCGCTCAATTTCATGCGCGGCCGCACTTTCATCAATAAATTCCTGATCATCGACGAGGCGCAGAATCTCACCTCGAAGCAGATGAAAACGCTGATCACCCGCGCCGGACCGGGCACCAAAGTGGTCTGTCTGGGCAATATTGCCCAGATCGATACGCCGTATCTCACCGAAGGCAGTTCCGGCATTACCTATGTGGTTGATCGTTTCAAAGGCTGGGAGCACGGCGGTCACATCACCCTGGCGCGCGGCGAGCGGTCGCGCTTGGCGGATTACGCGGCCGGTATTTTGTAGCGTCTGAATGTTACGCTTGGCGGGTCAGGCCTGATTTTGGTTTGAACAAAGCTGGATCAGGCCTGAATAGTTCAAGAGATGGGTCAGCTCGAAAAATTTGTTGAAGACGTTAATCGGCCGTATGGCATGGTTATGGTCTGATCGTTTTGAAATTCACATCGTAAGGAATGGATATGCAAAGAATGCACCGAATTGGCCTGAGCGCCGTGGCATTGGCTGTGGCTTTGTCTTTGGCGGGTTGCGGCGACAAGAAGGAGGTAGGGGAAAAGGTGGCAATGCCGGTTGCGGCGAAAGTGAACGGGGATGAAATTACGGTGCAACAACTCAATTTCGAGTTGTCCAAACTGGGCAATCTAAACCCGGAGCAGGTCAAACTGGCCGCCAAGCAGGTGTTGAAATCGATGGTAGATCAGCAACTTCTGGTGCAGAAGGCGGTTGCCGACAAGGTAGATCAAGACCCGCTGGTGCTGCAAAACCTGGAAGCTTCCCGGCGTCAGATTCTGGCGCAGGCATTGATTCAGAAGATGACCGCAAGTCATGCCGGACCGAGTGAAGCCGAGTTGGTCGCTTACTACGAAAAGCATCCCGCTTTGTTCGCTGAACGCCGTATCTATCGATTGCAAGAAATCAACGTCCAGGTCACCCCGGAGAATGTCGATACAGTCAAAGCGCAATTGCAGCAAACCAAAAATCTCGGCGACTTTGTCAACTGGCTCAAGGCGCAGAACATTCCTTCGAGAGCTGGGCAGTCGACCAAGACAGCCGAGCAACTGCCGCTGGAATTGCTGCCGCAATTGCATGCCTTGAAAGACGGTCAGGCAATGACCTTCAATGCGCCCGGCGCGTTGAATATTCTGGTGGTGGCGGGATCGCAAACCCAGCCGCTGTCGCAAGAACAGGCCAAGCCGATGATCGAACGCTACTTGGGCAACGCCAAGAAACGTGAAGTTGCCGAGGCTGAACTCAAGCAGTTGAAGGATAAAGCCAAACTTGAATATCTGGGTGAATATGCCGACTTGGGCAAGGAGCCTGTCGTCCCGAAAATAGCCCCGACAATCGAGAAGCCGAACGCCGATGCCGGCGTGAACGAAGTGCCAAGCGGTAAATAAAGCGCAATTACCTCGGGGGGCCGTCAATGCGCGTCTTCGGTTGGCAAGTCGATCGTGAAACCGTGGCGCGGATTCTGCCATTTGCCCTTTATATGGTTTTTCTTGCCATCGAGGGGGTGGTGGCGGACGCCATGCCGGGCATCGACGTGCGCTGGCTCTATCCAGTCAAGATCGTCGCCGTGGTTGGCGCGCTCTGGTACTACCGTGCGCTGTACACCGAACTGCGGCAACCGCCGAATTGGCTTTGGGCCACGCTGGTCGCGCCGTTGTTGGGCGGAGTGGTGTTTGTGCTGTGGATCAACATGGATGCCGGCTGGATGAATCTGGGCGGCGGCACCGGCTTCGATCCACGTGATGCCGGAGGAGCTTTTAACTGGCCATTAGTGGTGACTCGACTCGTCGGTGCGGCGCTGGTGGTGCCCCTGATGGAAGAACTCTTCTGGCGCTCGTTTCTGTTGCGCTGGGTGCAGGAGCCGTGCTTTCTGACCCTGGCACCGGTGCAAATCGGCTTGCGCGCAATTTTGATCAGCAGTGTTTTATTCGGGCTAGAACACAGTTTATGGCTGGCGGGAATGCTTGCCGGTCTGGTCTACGCCTGGCTGTATCGGGCTTCCGGCAACCTCTGGCCGCCGATCATTTCGCATGCCAGCACCAATCTGATTCTGGGATTGTGGATTTTGAATACCGGCAATTGGCAGTTTTGGTGATCAACAACCTCGCGGACAACCATGATCTATGACGCTTTCAACGGCGATGCCGACGGCATTTGCGCCTTGCACCAACTCCGCCTCGCCGAGCCGGTGGAGAGCACGCTGATTACCGGCGTCAAACGTGATATCGGCCTGTTGAAACAGATCGATGCGGTTGCCGGTGATGCAGTCAATGCGCTCGATATTGCGGTAGAAAAGAACATTGCGGCGCTCAATGCAATGCTGGAAAGAGGCGTCAAGGTGCGCTGGTTCGATCATCACAATCCAGGTGAATTACCGGTACATCCGAATTTCCAGGCCAACATCGATACCTCCGCCGATGTCTGCACCAGTTTGCTGGTGGATCGTTATCTGGCTGGAAAGCATCGCGTCTGGGCGGTTGCCGCCGCATTTGGCGACAACTTGCATGCCGCCGCGCGCGTTGCCGCCGAAGCGTTGCGTTTGTCCGCTAGCCAGCTCGATCAACTGCGTCAACTCGGCGAATGCCTCAACTACAACGGCTATGGCGACAGTCTGGAAGATCTTCACTTCCATCCCGCCGAACTGTATCGCTTGCTGCATCCCTACACCGATCCATTCGACTTCATGCATGAAGCGCCCGCGTTCAAGATTCTGCGCGCGGGTTATGCCGCCGACATGGCCAATGCGCGCGCCTGCCCGCCGATGCATGAGCGCTCCGGTGGCGCGGTTTTTGTGTTGCCGGATGCCGCCTGGGCGCGGCGTGTTTCCGGGGTGTACGCCAACGACCTCGCCAGCGCATATCCGCAACGCGCCCACGCCATGCTGACGCGCGCGCCGAAAGGTCATTACGTGGTCAGTGTGCGAGCGCCATTAAGCAACAAAAGCGGCGCCGATGAACTTTGCAAACGCTTTGAAACCGGTGGCGGCCGCAAAGCTGCGGCGGGCATCAACGTGTTGCCGGAAGATCGCATAGCGGATTTTGTCGCCGCCTTCTTCGATGCCTGGCCGGCGTGACTGAAGTCACGTAAAAAACAGAGAAAATATATGGATCATCTGATTACCCCTTACGGCGGAAAACTCAACAGCCTGATGGCTGGTCCGGAACGCATCGAAAGCATCAAACTGGAGGCGCTGTCGTTGCCTTCGCTGGATTTGAGCTGGAAGCAGATTTGCGAACTGGAACTGCTCCTCAACGGCGCAATGTCGCCGCTTGAAGGCTACATGACGCAGGCCGAGATGCATGCCGTGCTGGCCGGAATGAAGTTGCCGGAGGGTTTGTTCTGGCCGCGTCCGGTAATGTTGGTGGTCTCCGCAAAGGCCGCCCAGACACTGTCTGCCGGGCAAACCGTGGCATTGCGCGATAGCGAAGGCGTCATGCCTGCCATCCTGCATATTGCCGAAGTCTGGCCGGCCAACCCGGAAGCTGAAATGGCGCTGGCGGAATCTTCCGGTGTACCGCTGGCGCGAGCACCCGCTGAAGCGGGCGAGTTTTATGTGGGGGGGCGTCTGGAAGGCGTGACCTTGCCGCCGCGCCATGATTTTCTGAATCTGCGGCTGACGCCCGCCGAGATGCGTGACCAGTTTGCGCGCCTTGGCTGGCGTCGGGTGATGGCTTATCAAGCTGGTCAGGCGTTGCATCGGCCGCAATTCGAGTTTCTCCTGCGCACCGCAAAAGAGCAGGAATCGAACCTGCTGATTCATGCTGTCGCCGGTTCCGACCCGGTCATGGAGTCCGGCCATTTCGCTCTGGTGCGCGCTTGTCAGGCGCTGATGCCGCGGTTGCCCGCAGCCACCAGCATGTTGGCGTTGAACCCGATGACGCCTTGGTCGGCCGGGCCGCGCAAGACTTTGCTGAAAGCCATCATGGCGCGCAATTACGGCTGTTCGCAGTTGGTGATCGGCGGCGAGATCGTGATGCAAAGTATGCAGCCGGAAGGTCGTCAGCGACGCGGTCAGGACACGCCAAATCTCGCCAAAGACACGGTCTATGCCATCGCCAGTCAGAGCCTGGGCGTCACCTTGTTGCCCTTCCCGCGCATGGTTTATGTCGAGAATCGCGACGAATGGCTTGCGGAAGAAGTGGTGCCCGCCGGTGCGCGCGCCGAGAGCATGAACGGCGCTGAATTGACTCGTCGTCTGATGCAAAACCTCAAGGTGCCGGATTGGTTCAGCTTTCCAGAAGTGTTGGATGAATTGCGCAAAGCCTATCCGCCGCGCAGCCGCCAAGGCTTCACGGTGTTCTTCACGGGTTTGTCCGGCTCGGGGAAATCGACTGTTGCCCGCGCCCTGACTGTGCGGCTGATGGAAATGGGCGGGCGTCGCGTATCGCTGCTGGATGGCGACATCGTGCGCAAACATTTGTCATCCGAACTGGGGTTCTCCAAGGCGCACCGCGACATCAATATCCGTCGTATCGGATTCGTCGCCAGCGAAATCAGCAAGCATGGCGGCATCGCCATCTGCGCTCCTATCGCGCCTTATCAAACGACACGGCGAGCGGTGCGGGCGATGATTGAAGAATGGGGCGGCTTCCTGGAAATCCACGTTTCCACCGCCATCGAAGTCTGCGAACAACGTGACCGAAAAGGTCTCTATGCCAAGGCGCGCGCCGGCCTGATCCCTGAATTCACTGGCGTTTCAGACCCCTATGAAGTGCCGGAAAACCCCGAATTGGCCATCGACACCTCCCGCTACAGCGTCGATGAAGCCGTGCAGATGATCGTCTTGAAGCTGGAGCACGAGGGCTATTTGCGCTGAGTGGGCGCTGAGCGCCCTACAAAACATCAAATAAACCGCATCGACAAATCCAGTGCGCGTACCGACTTGGTTAAATTGCCGACAGAAATCCGGTCGATACCGGTTTCGGCGAAGCTGCGCACCGTTACCAAGCTGATGCCGCCGGAGGCTTCCAGTTGCGCCCTGCCGGCGGTTAACGCAACTGCCGCGCACATGCCGGGCGGGTCAAAGTTGTCGAGCAGGATCAGTTTTGCGCCCGCCGCCAATGCCTGTTCCAATTGCGTCAGGTTCTCCACTTCGATCTGAACGCTGACCCCCTCACCAGCCAGTTTGAATGCGGCTTGCAGCGCCGGCTGGATACCGCCCGCCGCAGAGATGTGGTTTTCCTTGATCAAAATGCCATCGTACAGCCCGATGCGCTGGTTTTCTCCACCTCCGCATTTCACCGCGTACTTGAGTGCCAGGCGCAATCCGGGCAAGGTTTTTCGCGTGTCGTAGATGCGTGCGCGGGTGCCGGCGATGGCTTCGACATAACGACGTGTTTCGGTGGCCACGCCGGAAAGCGTTTGCAAGAAATTCAATGCCGGGCGTTCGGCTGTCAGCAAGGAACGCGCCGAGCCGGAGATTTCGCATAGCGTCTGTCCGGCGCTGACCACATCACCATCGCCCGCGTGCCAGGTTATCTTGATGTTGGCATCAAGCGCCATAAAACAGCCGTTGAACCAGTCCGTGCCGCATAACACCGCGTCCTCTCGGCTGATGACGCAGGCGCGAGCTTGGGTTTCGGCGCCAATCAGTTGCGCGGTGAGGTCACCAGCGCCGATATCTTCATCGAGCGCTGCACAGATATTGGCCTGAATCACGGTTTCAAGTGGTTTAGTCATAGGCTGGATTGTAATTGCCTCATTGCCTACTGTTGAAATTGAGATCAATTCCCCCATTTTTGAAACCAATCATCCAATAAGGGAGTACCCCATGCGTTTCGAGAAACTCACCACCCCGTTCCAGTCGGCCATTCAGGATGCACAGAGTCTGGCGTTGGGTAACGACAATTCCTACATCGAGCCGGTGCATCTGCTTGCCGCGCTGATCAATCAGGAAGGCGGCAGTGCGCGGCCGATCCTGCAAAAGGCCGGCGTGCGTTTGCCGTCGCTGGTCGCTGCGTTGCAGGCGGCGATGAACCGCTTGCCGAAGGTGGAGGGCACCGGCGGCGAGATTCAGCCGTCGAAGGAACTGGTCAATCTGTTCAATCTGACCGACAAGGAAGCCAGCAAACGGGGCGACCAGTTCATCGCCAGCGAGTTGTTTCTGCTTGCGGCGGTGGACGACAAGGGCGAAGCCGGCCGTCTGCTGAAGGAGAACGGCGCCACGCGCAAGGCGCTGGAAGCGGCAATCAGCGAAGTGCGCGGCGGCGAGGGCGTCGATACGCAAGAATCCGAAGGCCAACGTCAGGCGTTGGCTAAATACACCCTCGACCTGACCGATCGCGCCCGTCAAGGCAAGCTCGATCCGGTGATTGGCCGCGACGACGAGATTCGCCGCGCGATCCAGGTTTTGCAGCGCCGCACCAAGAACAACCCGGTGTTGATCGGCGAACCCGGGGTCGGCAAGACCGCCATTGTGGAAGGTCTGGCGCAACGCATCATCAACGGCGAGGTGCCGGAGTCGCTCAAAGGCAAGCGCGTACTGGTGCTGGATATGGCGGGCCTGCTTGCTGGCGCGAAATATCGCGGCGAGTTCGAGGAACGTCTGAAAGCGGTGCTGAAAGAAGTCGGCCAGGACGAAGGTCGCATCATTCTGTTTATCGATGAACTGCACACGATGGTTGGCGCGGGCAAAGCGGAAGGCGCAATCGACGCCGGAAATATGCTTAAACCCGCCTTGGCGCGTGGCGAATTGCATTGCATCGGCGCAACCACGCTGAACGAATACCGCAAATACATCGAGAAGGATGCTGCGCTGGAGCGCCGTTTTCAGAAAGTGCTGGTCGATGAACCAACGGTTGAAGCCACCGTTGCCATCTTGCGCGGCCTGAAGGAGAAGTACGAATTGCACCACGGCGTCGATATCACCGACCCGGCGCTGGTTGCGGCCGCCGAATTGAGCCATCGCTATATCACCGACCGCTTCTTGCCGGACAAGGCGATCGACCTGATTGACGAAGCCGCTAGCCGTATCAAGATGGAAATCGACTCCAAGCCGGAAGTGATGGATAAGCTTGATCGTCGTCTGATCCAGCTCAAGATCGAACGCGAGGCGGTGAAGCGTGAGAAAGATGAGGCTTCGAAGAAACGCTTGAGTTTGATCGAGGACGAAATCCGCAAATTGGACAAGGAATATTCTGACTTGGAAGAAGTCTGGAAGGCGGAAAAAGCAACCGTGCAGGGTTCCGCCCAAGTCAAAGAAGAGATCGACCGCTTGCGTGCCGAAATGGCCGATCTACAGCGTCGCGGCCAATTCGACAAAGTTGCCGAGATCCAATATGGCAAGCTGCCAGCGTTGGAAGCGCGGATGAAACAAGCCGAAGCGGGCGAGGGCAAACTGGAATTCACGCTGCTGCGGACTGAAGTCGGCACCGAAGAAATCGCCGAAGTGGTGTCACGCGCCACGGGTATCCCGGTGTCCAAACTGGTGCAAGGCGAACGCGACAAGCTGCTGGCGATGGAATCGCGCATTCATCAGCGCGTGGTCGGGCAGGATGAAGCGGTGCGGCTGGTGTCAGACGCGATCCGCCGTTCGCGCGCTGGCTTGAGCGACCCGAATCGGCCTTACGGCAGTTTCTTGTTCCTCGGTCCCACCGGTGTCGGCAAGACCGAACTGTGCAAATCCCTGGCCGATTTCCTGTTCGACAGCCAGGACCATTTGATACGCATCGACATGAGCGAGTTCATGGAGAAACACTCGGTTGCACGCCTGATCGGCGCGCCTCCCGGCTATGTCGGCTATGAAGAGGGTGGCTATCTGACCGAAGCCGTGCGGCGCAAACCGTATAGCGTGATCTTGCTTGATGAAGTCGAAAAAGCGCATCCGGACGTGTTCAACGTGCTGCTGCAAGTGCTGGACGACGGTCGTATGACTGATGGCCAGGGCCGCACTGTCGACTTTAAGAACACGGTCATCGTGATGACCAGCAACCTGGGTTCACAAATGATTCAGCAAATGGCCGGCGACGATTACCAGGTGATCAAGCTGGCGGTGATGGCCGAGGTGAAGAGCTATTTCCGTCCCGAATTCATTAATCGCATCGATGAAGTCGTGGTGTTCCACGCGCTGGATGAAAAGAACATCGCCAGCATCGCCCGTATCCAGTTGAATTATCTGGAAAAACGCGTCGCCCAGATGGAGATGAAGCTGGAAGTCAGCGACGCCGCCTTGCTCGAACTGGCCCGCGAAGGTTTCGACCCGGTGTTCGGAGCGCGGCCGCTCAAACGGGCTATTCAGCAGCAGATTGAAAACCCGCTGGCGAAGGAAATCCTGTCCGGCCGCTTCGGGCCAAAGGACATCATCCGGGTGGATGTGGAGAACGGGCGGATCGTGTTCGAGCAGGTGATAGAGGCGGAGGTCGCGTAGGATGCGGTGAGGAATGAACCGACTCTGTTGCCAAGCGAAACACGGCTCCGCGAAAGGAAAACCGAATGCGTCTCGTCGGCCCCCCCGCTGGCGGGAGTTTTTTTCCACCCCGGAAAAAGCGCTGGAACGGAAGTCGCTTCATTCCCCACACCATTTCGCCGCAACCTCAACCGGACGTTAACTGCCAAACGTACTGTTTATTCACAATCCTACGAGGAAGTAACTTCTCAATAAGTAACGGCAATCTTATCTATTAGCTAGCGGGCAAAGAAGTCGCGGCGCAGCGGGTCGGGCGAAATCAGCGCGTTCATGCCATCCTGGATGCGCGACAGGCGTTCCATGCTGCCGGCGTCCGTCGCCTCGATCTCGCTCAGCATCACCTTGTGCGAGGCGCAGAAGGCCGTCGCATCGACCACCGACCTTCGTAGTTCCTCGACCAGTTGTTGCTTGTCCTTGACCGGTGTTTCACCCCCCTTGCCCGCGCCGTAGATCGCCAGCGCCTTTTCCAGCGAGGCGAAGACGTTGGCGTAATCGACGATGACGCCGCTGTGCTTGCCGGGGAAGACGCGGTTGGCGCGGGCGATGGTCTGCATCAGCGTGTGGTTGCGCATCGGCTTGTCGAGATACACCGTCGAGCAGCTCGGCGCGTCGAAGCCGGTCAGCCACATGGCGCAGACGAAGACCTGTCGCAGCGGGTCGTCTGTCTCCTTGAATTTTTCGTCGAGGCCGGGGTTCGACTCGTTCATGCGCTTGCGGTGCGGTTCGATGTCGAGGCCCAGCGTCTGCATCTGCTGGATTTCGTTCTGCCCCGGCGAAACGATCACCGCCATATCGGTACTGGTCAGCACATCGAGTCGCTGTTTCAGTTCAGCCATGCGCGCATCGCGCCGCGCTTGTTCCGGCGTCATGCCGCCAGCGCCTGGCAGGTAATGCAGTTCGCCCAGTTCCTTCTGCGCCCGTGCGGTTTCCACAGCCCAATGCGCCTTCACCTTGTCGAACATGCGCACTGCGGTGGCCTTGTCGATCGACACCACCATGGCTTTGCCGACCGCATTGGCCAACATGCCTCTGCCTAGAAAGTGCCGAACGATGTCGGCAGCCACGGTTTCCAGCCGGTCGTCGCGCGTGATCAGGTGGTATTGCCGCCCGAGCACCTGCTCCAGCCTGGTTTCCTGCTCCGCGTCGAGGTCGGCATCCTCGATCAAGCGATAGATGTCCTCGTTCAGGTCGGGGTTGACCAGTTGCAATTCCGGCGTGCGGTTCTCGTAGAACAGCGGCACGGTAGCGCCGTCCTCAATGGACTGCTGGAAGTCGTAGATCGAAACATAGTCGCCGAATACCTCCCTGGTGCGCTCCTCGCCCGTGATCAGCGGCGTGCCGGTGAAGGCCAGGAACATCGCCTTCGGCAACGCCGCGCGCATGTTCAGCGCCAGCGTGTCGAACTGGCTGCGGTGTGCCTCGTCGGTCAGCACGATCACGTCGGAGCGATCCGTAAGCGCTTCCGGGGTCTGAAACTTGTGTACCAGCGTGAAAACATAGCGATGGTTGCCGCGCAGCAACTCGCGCAGATGTGCGCCGCTGGCGGCATGGCATGCGTCGCCTTCCGCCTCGCTCACCGCGCCGGTAGTCTTGAACGTCTTGGCGATCTGCTCATCCAGTTCGACGCGGTCGGTGATCACGACAAATGTCCAGTTGCCGGCCAGCCTGCGCAGCACCTTCTGCGCGAAGAAAACCATCGAAAAACTCTTGCCGCTGCCCTGCGTCTGCCAGAACACGCCTCCGCGCCCGTGGCCCAGTTGGCGCGCTTCGAGCATCGAGGCGATGGCGTTGTTGACGCCGAGGAACTGGTGGTTCTGGCCAAGAATCTTGACCAGCCCGGTCTTGTGTTCGGAAA
>JAIFKV010000086.1:0-7312 GCA_020049415.1 Betaproteobacteria bacterium
CGCCCGCATGGTGAAAAGTGGCCATGAACTTGTGCGCCGAATCGAACGGGATTTCGGCGATGCGCGGCTGTTCGTCCTGTTCGTGTTCCGGATTCAGGCCGCCCTTTTGCGCCAGCACCCAGAGCGCGCCCTCAGTCGGGTCGCCGATCAAGGCGCCGTCGCGCACGCGCGAATCTGTACACAGCGCCATCGGAAGCAGGAGTGCGCGCAAGCCGGGTGTGGCGGCGTCACAACCGATTTCGCCGGTGGGCAGATAGCCCTCGCCGGTCACCGTGAAGCGGTTCCCGGCAAACCAGCCGGCGCGCGCGGTCATCTGGTTCAGGGTCAGCGTGCCGGTCTTGTCGGAGCAGATCACCGTGGTCGAGCCCAGGGTTTCCACGGCGGAGAGTTTTTTCAGAATCGCCTGATTCTTCGCCATGCGCCACATGCCGATCGCCAGCGTCACCGTAACCACCGCCGGCAGACCTTCCGGAATGGCGGCTACCGCCAGGGCGACGGCGGTCATCGCCGCCTGGGTCCAGGGCAGGCCGCGCGCGAAGTCGAGGATGAAGATCAGCGTCACCACCAAACCCGCGATGCCGGCGAGTTTCTTGCCCAGGGTGTCGAGCTGGACTTGCAATGGCGTATCCGACTCGGGGGCGGCGGCGATCATGCCGGCCAGCTTGCCCATCTCGGTGACCATGCCGGTGGCCGTCACCAGCATCTCGGCGCGGCCACGGGTCACCACGGTGTTCATGTAAAGCATGTTGAGGCGATCACCCAGCGGCAGGTCGGCGACCGCCAACTCAGCCGTTGATTTTCCGACCGCATGCGACTCGCCGGTGAGCGCCGCTTCATCCACTTCCAGCGCGTGCGCCGCCAATAGCCGTCCGTCGGCGGGAATCCGGTCGCCTGCCTCCAGCAGCACAATATCGCCGGGCACCAGCAGGGCTGCGTCCAGTTCAACGAGCTGTCCCGCGCGGCGCACCCGCGCACTGGCCGCCAGCATGTTCTTCAACGCCGCCAGGGTCTGTTCGGCGCGGTGTTCCTGATAAAAGCCGAGTGTGGCGTTCAAGATCACCACGATGAGAATCACCACGGCATCCTTCAGATCGCCGACCGCCCAGGCCAGCACGGCGGCAAACAGCAGCACGATGACCAGGAAGTTTTTGAACTGGTCGAGAAATTTCAGCCACAGCGGACGTGGTTTGGCTTCGACCAGCCTGTTCTCGCCGTAATGCGTCAGTCGCTGGCTGGCTGCGTCGGCAGCCAGACCGTGCGCCGGATCGACCTGAAGCGATGAGCAAGCGGCTTCGGCGGTTTGCGTATGCCAGGGAATGGGAGTGGTCATGTTTTGCTCTCTCAAATAGTCAGCGTTACCACCACGAAGGCCGCATAAGCGAGCAGCAGGATGCCACCGCGCCAGCGTGGGATGACGCCCGCGCGCGGCAGGATCAGCAAAACGCTCAGCACGCCTATGACCAGGGCCGCAGTGATCTCGCCAACCGGCGCCTGGATCGGGTGAATTGCGGCGGCGACGCCGACGATGGCCAGGCCGTTGAACAGATTGCTGCCCAGGAGTGTGCCCAACCCCACGTCGTCATGCCCGCGCAGCCGCGCGAGCAGGGTGGTCACCAGTTCCGGCAGCGAAGTGCCGATGGCCACCACCAGCGCGCCGATCACATAAGCATGCACGCCCAGTGCGACAGCGATGCCGGAAGCTCCGGTCACGAACAAGCGCCCGGCCAGGATCAGGCAGGCCAAACCGGCAATCAGGTACAGCACCGTGGAGAGTGGTTGGCCGATTGCCTGAGTGTCTGTCTGCGCGGTTGCCTGTATAGCGCGCCGATGCGCGATGGCCTGCCTTGCGGCCAGCGTCAGCCAGGCCGCAAACAGCGCCAGCAGCAGTGCGCCCTCGGCGCGCGACAGCATGCCATCCAGCGCCAGGAACAAAGTGAGAACGGGGGTGGCCAGGGCAAGCAGAAAATCGCGCCGGATTTCGGCAAAACGTGTCGACAAGGCCCCGAACAACAGCGCCAGACCCAGAATCAACGCGATATTCACCACGTTGCTGCCCAGCGCATCGCCCAGCCCGATTTCCGGTTTCCCGGCCAGCGCCGCCATGCTCGATACAGTCAGTTCCGGGCTGGAGGTGGCGAAGGCGGCCAGCGTCGTGGCCACCAGCAGCTTGGGCAGGCGCAGCCAGGCGCTCAAACCGAGTACGCCCCTGAGAAACGCTTCGCCGCCCAGCGCCGCCAGGGGAATGGCGGCCAGCAGGACGAACAGATCGGCGCTGGCGATGGGCATGCTTATGCCTTGCGTTCCGGCGCGGGCGGGACCACCAGCACGTCACATCCCGCTTCTCGCAGCAGGTGTTTGGTCATGCTGCCCAGGAGCAGGTCCACGATCTCGGAAGCTCCGTGCTTGCCAGTCACCACCAGGTCGGCCGCCGTTTCTCCCAGTAGTCGCGGAAGAACGGCATCCGGCATGCCGTGTTCCACCCGGATGTCCAAGCCTTGCGGCATCGGCATCGCCTCTGCCAAGGTATGCAGCGCCGCAAGTGCGTGCTCGCGTTCTTCCCGGCGGTAGCGATGAATCGCCTCCTCGCTGGCGCCGACGAAATGCAGTTTGCCCTCGAACGGCACCTCGAAGACATGTCCCAGGGTGAGCTGCGCGGCGGGCGCGATCCGGCGGGCGAGTTCGGCCACCGCCGAGCTGCACGGGGAGAGGTCGAGGGCGGCGAACACGCGCACGTAGGGTTCATGCCCTTCCCGCCGGACTACCAGCACGGGCACGGGGGATTCCCGCACCACCCGCTCGGCGGTCGAACCGACGAAGAATTCACGCACCGGGTGCTCGCCGACCGCCCCGACCACCACCAGGTCAGCGCCGTTCTCCCGCGCGGCGCGGCTGATTTCGCGGTGCGCCTGGCCGGTCGTGATCTGCGGCGTCACCACGATGTCCCAGCGTCCGGCGAGGTCATCGGCCAAGCGTTGCAGGGCATCGCGATAATGCGCATGCAGCTGCGCCTGGCTGTCGTCCTGGCCGGGCAGCAGGCGTTCGCGCAGACGTTGCAGGGCCAGGCTTGACAGGTTGTGCAGCAGGATCAGACGGGCGTCGTGTTCCGCCGCCAGCCACGCGGCGCGTTCTTCGGCGCGCTTGGCCGGGGTGGAGAAGTCCGTGGCGACGAGGAGGGTCTGGATGGGTTTCATGTCGGTCTTCCTTGCAGCTCGTTCTGGAGTATTTCCGCCGCGTAATCAGCGGCATCGGAATAGGGATGAAAAACCAGGCTTGCGCCGGCCTTTTTCAGCATCCTGGCGTCGTCCTTGTCATGCGCTGCGACCGCGACGCGGCCGCGATGACCCTGCGCGCGCAAAGCCGAAATGAGCGCGCGATTGACGTCCGCATCCGGCAGGGTGCTGACCACCCAGCGTGCCGATTCGAGCGGCAGCGTCGCGGGGAGTTCCGCATCCTCGGCGTCGCCGAAGCACACCGGCAGGCCGTGTTGGCGCGCGTGGCGCAGCGCTTCGGGGTCGAAGTCGACGCCCAGGGTGGCGATCCCCTGCGCGTGCAGTCGCTGCATGAGTCGACCACCGTAACGCCCGAGGCCGAACAGGATGACCTCCGGAACCGCTTCGATATTGCCCGCCGCGCGTTCGCGGAATGGCACTTTCCGCTCGAACAGTCCCAGCCAGGGCTTGAGTTTTTCGTACAGGGGCTGGCCGTAAAGCACCATGTAGGTGCAGACGCTAATGGTCAGCAGGCCCACCAAGGTGACCAGGCCCAGGGCATCGCCACCGACATGGCCCAGCGTAACCCCCATGGCGACAAAGACGATGGAGAACTCGGAGATTTGCGCCACCGTCAGTCCCGCCATGAAACCCGTGCGCTTGCGGTAACCCATGTAGCCCATGATGGCCATGACGATCAGTGGATTGCCGATCAACACGAAGGCCGATAGCACCATCGCCGCCGGAATTTGACCCTCGAAGGCGGTCAATTCCAGCTTCGCGCCCAGATCGAGGAAGAAGAACAGCAAGAGAAAGTCACGCACCGGGTTGAGCCGGCTGCTCATGGCCTCGCGATAGGGCGAGGTGGCGAGCGAGAAGCCGGCAAGGAAGGCGCCCACTTCCTTGCTGAAGCCGAATACCTCGCCCAGGCTGGCCAGGGCCACACCCCAGGCAATGGCGAACAGCAGCATGAGTTCCTGCGAGCGCGCCACCAGATCGAGCAGGCGCGGCAGTACCCAGCGCATGGCGACCGCCAGCAGCAGTCCGGCGGCGGCAAGTTTCAGCACGATCATGCCGAGGGTGGCGGTCACCCCGCCCGCCTCGGCCATGTTCAGGCTGCTCATGACCATCATGGCGATGACCACGGCGATGTCCTGGACGATGAGAAAACCTACCGCGATGCGCCCATGCAGGGAATCCAGCTCCTTTTTGTCGGACAGCAGCTTGACGATGATGATGGTGCTGGAGAAGGTCAGCGCCACCGCGATGTAAAGCGCCTTGAGGTGAGCCATGCCCAGCGCCAGCGCCAGCAGATAACCGAACAGGATGGTGAAGGTCAGTTGCCCCAGCCCGGTCGCCAGCGCCACGGCACCGAGGCGGCGCACCAGGTGCAGATCAAGCTTGAGGCCGACGGTGAACAGCAGCACGGCGACGCCGATCTGCGCCAGAAGGTCGAGTGGGTCGTGCGCGGCGTGTTGAACACTCAGCCAGCCGAAAACCATCGGCCCGGCGATGATGCCCACCACGATATAGGCCAGGATCAGCGGTTGGCGCAGCCACAGGCCGAGGGCGCCGATACCGGCGGCGGCAGCCAGCAGCAGGGCAATTTCCTGGAAGGCCGCGGTCATGGCGATTCCGCCAGCGGATCTACCGGGTCCTGATACGCCGGTCGCCACACTCTCCAGTCCACGCCGATCCTGAAGCCTGGATGGCGGTTGGGCGAAGTATCAGGAGCAATGTCGTTCATTTTCATCTCCACTCTCGGTCGACTTCGGGCTGAACATGAAATTCAGACAGGGGGTCGCTAGGGGGCAGATTTCAGGATAGACCTCCAGAAACTTCAAATAAATTCGAATATTTGACCGTTATTGTTCGATTATTTCGATGCTGAAGGTGAGCAGGGCAACCTGTGCAAGGAGAAGCCGACTGATCTCCTTGCCAAGCGCGAAACCGGCGCTGATGGCCGACCGTTCGAGGCCGGTGCGCTTTCCGGGCCGGTGACCTCACGCGTGACAGCAGGAAAGCGCAGGCTTGTGGTTTACCCCTCTCCGACCAGCAGCACGTCACAAACCGCTTCCTGCGCCACATCCTTGCTGACGCTGCCGAGCAGGAAATCCTCCAGGCCGCTGCGGCCTTGTCGGCCCAGCACGATCAGGTCGGCGCGCCAGTCGGCGGCGGATTCCAGGATGCGGACTGGCGGATAACCCGGCTCGATATGGCTTTCGATCTGGGGTTTCTCTTCGCCGGGCAAGTCGGCACGCAGATTGGACATCAGGTTCTCGGCGATGGCGTGCATCTCTTCGCGCCGTTGCTTGATCGCCGCGCTGCCCAGACCCTGGGCGCGCAGGCTGGTTTCGTCCAGAGGTTCCAGCGCATGCAGCAGTTGCAGATTCCCGTCCGCCGCCAAGCGGTGCGCCCATGCCACCACGGCGCGGCTATGCGGATAGAAATCCACCGTCGCCAGTACCCGGTCATAGGGCGCGACCGGCTCGCCGCGCACGATCAGCACCGGGCGCTGGCACACCCGCAGCAGCCGCCAGGCGGTCGATCCGAGCAACAGGTGCAGTAGCGGGCTCTCACCGCGAGCGCCGACAACCACCAGGCTGGCGTCCACTTCGGCGGCGTATTCTGCGATCTGGCTATGCGCCCGGCCGATGCGCTGAACCACCTGGACGTGGATGAGGTAGCGCTCTCGCAGCACCCGCGCGGTCGCTTCGGCTTGCTCGCCGAGGCCGACCGGGATGGCCGCGCTATCGGTGGGACCGACATCCTGTCCGGGGTAGAGAGCGAGGGGCGCGGCCACATATAGCAGATGCAGTTCCGTGCTCTGCTGGCTGGCAATCAGCGCCGCGCGCAATACTGCGCGGTTCGCCGCGCTGGAAAAATCGGTGGCGGCAACGATGGGGGTGATGGTTTGCATGAGTCTTTCCTCGTGGTTGCATACGATGGGTAAAGCGAACGGAGCCTGCGATGGCTCAGCGCGAGAAATGCCAGTGCCACCGCCGTGGCGGTGGTCACGCAGCGAAAGATCGCCCGACTTGCCTGGCGAGGTTCCATGTCTTGGCTCAAGGCGCGGAATGCGGGCAGAACGCCGATCGCATCCCCCGCCATGAACAGGGGCGCGAAGCAGCGCCGGAATTCCTTCATACCGCGGACTCCGGCGGTGTCTGGATGACCTCATGCAGGACGCTGTTTTTGCCTTTCTGCTTTGCGTCGTACATCAGTTTATCCGCCAGTTTCATCAATGCATCGATGCTCTCCGGCGGTGTCATGAACGTGGCCACGCCAAAGCTGCCTGTTATCGGCCAGCCGCCCTTTCGCATGTCTTGTGTCAATTGCTGTTGCAGCTTGGTGGCGATTGCCCAGGCTGCTTCGCGTCCCGTCTCCGGCAGCAAAATCGCGAACTCGTCGCCTCCGAGCCGCGCTGCGACATCCGTCGAGCGGATATTGTTTTGGAGCGTCTTGGCCATGCTGCGCAGCACCCGGTCCCCTGCGTCATGGCCATCGCGATCATTGACCGATTTGAAATTATCCAGGTCCAGCGAGATCAGGGTGAGCGGGTTCCGGTAACGGCGCGCCCGCATGATCTCGGCGTCGCACTGCTCATGGAAGGCGCGCCGATTCGGCAATTGCGTGAGCAAATCGACCCTGGCCAGGGTCGATTCGAGTTCATGCGCTCTTTTCAGCCTATCGACCAGCACGATGACCAGCGCAAACACGCTCAGCCTGATGGCATCGTTGACCAGCAGCGCCTGGAGATCTGCGCCGGGGGGCGCCGCGAGCCAATCCGCAGCCATCCAGACGGCTGCACCGAGCCATGCCATGATGAACCCCGCTTTAGCGTTGACGTACCAGCAAACGGCTATCACGGGGAGCAGAAAGACGATATGAAACTCATATTTCGGGCCCGTCAGGTAATGCGCAAGCCCGGACAGCAGAATCCAGACCAGGCTCGCTGCAATCAGCCCTGACTGCTGGCGCCCGTGCGGTTTCCAATCTATGGCCTGGTCAAAGTTCATCGCTGTCATGCCCTGTTTTAGGGAGGGTTTACGCTCCCTCGCCGATCTGGCCATGCGCGCGCGGCCCAATGAAGCGCGTCGGCA
>JAIFKV010000086.1:7358-7851 GCA_020049415.1 Betaproteobacteria bacterium
GGCGGCTGAGCGGCGAGGCGGCAGTCATACCGTTACTCCTTGGCGTCCTGTTTCGCCGTTGCATGACCATGATTGCTGCCGGCGATGCGATCCATCAGGGCGAACATCACGCCGGAGATCACCAGGGTGAGGTGGAGGATCACCACCCACATCAACTCGTGCTCGGTGGCCTGCTTGACGTTGACGAAGTACTTCAGCAGTTCGATTCCGGAAATCGCGACGATGGAACCGATCAGCTTGAGTTTGAGGTCCGAGAAGCTGACATGGCCCATCCAATCCGGCCGATCTTCATTTTCGCCGGTGTCAATCTTGGAAATGAAGTTTTCATAGCCGGCGAAGATGATGATCAGCAACAGATTGGCCACCAGCGTGATGTCCACCAGCGTCAGGATGGCGATCAAGGCTTCGCCGCTGCTGCCTTCGAATACCGCCGGCAAGGTGGCGACGAAGGAATTGACGAATTTCACCAGCAGCAGGCCGATGGCTGCCACCA
>JAIFKV010000211.1 GCA_020049415.1 Betaproteobacteria bacterium
CCTCGGCTCAAGCTTGATGAGATGAGGTTGCGTGCGCGGGCCGTTATCCAACAAGCTTATCGGCTTTCTGGCTGTGCACACCCGACCACGATTGCCAGCGTGCGTGAGTTGGTGCGGGAGATGAACTCGTACTACTCAAACCGTATCGAGGGGCAGAGTACGCATCCGAAGAATATCGAGCGTGCCTTGCATCAGGATTTTTCTAATAAGCCAGAGGTGGCGCAGTTGCAGCGCATTGCCATCGCGCATATCGAGGCGGAGCGGGAGCTCGAAAGCCTGGTCCAGGACAGTGTGGGCGTGAGTGTGCTGACTTCTTCTTTCATCAGCCGCGCGCACGCCGCGCTCTATGGCCGGTTGGTGGTAACCGACCGCACTACGGACGATGGCCGCGTCGTTCAGCCTGGTTTATTTCGAACCGAGCAGGTTTCGGTCGGGCGGCATGAGCCACCGCCGGGCTCAGCCTTGCCTGGGTTCTTGTCTCGTTTCGATGAGGTTTATCCACGTCCATGCGCTTTGGAGGAGCAGCTAATTACCATCGCCGCCGCGCATCAGCGCATGGCTTGGATACATCCATTCTCCGATGGCAATGGTCGCGCCTGTCGTCTGCAGACGCATTGCGCTTTGTACCCGCTCAGTTCCGGGCTCTGGTCGGTCAATCGCGGTTTCGCCCGCAGGCGCGATGATTACTACCGCTTGCTGGCTGCCGCTGATAGTGCCCGGCAAGGCGATCTGGATGGGCGCGGCAACCTGAGCGAACGCGCGCTGAAAGCCTGGTGCGAGTGGTTTATCGAGGTGTGCGAAGACCAGGTGGGCTTCATGACGAGAATGCTTGACTTTGACGGTATGAAGACGCGTATCAAGGCGCTCATCAGCTTCCGATCGTCGCAAGACAAGGCTATTCGCCATGAAGCGGTGTCTCCGCTTTATCACCTGTTCCTGGCCGGGCCCACGCCACGGGGAGAGTTCATTCAGATGACGGGGTTGGGAGAACGTACCGGGCGGGCTTTGCTGTCCCGGCTTGTCGAGACAGGGCTGGTCTTGAGCAGCGGGCACAAGGCACCGGTTGCATTTGCGTTTCCGTTGGACGCACTTCAATTTTTACTTCCGGACCTGTACCCGGAAGCGGCAATGAGCATGGATTGATCTTGCGTAAGTGCTTCGAAGTGTCTGAAGCGGGATGGGAACTGAAGCCCGCGGCCGATACAGGCCGCTTGTTCAGATGAACCTGAATTCGCCAGTTGGGGCGGCGCCATCTACAACTCGACAGTGGCGTAGGTTGGGCAAAGCGAAGCGTGCCCAACATTGAGGCGTTTCGATGGGCACGCTTCGCTTTGCCCAACCTACAGCGCTAATCGAAAATCCGTCATTCCCGCGCAGGTGAGAATCCAGATTCGCGTCGTCAGGTTTGCACCAGTTTCAGAATGGCGGCGACATCGTAGGGATGTGGCAAACCTGTTCAGCTTGAAATGCTTGGCATGCATAATCCAAAACATGAACACAAAACCTGAAATCAAGCTGATCTATCTCGACATCTGCTGCTTCAACCGTCCGTTTGACGACCAGAGTCAATTGCTCGTCCGACTACAGACGGAAGCCAAGCTCGATATCCAGCAATCCATACGTGAAGGGAAGCTCGCACTAGCTTGGTCGGCTGTTCTGGACTTGGAAAACAGTGCAAACACTAATACGGAACGGAGCAAAACCATCGACGGATGGAAAAGCTTTGCCGTGATTGATATTGATGCAACACCACAAATAGAAGCAATGGCAGAAGAAATCGCGGAGAGTGGTGTCAAACCCATGGATGCCCTCCACGTCGCCAACGCAATCACCGCTGGTGCGGCATATCTGCTCACAACGGATAAGCAGCTACTCAAGAAAATGGCTGTTGAACCAAGAGTTCGCGTTATTGATCCCATAGATTTCATAAGAAGCCAATATAGCCATGAGAACTGATACAGAAATCCGCCATGAAGGCGTAGCAATGCTCATCAAAACCCTTGGGCCCGTCGAAGGAGAGCGCTTCATCGCACTGATCAACCGCGAACGCTTCGATTACACAGAATGGCGCAAGACTCAATGGTTAGACGAAACAGTAGCCTCCCTCGCAGAACGAGCACGAAATCTTCGCTTGGCGAGGAAGTAACTGAAACAACGTGATACCGCAATCAGAACCAACGTGGCGACGTCGTAGGAGCGGCCCGCAAGCAGCGCATCCTGCAACACGGTAGTGGCGTAGGTTGGGCAAAGTGAAGCATCGGGATTGGCGTGACCTGCCTGCCGGCCTTGCGAGCAGTTACCCACTACAAATCACATAGAGCCGGATTTCCTGAGCTGGGATGGACTTATGAGTGCCCATTTTGAGGTCGGCAAAGGCATACACTGGGATACAAATGGTCGTAGCCGACGCCTGCTTTCATTGTCGGACCAAGCTCGTATACTGTACATTTATCTGCACATGATGTGCTTCTAAGGAGACGGTCATGGGAATTTCAGCAAGCGACGTTATTCCACTCTCACACGCAAGGGCCCACTTTTCTGAGTTGGCTGAGGAAGTCAAGGCTGGTGCGGAGAAAATTGTGACTAAGAACGGTGAAAGCTTCATTGCACTGATCGACTCTGATCGGCTTGACTATTACCACCAGCTTGAACGTGAACGCATCCATTTGCTCTTGATCGACGAGGTATCCAGGGGGCTGGATGATGTTGCTGCGGGTCGGGTGAAGGATGCTCGTAGCGCCATCCACTCCATCAAGCGTCGGCGCAGCGCCTGACCGTTACGGGAATTTGGCCGTGGCAAAGAAGCTTGTCGTCAAGTTGGCGGACAACTTTGAACGAAATCTCGCTGACATTGAGCGGTTTTTGATTGAGGCGGAGGCTCCGCAAGCATTCGACGGTCTGTTGGATGAACTATTGGACACCGTGATTCCCAATCTCGAATGGTTTCCAAACATGGGGCGGCCATTTCTGAACAGGGCAGTCGGGTCAGTAGAAGCCATGAACGCGCTGACCGCGCTGTGCGCCAAATTGAAGGCGTTACTGGCAGACCCGGATGGCCTGCGCGAATACGTCATGGACCATTATTTGGTGCTGTACGCGCAGATTGATGGAAATATTCACGTACTGTCAATCAAGCACCATCGCCAGCTTTCGTTTGATTTTGAGGCTCATGGGATTTCTTGAAACTGTTAACTTGAAAACCTCAGATGACTGCAGATACATGACCAGAAAGCCGTCTGTATGCTGGCGAGAGGCCGGTTTCCCCATTCACCTATCGGGTGAGTCGGAAAACGCTGTAGGAGGCTCCGCTTGCGGGCCGATCTCTCAACGCTCGCGCTCCTGCAACGCCGTCAACTGCCGGATTGAGGGATAAGGCTGACGATGACTGTATTGACCATTCGCCGGCGGGAGTGATGGTGTAGGTTGGGCAAAGCGATGCATCGGGATTGGCGACGAGGCGAATAATGCACATAATCGCTTCATGATTTGGAGCGATTAAAGCATGCAAACGCATCAGACGTGGATCTGGCAACAACCCGACTGGCCGAAGTTCAGATGGGATCAGGCGGCGCTGGCATCCCGGCTTTCGGCTGCTCGACTGGCTCAGGGCAAGGTATTGGGCGCCGTTCAGGTTCTCGATGCCAACCTGACGTTGGAAGCTGTGGCGACTATCCTGGTCGAGGATGGTCTGACGACGAGCGCGATTGAGGGAGAGCGACTTGATCTGGATGCGGTTCGGTCGTCGGTTGCTCGCCATCTGGGTTTGCCCACTGCGGGTCTGCCAGCACCGCCGCGCGCAGTCGATGGATTGATAGCGTTGCTGTTGGACGCCACGCGTAATTTTTCCTCACCCCTGACGATGGGCCGTTTGTTTGGCTGGCAGGCTTCCCTGTTCCCGACGGGTTACTCGGGATTGCATCAGATTCGCGCCGGTGGGTTGCGCGGGAATGAGCCGATGCAGGTTGTCTCTGGCCGTATCGGCCATGAGCGTATTCATTTCACTGCGCCACCCCGTGAGCAGTTGGCGTTTGAGCTGGATCGTTTTCTGACCTGGTTCAACACGGGTTTTACCCATCCGGCGTCAGATGTGGATGGGCTGATCCGCGCTGGCCTGGCTCACCTGTGGTTCGTCACGCTGCATCCTTTTGAGGACGGCAATGGCCGGTTGGCACGCGCGATTGGCGATATGGCCTTGTCGCAGGATGAGCTCCAACCGATGCGGTTTTTTAGTCTGTCCGCGCAAATTCTGCGCGAGAGAAATAGTTATTACGACATCCTTGAACAGACCCAGCGGGGCGGCGTCGATGTTACTGACTGGCTGGCGTGGTTTCTGGCACAAGTTGAGGCAGCGGCCACCGCGGCAGAATCGACTGTGGCCAATACACTGGCCAAGGCCAGATTCTGGCTGCGGCACCAGGCTGCGGCCCTCAACGAGCGCCAACGCAAGGCGCTTAACCGCCTGCTTGACTCGGGTCGGGATGGCTTCGAAGGCGGCATCAATACGCGCAAGTACATGAGTTTGACCAAGACCAGCCGCGCCACGGCTTACCGTGAACTCTCTGCGCTGGTGGAAAAGGGCTGCCTTACGCCGACCGCCAAGGGTGGCCGAAGCAGCGGCTACGAGATTGTTTGGTGATTTCAGAAATACGGGTCCCGGCCGCGTTGTAGTGGTTTATTCCGGAAAATCGCTTGGCACGAAATAAAGGTATATGGGCCAAGCACAGCGGGGATGCCTTGGCGGCGAGTTTTGCCGCTTAGGCATCCGGGGTGCCGAGAACTGGTGCAGCGGGCTCATCCTGCTACTGCCGTCGGCCAATCAGTTCGATCTGATAACCATCCGGGTCGGTGACGAACGCGATGATGGTGGTGCCGGCGTTCATGGGGCCGGCTTCGCGGATGACTTTTCCACCTTTGTTCTTGATCTCGGCGCAGGCGGCGTAAACGTCGTCGACTTCCAGCGCCAGATGCCCGAATCCGTTGCCGATTTCGTAGCTGTCGACGCCCCAGTTGTAGGTGAGTTCGATGACGGTGTTGTTCGCTTCTTCGCCATAGCCGACGAAGGCGAGGGTGAATTTGCCATCGGGATAGTCTTTTCGGCGCAATAAAGTCATGCCGAGAACCTGGGTATAAAACTCGATTGAGCGGTCGAGGTTTCCGCTGCGGATCATCGTATGTAAAAGGCGCATGTTGGGTTCCTATTGTGGGTTCCTGTTGTGAGCTGCTATTTCAAAAACAAGGCGTAGGCCGGGTTGCGCGATTCGTTCCAGTAGCGATATCCGAGTTCGTCGAGGAAAGACTGGAAGTCTTCTTTTTGTTCTGGTGAAACCTGAATGCCGGCGAGGACGCGGCCGTAATCTGCGCCGTGGTTGCGGTAGTGGAACAGGCTGATATTCCAGGCATGGCTCATGCTGTTGAGGAATTTCATCAGCGCGCCGGGGCGCTCGGGGAATTCGAAGCGGTACAGCACTTCGTTTTCGGCCTGCGGGGCGCGGCCGCCAACCAGGTGGCGGATGTGCAATTTGGCCATTTCGTTGTCGGAAAGGTCGAGCACCGGCAAGTCGTGGATGGCCAGATCGGCGAGGAGTTTGTCGACTTCGACGCGGTCTGGCACCTGCACGCCGACAAAAATATGCGCGACATTGAAGTCGGCGTAGCGGTAGTTGAATTCGGTGATGGCGCGGGTGCCGAGCAAGGAGCAGAAGGCTTTGAAACTGCCGGGCGTTTCCGGGATGGTGACGGCCAACACGGCTTCGCGCTTTTCGCCCAATTCGGCGCGCTCGGCGACGAAGCGCAAGCGGTCGAAGTTCATGTTGGCGCCGCTGGCGATGGCGACGAGATGTTTGTTTTCGGCATTTTCCCGCGCAACCCAGAACTTTGCGCCGGCAACGCCGAGCGCACCGGCGGGTTCAAGAATGGAGCGGGTGTCTTCGAAGACGTCTTTTATGGCGGCGCAAATGGCGTCGTTACTGACGCGGATGACTTCGTCGACATAAAGCTGGCAGAGGCGGAAGGTTTCTTCGCCGACCCGTTTCACCGCCACGCCATCGGCGAAGATGCCAACCTGCGGCAAGGTGATGCGCTCTTTTTTACACAGACTGCGCGCCATCGCGTCGGCGTCTTCCGGTTCCACGCCGATGATCTTGATCTCTGGCCGCAATCGTTTGATGTAGGCGGCGATGCCGGCGATCAATCCGCCGCCACCAACCGGCACAAAAATCGCGTCGATCGGCGTGCGCGACTGGCGCAACAACTCCATGCCGATGGTGCCTTGACCGGCGATGACTTCCGGGTCGTCATACGGATGCACGAATACTTTTTCTTCCGCCTGGGCGATTTCGATGCCGCGATGGTAGGCGTCATCATAAGAGTCGCCATGCAACACGACTTTTGCGCCACGTTTGGCGACGGCGTCGACCTTGATTCCGGGCGTGGTGGCGGGCATGACGATGGTGGCTTCGCAGCGCAATACTTGTGCCGCCAAGGCCACGCCCTGCGCATGATTGCCGGCGCTGGCGGCGACCACGCCGCGTGCAAGCTGAGCGGCGGTCAGGCCGGCCATCTTGTTGTATGCACCGCGCAATTTGAAAGAAAACACCGGTTGCATGTCTTCGCGCTTGAGCAATAGGGTGTTGTTCAAGCGGCGCGATAGGTTGCTGGCGATATCGAGCGGAGATTCGATAGCCACGTCATAAACGCGGGCGAGAAGAATGCGCTCAAGGTAGTCGGTCATGCGGTTTGCCGTTTTCGGTGAAAAGGGTTGAACATCAGGTTTGATAGGGCCGTAAAACCTCGTTATTCTCGGGCTTAATCAAACAAGTTCAAATACGCATCTTCACACCACACGCGAAAAGAGAGCACATCATGATGACCCAAGACGAAATGAAACAAGCCACCGCGCGCGCCGCGATTGAATACGTTCCCGCCGGCATCATCGGCGTCGGCACCGGCTCCACCGCCAATTTCTTTATCGATGCCCTGGCCGACATCAAAGGCCGCATCGACGCCGCCGTGGCATCCTCGGTTGCCACCGCCGATCGATTGAAAAAAGTCGGCATCCGCGTTATCGATCTGAATGAAGCCGGCGAGATGGAAGTCTATGTCGATGGCGCCGATGAAATCACCCAACACATGGCCATGATCAAGGGCGGCGGTGGTGCGTTGACACGCGAGAAGATCGTCGCCGCCTGCGCGAAAAAGTTTGTTTGCATCATCGACCAGACCAAGTTGGTCGATGTGATGGGCAAGTTCCCGTTACCGGTGGAAGTCATTCCCATGGCGCGCTCCTACAACGTCATTCTGGATGTTCATGGCATGAGCATCCTCGACCCGGTGGCGATGGAAACCGAGATCAACCAGATCGTCGGGGTAGTCACCGTCGGTTTGTTCGCCCGTCGCGGCGCCGATGTCTGTTTGATGGGCACGCAAGAAGGCGTGCAGACTTTCAAACGCTGAGGTTCAACAGCTTAGCGCTTCGGGCAGGGTGGATGCGCTGCGCTTATCCACCCTACGATTCTGCTCAGAAAGCCTGGCAGGCGATTTTTATCCTGGAATCCTCAGTTGGGATTGAAAGTTGTGAAATTTCAATCGGTTGCATTACATATGTAGGTGCGAATTTATTCGCACGCAAGCAGTTGATTATGCGAATAAATTCGCACCTACATTTCGGTCAACAGCGTTTTTTAGGGTTATGTATTGCGGTCTTGCTGCTGCGCGTCCTGTTGCAGCTCGTCGTGCTCCGCGGGCACTTTGTAAGCTTCGTTTCCCCATGCGCCGAGGTCGATCAGTTTGCAGCGTTGACTGCAAAACGGACGAAATGCGTTTTCCGGGCGCCACTCAACCTCTTTGCCGCAGGTGGGACAGGCTACTTTTGTGATTTTCTCCGCCATTTCGCAACCTCCAGTTGCAGCCATAAAAAAAGGGCGGCTTGCGCCGCCCTGCAAGGATGTTCCGGTGTTAAACCGAGAACGATGAACCGCAACCACAGGTCGAGGTGGCGTTCGGGTTTTTGATGACGAACTGAGCGCCTTCCAGGCCCTCGGTGTAATCAACTTCCGCGCCCATCATGTACTGCATGCTCATCGGGTCGACCAGCAAGGTGACGCCGTTCTTTTCCATGATCATGTCGTCTTCGTTGGTGACTTCATCGAAGGTGAAACCGTACTGGAAGCCGGAGCAACCGCCGCCAGTCACGAAAACACGGAGTTTCAATTCAGGATTGCCTTCTTCTTCAATCAACGCTTTGACCTTGTTGGCGGCGCTGTCGGTAAAGTTGAAGGGGCTCATTTCTGTAACGGCATTCATGGGGTGTTCCTTTTCAAAAATTCGATATGCAAAGCATTATTGGTGTCGAACGTGGCATCGTCAACCACGCCGTAGGTGGGGTTTAGCTTCAAACAATCAAGGCATTACGGGAATCTGGGTCAGCGCGCTGTTTTCTGGCAAATCGAACAGGATGTTCATGTTCTGCACCGCCTGCCCGGCCGCGCCTTTCACCAGGTTATCGATGACCGACAAAATGACGACGGTATCGCCCCCCTGCGGCCGATGTACCGCAATGCGGCACAGGTTGGAGGCGCGAACGGACCGCGTCTCCGGGTGCGACTTGGCGGGCATCACATCAACAAAATATTCATTCGCATAACGCGCTTCGAACAACGCCTGCAAATCGACATCCTTGCTGATCTTGGCATACAGCGTGGCTTGAATGCCGCGTATCAACGGCGTCAGATGCGGCACGAAAGTGAGTCCAACTTCGTGCCCCGCCATGCGCGCGATGCCTTGGCGAATTTCTGGCAGATGTCGATGTCCCTGCACGGCATAGGCTTTGAAATTGTCGGATGCCTCCGCGAACAATGCGCCGATCTCGGCCTTGCGCCCAGCACCGGATACACCTGACTTGCAGTCGGCCACCATCCAACTGGTATCGATAACGCCGGCTTCAACCAACGGCAGGAATCCGAGTTGCACAGCGGTCGGATAACAGCCCGGATTGGCGATCAGACGGGCGCCCTTGATTTTGTCGCGGTTGATTTCCGGCAGACCATACACCGCCTCGGCGACCAGATCCGGGCAGGCATGCTCCATGCCATACCATTTCGACCATTCGGCGACATCCTGAATGCGGAAGTCGGCGGCGAGATCGATCACTTTGACGCCGGCATCCAGCAGTTCGCGTGTTTGTTGCATTGCAACGCCATTCGGAGTGGCGAAAAAAACCACGTCGCAAGACTTCAGCGGCGCTTCATCCGGTGTCGAAAACGCCAACGAAACGCGCCCGCGCAATGACGGAAACATTTCCGCCACCGGCATGCCGGCTTCTTTGCGCGAGGTGATGGCGGTCAGCTCTACATCGGGATGCTGAGCGAGAAGTCTGAGTAGTTCGACGCCGGTATAACCCGTACCCCCGACGATGCCTGCCTTGATCATGCGATATCTCCTTGAAGGAACTGTAAAAAACAAAAAGCCGCCTGAGCAGGCGGCTTTTTGCACAGCAAAAACATGAATTAGCGCTTGGAGAACTGTTTGCGACGACGTGCTTTGTGGAAGCCGACTTTCTTGCGTTCCACTTCGCGAGCATCGCGTGTCACCAAACCGGCTTTCTTCAAGCTGGGCTTGAGCCCTGCGTCATATTCGATCAACGCGCGGGTAATACCGTGGCGAACCGCACCGGCTTGACCGGTTTCACCGCCACCATTGACGTTCACCATGATGTCGAAGTTAGCGACACGCTCGGTCAACACCAGCGGCTGACGCACGATCATGCGGCCGGTTTCACGTGAAAAATAGAGGTCAACCGGCTTGCCGTTGACTACGATGTTGCCGGTGCCGGTCTTCAGAAACACGCGAGCGACAGAGCTTTTGCGGCGGCCGGTGCCGTAATAATAGTTACCGATCATGGTCGGGTTCCTCAGATTTCCAGGGGTTGCGGCTGCTGCGCGGCGTGGGGATGCTCACCACCGGCATAAACCTTGAGTTTCTTGATCATGGCGTAGCCCAGGGGACCCTTGGGCAACATGCCTTTGACCGCTTTTTCCAGCGCGCGACCGGGGAAGCGGTCTTGCATATTGGAAAAGTTGGTTTCCCTGATGCCGCCAGGGAAGCCGGTGTGACGGTAATATTTTTTATCTTCCCCTTTGTTGCCGGTAACGCGGAGCTTGTCGACGTTCACCACGACGATGTAATCACCGGTATCCACGTGAGGGGTAAAAATGGCCTTGTGCTTGCCACGCAAGCGGCGGGCGATCTCGGAGGCCATACGGCCCAGCACTTTGTCGGTGCCGTCAACCAGATACCAGCCGTGCTGGACCTCGTGTGACTTGGCGGAGAAGGTTTTCATGTCGCGATCCAAAGGGGGACTACAGAAAAGCCGCGCATTCTATGGAGGGAAGCCGACTATGTCAAACGTGTTTCAACACGGATAATCCTCAAATGTCGAATTCCTGGTTGATTACTAACGCGATTGCGGCGCTGCTGTTGCCGCCGACCCCATTTCTGCTCATCTGCTTGATTGGGCTTGGCCTGCTCAAACGGCACGGCAAGCTTGGCCGAAGCTTGATTATTACCGGGCTGGCTGCAATCTGGTTGCTTTCCACGCCGGTCATCGCCAATTTTCTGCTCGATAGCTTGAAACCACCGCCGATCCAGTTTACCGGCCAGGAGGCAGACGCCATTGTCATCCTGGGAGGTGGCCGAATTACTGATTCCATTGAATTCAATGGCGACACGCTGGGCCGCTTTACCTTGGAACGGGTGCGCTACGGCGCTTGGCTGGCCAAACGGCTGGATAAACCGGTGTTGGTGACCGGCGGCGCACCGGACGGCGGAATTCCGGAAGGAGATTTGATGCGCGCCAGCCTGGTCGATGAATTTGGCCTTAAAAACGTGCGCTGGGTTGAAGCTGTTTCCAACAATACGCGCGAAAATGCGCGCTTCTCGGCGCATCTTTTGCTCGCTGCCGGCATCAATCGCATCTATCTGGTTACGCATTCGTGGCATCTGGCCCGCGCAATACCGGAATTCGAGGCGATGGGTTTGGCTGTCGTCCCCGCCGGAACCGGCTATTCGCTTGCAGGCAAAACCAATCCGCTGGATTTTTTACCCAGTGGCAAAGGCTTTGCCGATAGTTGGCTGGCCATGCATGAATGGATCGGTCTGCTGTGGTACCGCATCCGCAACTAATTTTGGAGTTAACTGAATGAAATCTCGTGTCAAATGGGTTGAAAACGTCTGCTTCATGGCCGAATCGGATAGCGGCCACGCCCTCATCATGGATGGCGCGCCGGATATCGGCGGCCGCAACATGGGGCCGCGGCCAATGGAATTGCTGTTGATGGGCGCCGGCGGCTGCACCTCGGTCGATGTGGTGATGATCATGAAAAAAAGTCGCCAGGACGTCACCGGTTGCGAAGTGGAAGTGAGCGCCGAGCGGGCGACGGATCATCCCAAGGTGTTTACAAAGATACACATGCACTTCACCGTGCGCGGCCGCAACCTGAAACCTGAAATCGTTGATCGGGCGATCAAGCTTTCCGCCGAAAAATACTGTTCCGCCAGCATCATCCTGGGCAAAACCGCCGAGATGACGCACGACTTCGAAATCATCGAAGAAGCGGCCAGCGGCGAGGGCGCGTCGGCGTAACAACCTAGGAGCCTGTCGGGCTTTGGAATCGTCGGCTGCAAATCGACCGCGCCGGCCCCTTTTTTGCCGGATTCTTGCCCCATGGAACAACCATGCGGCGGCGTATCCGGCAAAAAACGGCCTCGGCGGGGTCGATTTTCGCTATCGACGTCCCGCCTGACACGTCGTCTGACACGCCTAAGCGGCGGCTTCTTCCAGCCATTCCAGCGCGATGGCGGGATCATCGAAAACGCGTAGTTCCGCATCGACAAACAAGCGATTCAGCCAGGAAATCCAGACCATCCATTCATCTGCCGTCACCACCGCGATCTTGCGAAAATCGTAGCGGTGCTCACGTGAGAAGCGAATTTCTTCCCAAACCACATCCAGCGTGTAGCTCACCATATCGCGCAAGTCGAGCAGCAGATTGACGCCGCCTTCAAAGCGAATGCTGTGTTCGACGTTCTGCTCGAATTCCTGGTAGTCCGCCAGCGTGAACTCGCCCATGACCGAGGCGGATATCTGGTTATTGCGGGTATTGATGGCAATCATGTCGCGTTCCTTTCGTTTTTCGTCAATGTCCAGCCTGTTTTCTGCTTATTGCCAGCCTGCTTCCAGTCTGTCTCTAACCCTTTTTTGCATTCAGTCGCGCTGCCTGCACACCAGCCAGCACGGTGATGCAGATTCCAAACCAAGCCACTAACGGCAATTCCACAGCGAAGATGATGACATCCAGCATGCTGGCATAGACCACCGTACTGTAAGCAAAACTGGCCACCACCACCGTTTGACCGGTGCGATAAGCCCGTGTCATCGCCAATTGCCCCAGCGTGGCGAACACCCCCAGCGCCAACAGCAAACCTGCCTGTTGCAGATCAACCAGTGGATGCCAACCGCCGTCGATACTGGCCATAGCGCCTGCGCCCACTGCGCAAACCAGCGCGAACCAGAATACCGTGCGCCATTCCGGCTCGTGCAAACGCCCCAGTTTGCGCACATGAATATAGGCGAACGCCGCCATTACCCCGGAAAACAAACCGACCATGCCTGCCACAACGTCTTCTGCCGGGGCTTGCCACGGCCTGAGCAACAGCAATATTCCACAAAAACCCACCGCCACCGTGACATATTGCATTCGGCTGGGACGCTCGCCAAGTTGCCAAGGCATCAACAGCGCCAGAAACAGTGGCGAGGCGTAGTTCAACGTGATCGCCACCGACAGCGGCAATCGCGCCAGCGCATAAAAGAAGCTCGCCAGCGCGACGAAGCCGACCAGGCCGCGACGAAGATGCAGGCTGGTATGCGGCCCGGAAATTCGCATCCCGCCGCGAAGGCGCTGATGTAGCGAAATACCGGCAACCAACAATAACAACCCGACTATTGAGCGATAAAACACCAGTTCATGACTGGAGAACCAGACTCCGCCGAGCTTGACGAAAACCCCCATCAACGCAAAACACGCTCCGGCAAGCAGCATCCAGGCCGATCCCATGTCAGGCAACAGCCGAATGTTGATCAAGGC
>JAIFKV010000173.1 GCA_020049415.1 Betaproteobacteria bacterium
CGCAAGGAAATCGACCCGGATGTTGAAAAAAACATGCAGGCCATTCCGCGCAAACAACGCGCTATGGTGCGTAAAGGCATCAAGAATGGTTTAAGCATCGATCTGGAAGCCGGGGTGGAAGGATTCTTCGCGGTTTATGCCGATAACGTGCGGCGGCATGGCACCCCCGCCATGCCCAAACGCTACTTTGCGCTGCTGCGTGAAACTTTCGGCGAAGATTGTGAAGTCATGCTGGTGCGCGCGCCGGATGGGTCGGTCGTCAGCGGTGTTTTGAGCTTTTACTTTCGTGACGAAATCCTGCCTTATTACGCGGGTGACGCCCTCGCCGCGCGAGCCTTGGCGGCGAACGATTTCAAATATTGGGAACTGATGCGTCGCGCCTGCGAACGCGGCATTCGCATCTTCGACTACGGCCGCAGCAAGGTGGGTACCGGACCTTATGACTTCAAGCGAAACTGGGGCTTCGAGCCACAAATGCTGCATTACAGTTACCAGCTGGTGAAGGCCGATCGGCTGCCGGAAAACAACCCCAATAATCCCAAATACCAGTTGTTCATCAAGGCCTGGCAGCATCTGCCGTTGCCGGTGGCCAATTTCCTCGGGCCGTACATCGTTAAAAATCTGGGCTGACTGGGGCACAGTATGTCGAATCTGCTGTTTCTTGCTCACCGGATTCCCTACCCGCCCAACAAGGGCGACAAGATTCGCGCCTGGCATCTGCTTGAACATCTGTCGCAAAGTCATCGTGTTCACTTGGGCGCATTTGTCGATGATCCGGACGATTGGCGCCATGCCGATAAAATGCGCGCCACTTGCGCCAGCGTGTTTCTTGCCGGCATTCATCCACGTTGGGGAAAACTCCGCGCACTCAGTGGTTTGTTGACCGGGGAGCCGCTGACCTTGCCGTTCTATCGGCACGCCGGGATGCAGAAATGGGTGGATGCGCAGCTGGCGGAAGGCGTCGACTGCGTCCTCACTTATTCTTCGGCGATGGCGCGGTTCGTCATGCAGCATGGTTCGACTCGTCGCATCATGGATTTTGTCGATATCGATTCGGATAAATGGCGGCAGTACGCACCCACCAAAACCTGGCCCATGTCCTGGTTATATGGACGCGAGGCCAGCAAGCTTCTGGCCTGGGAACGTCGCGTTTCGGCGGAGTTCGACGCCAGCCTGTTCGTTTCTGCCGCCGAGGCCGCTGATTTTCAGACGCTTGCGCCGGAGAGCGCAGCCAAGGTGGGTTACTACCACAACGGTGTCGATGCCGAATATTTCTCGCCCGAGCGGGCTTACCCCAATCCTTACCCTGCTGCCAGCGATGTGATGGTCTTTACCGGCGCAATGGATTATTGGCCAAATGTAAATGCCGTGCTCTGGTTCGCGGCGGAAGTCTTGCCATTGCTGCGTAAAAGCCGGCCGAACTGTTTATTTGCCATCGTTGGCAGCAAGCCGCCAAGCGAGGTTCTTGCCTTGGCCAGCCAGTCGGATATTCTGGTCACCGGGCGCGTCGAGGATGTTCGCCCCTACCTGGCGCATGCGCGTATCGTGGTGGCCCCATTACTCATCGCACGCGGTATACAAAACAAGGTGCTGGAGGGCATGGCGATGGCAAAAACGGTGGTCGCCACACCGCAGGCACTGGAAGGCATAGACGCTATTCCTGGCCGGGAGGTGCTGCTGGCGGGTGACCCACCAACGATGGCGGCGTCTATTCTGGCGGCGCTGAACGATGCGGAAATCGGTCCGGCGGCGCGGCGGCGGGTGATTGAAAGTTTCAGCTGGGCACATAACCTGGCGCGGGTTGACCAATTGCTGGAGGCATGATGGACGCTCAGATCAAAGCGGGCTGGCGCAATTCCTTGTTGTTGTTGACCCTGTCGTTATTGGCGGCCATCGCATTACTGCAGCCGACCTTCATGTCGATGGTCGATATCTGGGAGCGCTCGGAGACCTTTGCGCACGGCTATGTCATTCTGCCGATTGCGTTATGGTTGATCTGGCGGAATCGGGAAACCCTCGCCGCCACGCCCAGCGCCCCCGATTTGCGTGCCCTTGGCGTGATCATTCCACTGGGCGTCGGCTGGCTGGCGGCACGGGTCGGTGGCGTGCTGGTTGTCGAGCAATATGCCTTGGTCGGTATCTTGATCTCGACGGTCTGGTTGATGATGGGGTGGCGACTCTTTCGCGCCTTGGCATTTCCGCTCGGATTCCTGTTGCTGATGGTGCCCAATGGCGAAGCGCTGATTCCGCCGATGATGGAATTCACTGCTGACTTCACCGTTGCTGCAGTCCAGTTGATCGGTATTCCGGTGTATCGCGAGGGCTTGTTTTTTACCTTGCCATCCGGCGAGTGGAGCGTGGTGGAGGGCTGTTCCGGACTACGCTACCTGATTTCGTCGATCACCCTTGGCGTGCTCTATGCCTACCTGACTTACCGCACGCTGTGGAAGCGGGTTGCATTTAGTCTCGCGGCGCTCATCGTCCCGGTTATCGCCAATGGTTTTCGCGCCACCATGATCGTGTTGATCGCCCATTATTCCGACATGCAGTTGGCGCTGGGGGTGGACCATTTCATTTATGGCTGGGTCTGGTTCGGCATTGTGATGTTGGCGATGTTCTGGGTTGGCTTGATCTGGCGTGAAGATATGGACGAATCTTCGGCGCCTAATCCACCCGTCAAAGCCCGGCCGGCTTATGCCGCCGCGCTGGTATTAGCCGCGCTGCTGGCGCTATTTCCTTGGTACGAGGCCAGAATCGACAACCGCGTCATGGCGACGCCAACGCTGGCTTTGCCATCGCCGGGACAGGGCTGGGAGAAAATTGAAGCACCCTTCTCCGACTGGACGCCACACTGGGTCGGTATGGATCAAAAAATGATCGGCCATTACCGCAAGGGCGACCAGCAGATTCAACTCTTCGTCGCCTGGTACGGCGCGCAGCGGCAGGATGCGGAATTGATCAACACGCAGAACTACATGGTTCGGCAGAAGGATCCGGATTGGCGCGCCATGCGTCGAGTCGAAACGCAGCATGAGGTGGGTGGACAAGCCTTGCCGATGGCTGAATCCGGGTTGCTGGCGCAGGGCGGCAACCAGCGCATCCTGGTCTGGCAATGGCACCGCATCCACGGTCAAGATGGTATCAACCCGTTTCGGGCCAAATTTGATCTCGCCATGGCCAAATTGTTAGGGCAGTCGGATGAAGCCGCCGCGATTATTGTGGCTACGCCCTATACCGAGGACGCCAAGACGGCTGCCGCCACACTGAAGGATTTCATCGACGCGCACAAGGCGGCAATCGATGCCCAACTGGACCAGATCGGCAAGCCCTGATGGCTGAATCTGCGCCGACTTCGGTTCTGATCGCGCATGTGGTGCATTACTTTGGCACTGGTGGCATGGAAAACGGCATGGTCAATCTGATCAACCGTTTGCCGCCGGAACGCTATCGTCACGCCATCATCTGCCTGGCTGGACACGACGATTTCAAACGCCGCATCCACAACCCCAATGTCGAATTTTTCGATATTGGAAAACGTCCCGGCCGCGATTTTTCCTGGTATCTCAAGTTGCATCGATTGTTGCGCGGCTTGCGACCGGACATCCTGCATACCCGCAATCTGAGCACCATCGAGGCGCAGTTTGTCGGTGTGCTGGCGCGCGTGCCAAAGCGTATCCACGGCGAGCATGGCCGCGATGTGTTCGACCTGGAAGGCAAGAACCGCAAATACAACATCCTGCGCAAAGCTGCGCGCCGCGTCATCCAGCATTACATCGCGGTGAGTCGTGATCTCGCCGGCTGGTTGCGCGACACCGTTGGCGTGCCGGAGGCGCGGATTAGTCAGATCTACAACGGCGTCGATGGCGAGCGTTTTCATCCTCGACAAGCATCGCGCCCTGATCTCGGTCTGCCCGAGTTTTTCGCCGGTGCGCAGTGCGTCATCGGCAGCATCGGTCGGATGGCGGCGGTGAAGGATTATCCGACGCTGGTGCGGGCGTTCATCCGTTTGTGTGAGCAATCCGCCGAGTCTTCCATTCATGCCTCCGGCCTGCGCCTGATCATCGTCGGCGATGGCATTGCGCGCGCGGAATGCCAGGCTTTGATCAACACTGCGGGTTTGTCCAGCCAGGTTCTGTTTGCGGGTGACCGAAGTGACACCCCGGATTGGCTGCGCGCGTTCGATATTTTTGTATTGCCTTCGCTCGGTGAGGGCATCTCAAACACCATTCTGGAAGCCATGTCGACCGCTTTACCGGTGCTCGCCACACGCGTCGGCGGCACGCCGGAATTGGTCAAGGATGGCGAAACCGGCAGTATGTTTACGCCCGGCGATGTCGAATCTCTCACCCGCTTGCTCGCCGATTACGCCGCCGACGCTAGCCGTTGCGCGCGCGAAGGCGCTGCGGCGCGGGCGTGGATCGAACAGACCTTCTCCTGGCCGAAGGCGGCAGCGGGGTATATGGCGGTGTACGAGAAGTTGCCATGAACGCCACTCTTTTCGAGAATCCGGTTATCGCATCTGCTTTTTTTCGTAACAGGAAACCAGCCGGTAGGTCCATGTTTATCGCCCAATCGTGTCACTAACTCACCCATACCCTCCCTCTCTATGTGCGGCATAACTGGCATCTTCGACCTTCGCGAGCAACGCCCGATCGACCGGGACGCGCTTCAGCGCATCAACGACATTCAATGGCATCGTGGCCCCGATGAAGCCGGCTTGCATCTGGAACCCGGACTGGGTTTCGGTCATCGCAGGTTGTCCATCATCGACATCGCCGCCGGGCAGCAACCTTTGTTCAATGAAGACGGCAGCGTCGCGGTGGTGTTCAACGGCGAGATCTACAACTTCGTCGATCTGATCCCGGAACTCAGTGCGCTGGGGCACACCTTCAAGACGCGCTCTGACACTGAAACCATCGTCCATGCCTGGGAACAATGGGGCGAAGACTGCGTGCATCACTTTCGCGGCATGTTCGCCTTCGCGCTGTGGGATCGAAACAAGCAGGTGCTGTTCATGGCGCGCGACCGGCTTGGCGTCAAACCGCTGCACTACGCGGTGACCGATGACGGCTTTCTCATTTTTGGCTCGGAACTCAAGACCATCACCGCCTGGCCAGGTTTCAGTCGCCAGATTGATGACCGCGCGGTGGAGGAATATTTTGCCTACGGCTATGTGCCGGAGCCACGCACCATTTACAGCAGCGCGCTGAAAATGTCGCCTGGCCACCGCCTGCTGATCAAGCGCGGTCAGCCGGTCGGGCAGCCGGAGGAATACTGGGATGTGCCGTTCAAGCCGCATTCGAATTTGTCGCTGCCGGATGCCGAGGTCGAGTTGATCGAACGCTTCCGTGAGGCGGTGAAGATACGCATGGTGGCCGAGGTGCCGCTGGGCGCATTCCTCTCCGGCGGCGTCGATTCATCAGCCGTGGTGGCGATGATGGCCGGGCTGGCCGACAAGCCGGTGAAAACGTGTTCCATCGCCTTCGCCGATCCAAAGTACAACGAGGCCGAATACGCCCGTCAGGTCGCCGAGCGTTATCAGACCGACCACCATGTCAGCACTGTCGAGGCAAATGATTTCAGCCTGGTCGACGAACTCGCCCGCCTATATGACGAGCCTTACGCCGATTCCTCCGCCATGCCGACTTACCGCGTCTGCCAGTTGGCGCGCAAGGATGTCACCGTGGCGCTGTCAGGCGATGGCGGCGATGAAAATTTCGCCGGTTATCGGCGTTACCGTTGGCACAGTTACGAGGAAAAGATGCGCTCGCTGTTGCCGGTAGGCATCCGCAAGCCGCTGTTCGGCTTTCTCGGCCGCGCCTACCCGAAAGCCGACTGGGCGCCGCGTGTTTTGCGTGCCAAATCGACCTTCGAAGCGATGTCGCGCGATACCGTTGAAGGCTATTTTCATGGCGTCTCGGTGATGGGCGACAGCCTGCGCGACAAGGTGTTCAGTCCGGAATTCAAACGTCGGTTGAACGGTTACAAAGCGGTCGAAGTGTTGCGCCGCCATCAGGCAAAAAACCCGGCGCAAGACACTGTCTCGCAAGTCCAGTATCTCGACATGAAAACCTACATGGTCGGCGACATCCTGACCAAGGTCGATCGCGCCAGCATGGCTCATGCGCTGGAAGTGCGCGTGCCGTTTCTCGACCACAAGTTGATGGAATGGGTTTCTGGCCTGCCGGTGGACTACAAACTGCGTGGTAGCGAAGGTAAATTCATGCTCAAGCAAGCGCTGGAACCGCATCTGCCACACGACATCATGTACCGCCGCAAGATGGGTTTTTCCATCCCGCTGGCCGAATGGTTTCGCGGTCCGTTGAAGGAAAAACTCAACACCGCGTTGAAGTCGCAACGCATGGCCGACACCGGACTGTTCGACATGGCATTTCTCGCTCGCATGGCTGATGAACACGCGCGTGGCGTGCGCGATTACAGCGCCTCGCTGTGGACGCTATTGATGTTTGAGGCGTTCTTGCGACAAGCTGAAAACTGATCATCGCGCAGCATGAACAACGTCGTTATCGATCCCGAAACCGAACATGCCGCGAAGCTGTTTTTGCGCAGCCTTGTCGGCAAGTTCGACTGGGCTAGTGCTATCTTGTTCGGTAGTCGTGCCCGGCGAGCTTTTCGGCCAGACAGTGATGCAGATGTCGCGCTGGTATTGCGCGGTGAGCCGCAACGGTTTTTGCCGACCAAGCTTGCCTTGGCCGACATTGCTTTTGACGTCATGCTGGAAACCGGCATTCGAATCCAGCCATTTCCAATTTGGGAAGAGGAGTGGCGGCACCCTGAAGCTTATTCAAATCCCCGCTTGCTGGAAAATATCGCCCGGGAAGGGGTGCTGCTTTGAGTGCCGGAGCTGACGTTCTGCAATTGATGCTTAAAGCAAGCCAAGCATCGATTTCAGCAAAATTATTACTCGACGCCGGTGATATCGACGGCGCGTGTAATCGAGCTTATTACGCCATGTTTGACGCCGCACGCGCGGCGTTGATTGCCGGTCGGTCTCCAGTGCCTGCCGAAATTGCCAGAACGCATAGCGGCCTTATCTCGGCATTCGGTTTGCATCTGGTCAAAACAGGTCTCGTTGCAAATGAACTGGGTCGGATGCTGAATCGTGCCGAGGAAATTCGCCTTGTCGCGGACTACAAGGGTGATTCAGTTGAACTCGAAGACGCTCGCGAAGTGGTTAGGCAAGCCGCTGGGTTTGTGGAAGCGATGCGATCACAATTTT
>JAIFKV010000213.1 GCA_020049415.1 Betaproteobacteria bacterium
TGAAGTTCAATAAGCAGATTTACCTGTTCGAATTCAAGGTAGTGGAACTGGTCCCTGACGGCCGTGCGTTGGCGCAAATCAAAGCGCGCGGTTATGCCGACAAATACCGCGCCCTCGGCCAGCCTATCCACTTGATCGGCGTTGAATTCAGCAAAGAAAGCCGCGCGGTGGTGGGGTTCGAGGTTGAAACGCTGGTTTAAAGTGCCGGCCTATCTCGGGTACTTCACGCGCGGCTGACGAAAGCGGTGTTTCTCCTTTTGCTTCTATATACTGCGTGCCGGAGTTGGCCAGGCAGCCGCTGCGTGCTTTGCCGCGTAGAGGAAAGTCCGGGCTCCATAGGGCAGAGTGCCAGGTAACGCCTGGGCGCTATAAGTCGAAAGACCCAAGGCGACGGAAAGTGCAACAGAAAAAATACCGCCGATGGCCGGTCGCAAGACCGGATCAGGCAAGGTTGAAATGGCGAGGTAAGAGCTCACCGCGGACGTGGCAACACGGACGGCAAGGTAAACCCCACTCGGAGCAAAGCCAAATAGGCAGGCGCGTCTTCGGACATCGGCGGCCCGTCGAAGCCTGCGGGTAGGCTGCTTGAGGCGATGGGTGACCATCGTCCCAGATGAATGGCTGCCCACGACAGAACCCGGCTTATCGGCCAACTCCACCTCCCACGTCTCTTCGTCATAACCGCAGCAAACCTGCTGCGGCATCCCCATATTCATCCGCTTTCGCGCGCAACTTAATGTTTGACTTTAAGTTGCGCGTGTATCACCCGATTTCGATTGGGTATTTCTCTTTAAAGAGCGATCTAAGTCATTGATGCCATTAAAAAAATTCATTTTTTTGGCTTGACGGTGGGGAATTGTGTTCTCTATAGTGGGGATAAGTGGGTAACTGTGTGGCTTTGTGTCTAACGGTGCATCACGGAGGAGAACACGTGACGTTTCGGGGGTCGACGCAACTGGCGTTGGATGGGAAGGGGCGATTAGCCATTCCCGCGCGCTATCGCGAGCGTCTGGCGACGCAATGCGGCGGCCGGCTGATGCTGACGGCGGACCCGACCAATGGCTGCTTGTTGCTTTACCCCTTCCCTGAATTCGAAGCGCTGGAACGCCAGATCAACAGCCTTCCCGGTTTCCATCCGTTGACGCAGCAATTGAAGTTTGTGGTGGTCGGCTCGGCGGAAGAGGTGGAACCGGATAGCGCGGGTCGCATCCTGATTCCGCCGCTGCTGCGTAAATTCGGCCAACTGGAGAAATCCGTGGTGCTGGTTGGTCAGGGCAATAAATTTCAGGTTTGGCAGGAAGCCGCCTGGCAGGCCAAGTTCGACGCCTCCGCGCTATTGCCGGAAATGCTCAACAGTGCTGCGCGGGACGGCACTTTGCCGGAGGAACTCAAGGGCTTTTCGTTGTGAGCAATGCTGGAGAACACATCTCCGTGCTGCTGCAAGGTGCGGTGGATGCGCTGAATATTCGTCCGGATGGCGTCTACCTCGATGCCACTTTCGGACGTGGCGGGCACAGCCGGGAAATTCTGGCTCGACTTGGTTCCGCTGGCAGGTTGATTGCGCTGGATCGCGACCCGCAAGCGGTGGCGTCAGCGGGCGGCATAGAGGATGTGCGGCTGAGCATGGTGCATGCGGCGTTTTCGAAGTTGGCGGAGGTTCTTGGAGACTTGCAGGTCGAGTCGGTGGATGGGGTGTTGTTTGATCTTGGGGTGTCCAGCCCGCAACTGGATGAGGCGGAACGGGGCTTCAGTTTTCGATTTGATGCTCCGCTGGATATGCGTATGGATACCAGTCAGGGCATGACCGCCGCAGACTGGCTGAATCAGGCGGAAGAAAAGGAGATTGCACAAGTTGTCTGGAATTATGGCGAGGAGCGGTTTGCTAGGCAGGTTGCGCGGGCGATTGTTAAAGCGCGCGCGCTCGCTCCAATCGACACGACCAGACAGTTGGCCAGCATCTGCGCCACAGCCGTGCGCACGCGTGAGCGCGGCCAGGACCCGGCGACGCGCACCTTTCAAGCTGTGCGGATTTTCATTAACCGCGAGCTTGAACGGGCGGCCGGTTGGTGGTGATCAGTTTTCACTCTTTGGAAGATCGAATGACGAAACGGTTCATGCGCGATGAAGCTGAAGGGGAGCGGCTGCCGCCCGAGATTCCCGTGACCGCCGACGCGTTGCGTGGCGGCCGTTTGCAGCTCATCGGCAAAGCGATCAAGCCGGACTATTACGAATGCAGCGCGAACCCGCGCGCGCGCAGCGCCACCATGCGCGTCGCCGAGCGCACCGACGAACCGGGGAGTGAAGACAAATGGTCAAGTTGAATTTGATCCTGGTCCTGGTGCTGGTGGCAGCAGCCCTTTCCGTCGTTTCCGCGCGCCATCAGGCGCGCAAATTGTTTGTGGTTTTGCAGGCGGAACAGGGGCATGCGCGTGATCTCGATGTCGAGTGGGGCCAGTTACAGTTGGAAATCTCGACCTGGTTGATGCACAACCGAGTCGAAGAAGTCGCGCGGGGCCGTTTGAAGATGGTCATTCCGCAAGCCGGCAGCATCTATGTTCTGCAAAACGGCGCGCCGCGATGAAGCCGCACAAATTTGATCTTTCGATGCGTTCAGCCGCTCCCCGAGGCGGCGCGGCGCTCGCTTTGGGTCAACCTGGCGGCGTGCATCCGTTGCTGCGCCTGGATCTGCAACGCTGGCGCGCGCGACTGACCCTGGGGCTGATGTTCGCGGGATTCGTCGCCCTGTCGGCGCGCTCGGTTTACCTGCAAGTCTGGCAAAGCGACTTTCTGACCAATCAGGGTGAGAAACGCGCTCAGCGCATCGTGCCCATTCCCGCCTATCGCGGCATGATTACGGATCGTCGTGGCGAACCGCTGGCGGTCAGCACACCGGTGGAAACCGTCTGGGTGAATCCCAAACAGGCCGCTCCCAGCGCGGGGCAGATTCAGGCGCTGGCGCACATTCTGGAACGCGATCCGGATCAGATCAGGCGTCTCTTCGCCGACAAGAAAAAAGGCTTTGTTTATATCGAGCGCCAGTTGGAGCCGACCAAGGCGGAACAGGTGAAAGCGCTGAATATCGCCGGTTTGCACAGCAAGCCGGCTTATCGGCGTTATTACCCGGCTGGCGAAGTCACCAGCCATGTGCTCGGGATTACCAACATTGAGGATAACGGCCAGGAAGGTCTGGAACTGGCCTATCAGTCCTGGCTGACCGGCGAGGCGGGGGCGCAACGGGTGGTCAAAGACCGTCCCGGCAATGTCGTCGAGGTGCTCGAGCGCTTGAAAGCGCCGAAGCCCGGTCGCGATCTGGCGCTGTCGCTGAATCAGCATATTCAATATGTGGCATACCGCGAACTCAACGATGCTGTCGCGCTGCACCAAGCCAAGGCGGGGTCGGTGGTGGTGCTGGATGCGCGCACCGGGGAGATTCTGGCGATGGCCAATACGCCCGGTTTCAATCCAAACAGCCGGGCCACGTTCACCGCCGATCGCATGCGCAATCGGGCGGTGACCGACACCTTCGAACCCGGCTCGACGATGAAGCCGCTATTCGTCGCGGCGGCGCTTGATGCAGGAGTAGTGCGGCCGGACTCGGTCATCGATACCGGCCCGGGCTGGTTTATCGTTGGCGACAAAAGAATTACCGATACCCATCCGAAGGGCATCCTGACGCTGGGACAAGCGATCCAGGTTTCCAGCAACGTCGCGCTCGCCAAAATCGCACTGGAAACGCGGGCCGAAGATTACTGGCGCCTGCTCACCCGCGCCGGCGTCGGCGCGCAGCCAAAGTCGGGCCTGCCTGGCGAAGTCAGCGGTCGTCTGCGTCCGTTCGAGACCTGGCGTCCGATTGAAAAAGCCACCATGTCTTACGGGCATGGTCTGTCGGTCAGCTTGCTGCAACTGGCGCACTGCTACACCGCTTTCGCCAATGATGGCGTCAAGCCGCAACTCACCGCGCTGCGCCGAGAAGGCAGCGCCAGCGGCACCCGGGTGATGAGCGCGACAACCGCGAATCATGTTCTCGGGATGATGGAGTTGGTGACCCGCGAAGGCGGCACCGCACCAATGGCGCGGGTGGCGGGTTATCGCGTCGCCGGCAAGACCGGCACCGCGCATAAATTCGTCAATGGCACTTATGACGGCAAGAATTACATCAGCTCTTTCGTCGGCCTAGCACCCGCCTCCGATCCGCGCCTGGTGGTGGCGGTGATGATCGACGAGCCGACCAACCGAGATTATTACGGCGGCCTGGTCGCCGCGCCGGTGTTTTCCAAAGTCATGTCCGGCGCGCTGCGTTTCATGGCGCTGCCGCCCGACGCCCCGTTCGACAGCACCAGCGCTCCGCCCGGCGAAGCACCGGTAGTACCGGAGTCGGTATGAGCAATAACGACGAACTGGTTCGCATCCTGCGCGAGATCGCGCCAAACGCGCGTGGCATTGGCGCCGACAGCCGGCGCATCCAACCGGATGACATCTTCCTCGCCTTCCCCGGCGCAGCGCATGACGGACGCGCGCATATCGCCAGCGCCATCCAGGCCGGCGCGGCTGCGGTGGTGTGGGAGCCCGAGGGCTACGACTGGGATAGCGCATGGCGTCGACCGCACCTGCCGGTCGCCAACCTGAAAGCCCGCGTGGCGGCCTTGGCGGCGGCTTGGTATGCGCAGCCTTCGCAAGCGTTATGGATGATCGGCATCACCGGCACCAACGGCAAGACCTCGGTGGCGCAATGGCTGGCGGCGGCGTTGACCGATCTGGGGCGCAAGACTGCTGCGGTCGGCACGCTTGGCAACGGCTTCCCCGGCGAGTTGATCGCCGCCAGCCACACCACCCCCGACGCGGTCAGTTTGCAAGCGTTGCTGGCTGATTACCGCGCCGCCGGCGCGGCGGGTGTGGCAATGGAAGTTTCCTCGCATGGGCTCGATCAAGGCCGTGTTGAAGGCGTCGAATTCGACATCGCGGTGTTCACCAATCTGTCGCGAGATCATCTCGACTACCACGGCGACATGAACAACTACGCCGCCGCCAAAGCCCGCTTGTTTCAATGGCCAAATCTGAAAGCGGCGGTGCTCAACGCGGACGATGAATTGGGCTCGACATTGATCGAACAATTACACGACAGCCCGACCCGAGTCCTCAGCTATGGCCTGAAATACGGTGAACTCCGCGCTGAGCATTTTCATGCCGACCAGTGGGGTCTGCGGATGGAAATTGTCTCGCCGTGGGGGCGCGGGGAATTGCAGTCACCGCTGTTGGGCGAATTCAACGCCTACAACCTGCTTGCCGTGCTTGGCGCTTTGCTGGTCAGCGATGTGTCATTGGAGGCGGCCCTGCGCGTGCTCGAAAAAATGCGCCCGGTGGCGGGCCGCATGCAGCGCGTCGAGTTTGCGGAAGCGGTCGATGCGCCGACAGTCATCGTCGACTTCGCTCACACTCCGGATGCACTCGACAAGGTACTGAAAGCACTCAAGCCGCTCACCAACGGACGCTTGATCTGCGTCTTCGGTTGCGGCGGCGGCCGCGATACCGGCAAGCGTCCGCTGATGGGCGCGGCGGTGGCGGCAAATGCCGACCATGCCATCGTCACCAGCGATAACCCCCGCAACGAAGACCCGGCGCAGATCGTCGACGGCATCCTCGCCGGCATGCCGCCGGCAACAACCGTCATCCTTGATCGCCGCGCGGCGATCCATACCGCGATCGCACAAGCCGGGCCGGCGGACATCGTCGTCCTCGCCGGCAAGGGACATGAGGATTACCAGGAAGTCTGCGGCATCAAACACCCGTTCTCCGATTTCGCAGAAGCCCGCCTGGCGCTGGCCGCGAGATCGGCACCCATGACAAGGAATCAACATGCATCTGCATGAAGCCGCCCAGGCGCTGAACGCCTCCGCCGTCGGCGCTGACCTGCCTATTACCAGTGTGGCGACCGACAGCCGCAACCTGCCCGCCGGCTGTCTGTTCGTGGCGCTGAAAGGGCCGCGTTTCGATGGTCATCGGTTTGTCGCCCAGGCCTTGCAACAGGGTGCGGCGGCGGTGATGGTAGACGCCGGCGCCGAACTCTCGGTCGCCCCGGCGCTGGTGGTCGACAACACGCTGCTCGCGCTGGGCCGCCTGGCCGCCTGGCATCGCCAGCGCATGCCGGCGAAAGTCGCCGCCATCACCGGCAGCAACGGCAAAACCACAGTGAAGGAAATGCTCGCCGCCATACTCGCCGTCGAGGTCGGCGCGGACGCGGTATTGGCGACTGCCGGCAACTTCAACAACGACATCGGCATGCCGCTGACATTGTTGAAACTTGCGCCTGAACACCGCTATGCGGCGATCGAAATGGGCATGAATCATCCTGGCGAACTGAGCTATCTGACGCAGATCGCGCGTCCCGATGTCGCCCTCGTCAACAACGCCCTGCGCGCGCATCTGGAGGGCTTGGGCAGCGTCGAGGCGGTTGCCCGGGCAAAAGGGGAAATCTACGCCGGGCTACAGGATGAAGGCATCGCCCTGATCAATGCCGACGACCCACATGCATCGCTGTGGCGCGAACTTGCTGGCGCGCGCAGGGTGATGAGTTTCGGTTTTGCTGAAAATGCCGATGTGCGCATCGAAGCCGCCAATGTCGAGTTGTGCCTGCAAACACCTTCCGGCCCGATCACCGCCAAACTGCAAGTTCCCGGCGAACACAATCTGCGCAATGCCGCCGCCGCAGCGACGCTGGCGCTGGCGCTGGGGGTGTCAATAGACGCAATCCAGCGTGGGCTGTCGGACTACAGCGGCGTCAAGGGGCGTTTGCAATTGCACCCATGCATCCTCGGCGCGACGCTGATTGACGACACCTACAACGCCAACCCCGACTCGGTGCTGGCCGCCATCCAGGTGCTGGCGGCGCGTCCGGGCAAGCGCATTCTGGTGCTCGGCGATATGGGTGAACTTGGCCCGGATGCCGCCGAATTGCATCGTGAAGTCGGCGCCCGCGCCAGCGCCGCCGGTGTTGACCGGTTGTTGTGTATGGGCGAGATGACACTGCACACGGCGGCCGCTTTCGGTGACCACGCCATGCACTTCGAACGCATCGAAGAACTGCTGGCGGAAATCGAGTGCGCCCTTGATGCCGAGGTCGTGAAGTCGTTCATCCAGGAGCAAACATGCTCCTGATGCTCGCCCAGTGGCTCGGCCACGACATCCGCGCCTTCAACGTGTTTCAGTACATCACGCTGCGCGGCGTGTTGGCCGCGCTCACCGCGTTGCTGATTTCCTTCATCGTCGGCCCGTGGATGATCCGCAAGCTGACCGAACTGAAAGTTGGTCAGCCAGTGCGCGACGACGGTCCGCAAACGCACCTGGTCAAGGCTGGCACGCCGACCATGGGCGGCGCGCTGATTCTGGCGGCGGTCATTATCACCACCTTGTTATGGGCTGATCTGACCAATCGTTATGTCTGGATTTCTCTGCTGACCCTGGTTGGCTTTGGCGTCATCGGCTGGGTTGATGACTGGCTGAAAGTGGTGAAGAAAAACCCGCGCGGCCTCGCTTCGCGCTGGAAATATTTCTGGCAGTCCGTCATCGCCGCGCTGATTGCGGCCTGGCTGGCCTGGTCGGCGCATCTGCCGGCGCAGACTGAACTGATCGTGCCTTTCTTCAAGCACATCATCATGCCGCTCGGCGTTACCGGTTTTGTCGTGCTGGCTTACTTCGTCATCGTCGGCACCAGCAACGCGGTGAATCTGACCGATGGCGCCGATGGCCTGGCCATTCTGCCCACCGTCATGGTGGCTGGCGCGTTGGCCATCTTCGCTTATGTCGCCGGCCATGCCGTGTTTTCCAAATATCTTGGCTTGCCGCACATTCCCGGCGCGGGCGAACTGGTGGTGTTCTGCGCCGCATTGGTCGGCGCCGGGCTGGCCTTTCTCTGGTTCAACGCCTATCCGGCGGAAGTCTTCATGGGCGATGTCGGCGCGCTGGCGCTGGGTGCCGGGCTGGGTGTGGTGGCGGTGATCGTGCGGCAGGAAATCGTGCTGTTCATCATGGGCGGCGTCTTCGTCGCCGAAGCCATCTCGGTAATGGTGCAGGTTGGTTCGTACAAGCTGCGCGGCAAACGCGTGTTTCTGATGGCGCCGATTCACCACCACTTCGAGAAGAAGGGGTGGAAGGAAACCCAGGTTGTCGTGCGCTTCTGGATCATCTCGATGATGCTGGTGCTCATCGGGCTGGCTTCGCTGAAGTTGAGGTGAGCCGAAGATGAACATGCGGTCATCCAACTTTTCCGGCATCAAGGCCCTGGTCGTCGGCCTCGGCGACACCGGTGCGTCCTGCGTGCGCTGGCTGCTTGAACACGACGCCACGGTGTGTGGCACCGATAGCCGCGAAGATCCGCCGCATGCACATCATCTGCGCGAAGCCTTTCCGGAAGTGCCGCTCAGCCTGGGCGGCTTCAAGGATGCCGATTTCGACTGGGCCGACCTCGTCGTGGTCAGCCCCGGCGTGGCGCTGTCGACGCCGGAGATTCAGCGCGCGATCCAAGCCGGCAAGGATGTCGCCGGCGATGTCGAACTTTTCGCCCGCGCGATCAAGAACAGCTCGGCAAAGGTGATCGCCATTACCGGCTCCAACGGCAAGAGCACGGTCACCAGCCTGGTCGGTCACCTCTGCGCGGCGGTTGGTCTTGACACCGTCGTTGCCGGCAACATCGGCCTGCCGGTGCTGGATGCGCTGGATAACCGCGAGACAGCGGAGTCGTTAGCGGCTCTGCCGCTTTACGAATCCGGCGTGCCTCTTGCAGGTACAGCGGAGTCGTTAGCGGCTCTGCCGCTTGACGCATCCGGCGTGACAAGAACAGGGGCGAAGAATCAGGACCCGGATGTCTGGGTGCTGGAATTGTCGAGTTTCCAGTTGGAGACCACCGCCAGCCTGCAGCCGGACGCCGCCACTGTGCTCAATATCTCGCAGGATCATATGGACCGTTACAGCGGTCTTGACGATTACGCGGCGGCCAAGGCGCGGATATTCGGCGTGCCAGGGCAAACCGCGTGTGTGCAGGTGCTGAACCAGGATGACCCGCGCGTCATGGCCATGGCGCGCCCCGATTTGAGGCTGGCCACTTTCAGCATCGCCAACGCCGTCGATGCCCCGGGCAATTTCGGCCTGACGCGGCGCAAAGATCGGCTCTGGCTGGCGGAGGGCGAGGAGGCGCTGTTGCCGGTCGACAAGCTGCCTGTCGCCGGTTTGCACAATGCCGCCAACGCGCTGGCCGCGCTGGCTTTATGCCGCGCCATCGGCCTGCCCTACGATGGGCTGGTCCCGGCGCTGAAAACATTCGAAGGCTTGCCGCATCGGGTTCAGCGAGTCACCGAGATCGATGGGCGCGTCTTTTACGACGATTCGAAAGGCACCAATGTCGGCGCTACCGCCGCCGCGTTGTCGGGATTCACTGTTCCGGTCGTATTGATAGCCGGCGGAGATGGCAAGGGGCAGGACTTTTCACCCCTGCATGAAGCGGTGAAAAACGCCCGCTGCGTGGTGCAGATCGGTCGCGACGGGCCGCTGATCGCCGCCGTGATTGGCGACGCCTGCCCGGTGCATCGGGCTGCGGACATGGCGGCAGCGGTGCGTCTGGCGTTCGAGCTGTCACAGCCCGGTGACGCCATTCTGCTTTCCCCGGCCTGCGCCAGTTGGGACATGTTCCGCAATTACGCGCACCGGGCCGAGGTTTTCATCGCGGCGGTAGAGCGGCTTAAAAACGGGGCCGAAGATGTTTCATAACCCGGCCCTCAAACGTACCGGACTGACGCCTTATGACTGGGGTCTGGTGTTCGTTACATTGAGTTTGCTGATGCTCGGCATGGTGATGGTTTATTCCGCTTCCATCGCCACCGCCGAAGCCAGGTCGGCCGCCAACCAATCGACTTTTTATCTGCTCCGGCATGCCATTTACCTGGCCATCGGTTTGGGTGCGGGTTACGCCGCCTTGCAGGTTCCCATCGATGTCTGGCAAAAACTCGCGCCCTGGCTATTCGCCATCGGCGCGGCGGCATTGCTGGTGGTGCTGATTCCATTCATCGGCCGCGAAGTCAACGGTAGTCGGCGCTGGATTCCGCTGGGTCCGCTGGGCAATTTCCAGCCTTCGGAGTTGATGAAGCTGGCCACCATTCTCTATGCCGCCGATTACACGGTGCGGCGTGCGGCGCACATGCAAAGTCTGAAAAAAGGCTTTCTGCCGATGTTGCTGGTGATGCTTTTCCTCGGCAGTCTGCTGCTGCTTGAACCTGATTTCGGCGCTTTTGTGGTGATCGTTTTCATTGCCTTGGCGGTGCTTTTTCTGGGCGGCTTGAACGCGCGCCTGTTCGCCGGTCTCATCCTGTTGCTGGGGGCCGGTTTTGTCTTGATGGTGGTGCTGTCGCCTTACCGTCTCGCCCGCGTCACCAGTTATCTCAATCCCTGGTCCGATCCTTACGGCGCGGGCTATCAACTCTCGCACGCGCTGATCGCCCTGGGTAGTGGCGAATTGACCGGCGTGGGTCTGGGCGACAGCATCGAAAAACTGTTCTACCTGCCCGAGGCCTATACCGACTTCCTGTTCGCGGTGACCGGCGAAGAACTCGGTTTGATCGGCGTCATCGCCGTCATCGGTCTGTTCGCCTGGTTGACCTGGCGCGCGTTTTCGATCGGCTGGCAGGCCGGTCTGATGGGGCGTAACTACGCCGCTCTGGTGGCGCAGGGAATTGGCGTCTGGATCGGGTTTCAGGCATTCATCAACATGGGCGTCAATCTGGGGTTGCTGCCAACCAAGGGCCTTACCCTGCCACTGATGAGCTATGGCGGCTCCGGCATCGTCGCCAACTGTCTGGCTTTGGCGATTCTGTTGCGGGTCGACTTTGAAAATCGCTGCCTGATGAAGGGTAGCGGCGTTGCTGGTGGCGCTGTCGGTTTGCGCATTCGGCGTTCGGCATGAGCATGAGCGTGCAATCATGACTCCCAAACACACCCTCCTGATCATGGCTGGCGGCACTGGCGGCCATGTCATGCCGGCGCTGGCGGTGGCGGAAGCGCTGCGCGATGAAGGCTGGCGCGTGGTCTGGCTGGGCACTCGCGCCGGCATGGAGGCGAAACTCGCGGTTGAAAAGGGTTTCGAGATGGCCTGGGTTCGGGTGGCCGGTGTGCGCGGCAAGAGCCTGCTGACCAAGTTGCTGTTGCCGTTCAACCTGCTCACCGCATTCTGGCAAGCGGCGCGCGCGATCTTCCGCGAGCGGCCGGATGTGGCGCTCGGGCTGGGGGGTTACGTCGCCTTTCCCGGCGGCATGATGGCCAGCTTGCTCGGCAAGCCGCTGGTCATACACGAGCAGAACGCCATCGCCGGCTTGACCAATCGCCTGCTCGCCTGCCTGGCGGATCGCGTTCTGCTCGGTTTACCGGCTGCTTTCGGCAACGCTAACGACAAGCCCTTGCCGTGCGGCAAGGTCGACAGTGCATGGGTCGGCAATCCGGTGCGGCCGGAGATCGCCGCTCTGCCCGATCCCGCCACTCGGTTTGCCAATCGATCCGGTCCGTTGCGTTTGTTGGTGGTCGGCGGCAGTCTTGGCGCTCAGGCGCTGAATAGCCTGATTCCGCAAGCGCTGGCCAAGCTGGATGCGACGCAACGCCCTGAGGTGCGTCATCAATCCGGCGCGAAACATCTGGACGCGCTGAAAGCCAATTACGCCGCCAGTGGCGTCGAGGCCGATTGCCTGACCTTCATCACCGACATGGCCGAGGCTTATACCTGGGCCGATGTGGTGATCTGCCGCGCTGGCGCGCTGACGGTGGCGGAAGTTGCCGCCGCCGGCTGCGCCGCGCTGTTGGTCCCCTTCCCGTTTGCGGTGGACGACCATCAGAGCGCCAACGCCCGCTTTCTGTCGGATGCCGGCGCGGCCTGGCTGATGCCGCAAGACAGCCTCGATGCGGACGATCTGGCGCAGTGGCTGGCCGGTTTGCAACGAAGCGAACTGCTGGTCCGCGCCAACAAGGCGCGCGCACTCGCCAAGCCTGATGCCACAACCCGGGTGGTGGAAATCGTCAAGGGGTTGGCGAAATGATGCGGCATGCAGATAAAACCTTTCAAGACTCGCGAGCAGAGGCTGCCAAATGAAACATAAAGTCCGTCGCATCCATTTTGTCGGCATTGGTGGTGCTGGCATGAGCGGCATCGCTGAAGTCCTGCTCAACCTGGGATATCAGGTATCCGGCAGCGACGCCGCCAATAACGCCGTCACCCAGCGCCTGACCGGCATGGGCGCGCGCGTTTTCCTGGGTCATGCCGCCGAAAACATCGCCGATACCGATGTGCTGGTGATCTCCAGCGCGATCAAGGAAGACAACCCGGAAGTGGTCGCGGCGCGCGAAAAGCATATTCCAGTGGTGGCCCGCGCCATGATGCTGGCCGAGTTGATGCGCTTCAAACAGGGTATCGCCATTGCCGGCACCCACGGCAAGACCACCACCACCAGTTTGATCGCCAGTGTGTTGAACGAAGCCGGCCTGGACCCGACTTTTGTCATCGGCGGTAAATTGCTGGCCGCCGGGGCTAATGCACGGTTGGGCCAGGGGGAATGGCTGGTGGCCGAAGCCGATGAATCCGATGCCTCTTTCCTGCACTTGTCGCCAGTGTTGTCGGTGGTCACCAATATCGACGCCGATCATATGGAAACCTATGGTCATGACTTCGAGAAACTGAAATCGGCGTTCGTCGAATTCCTGCATCGGTTGCCGTTCTGGGGCATGGCGGTGGTCTGCGCCGACGACCCGAATGTACGCGCGCTGCTGCCGCGCATCACCAAGCCGGTGATGACCTATGGCACCACCGACGACTGCTTGATTCAGGCAGTGAATATTCGCGCTGAAAACGGCTGCATGAAGTTCACCGCGCTGCGTAACGGCGTGCGCTCACCGATCGATGTCACCCTCAATCTGCCCGGCTTGCACAACGTCTTGAATGCGCTCGCCGCCATTGCCATCGCCTGGGAATTGCAGGTGCCGGATGCTGCCGTGCAAACCGCGCTGGCCGGCTTCAGCGGCGTCGGCCGGCGCTTCCAGCGGTATGGCGAGATTCAACTTGCCGGCCAGCGCACCTTCACTTTGATCGACGACTACGGCCATCACCCGGTGGAAATGCGCGCCACCCTCAGCGCCGCGCGTGGCGCGTTCCCCGGCCGCCGGCTGGTGCTGGCGTTCCAGCCGCATCGCTACACGCGTACACGCGATTTGTTCGAGGATTTCGTGCAAGTGCTGTCACTGGCCGACGCCGTACTGTTGAGCGAGGTTTACGCCGCCAGCGAACAGCCTATCGTCGCCGCCGATGGTCGCAGTCTGGCGCGCGCGGTGCGCGTCGCCGGCAAGGTTGAACCGGTATTCGTCGCCGACATCAACGACATGCCCGTCGAGTTGGCCGAATTCATCAAGGATGGCGACGTCGTGCTATGCATGGGCGCCGGCTCCATCGGACAGGTGCCCGTGCGGCTGGCGGCGCTGGGCGTACAAACCAACCCGACGGGAGTCTCCGCATGATGCTTGCCGAACACGTCGACACGTCCGCCAAGGCGCCCGGCCCGCGCGGCGAGTTGCTGCACCATGCCGAGATGAGCCGATTTACCAGTTGGCGCGCCGGCGGCCAGGCGGATCGCTTGTACACGCCAACCGATCTGGATGATTTATGTGGTTTCTTGAAGACACTGGAAAAAGCCGAGCCGATTTATTTCATCGGCCTGGGCAGTAATTTGCTGGTGCGCGACAGCGGCCTGCGCGGCACCGTGATCCATCTGCACAGCGGATTGCGCCATATCAAATTGGAACAGCGACGCACCAATGGCAGCGAGGCGAGCAGCCCCTACGGGGTGATCTTTGCCGAAGCCGGTGTCGCCAGCCCGAAACTGGCGCGCTTCGCCGCCAACCACAATCTGGTTGGGGCGGAATTTCTGGCCGGCGTCCCCGGCACCATCGGCGGCGCGCTGGCGATGAACGCTGGCTGTTACGGTCATGAAACCTGGGAGTTCGTGTCGCAGGTGTTGACCGTCAACCGCTGCGGCGACGTCCATCGCCGTTCACCAAAGGAATACCGGGTTGGTTACCGTCACGTCGAGCCCGATGTCGAATTGGGGCGTGAACTCGCCGCCACCTGTAACGAATGGTTCGTCGGCGCATGGTTCATGTTGCCGCGCGGCGATGGTGCAAAGTCGCGTCTCGATATCAAACAGTTGCTGGAAAAACGCATCGCCAGCCAGCCGCTCAACCTGCCCAACGCCGGTTCGGTATTCCGCAATCCGCCCGGCGATTTCGCGGCGCGATTGATCGAGGCGTGCGGCATGAAGGGGGAAAAACTCGGTGGCGCTCAGATATCGGAAAAGCACGCCAATTTCATCGTCAATCTGGGCGGCGCCAAGGCCAGCGACATCGAGGGCCTGATCAACGCGGCCGAGGCGCGGGTCGAGGAAAAATTCGGCGTCAAACTGCAACGCGAAGTTCGAATTCTGGGGGAAAAACGATGAACCGATTCGGCAAGGTCGCGGTGATGTTCGGCGGCACTTCGGCCGAGCGCGAAGTCTCGCTCAAAAGTGGCGCGGCGGTGCTGGCGGCGCTGCTGTCGCGCGGCGTCGATGCGCACGCCTTTGACCCGGCCTGTCGCCCGCTGGCCGATCTGCAAAGCGAGGGTTTCAATCGCGTGTTTATCGCGCTGCATGGACGCGGTGGCGAGGACGGCACGCTGCAAGGCGCGCTGACGCTGATGAATCTGCCCTTTACCGGCAGCGGCGTATTGGCCTCCGCGCTGGCGATGGACAAATGGCGCAGCAAACTGGTGTGGCAGGCGCTCGGCTTGCCAATACCGGATTACGCCCTGCTGACGGCGACGGGAGATTTCGATGCCGTCATCGAAGAGCTGGGTTTGCCATTGTTTGTAAAACCGGCGCGCGAGGGTTCCAGCATCGGCATCGTCAAAGTAAAAACCGCCGCTGAACTGCCGGCGGCTTACGCCGAAGCCGCCAGACACGACAGCCTGGTGCTGGCGGAGCGGGCGCTGAGCGGCGGCGAATTCACCGTTTCCATCCTTGGCGAGGGCGATGCAGCCTACGCGCTGCCGTCGATCCGTATTGTGCCGACGACCGAGTTCTACGATTACGACGCCAAATATTTCCGCGATGACACCCGCTATCTGTGTCCGAGCGGTTTGTCCGCGGCGGAAGAGGCGCGGATGCGTGAACTCGCCTTGCAAGGCTATCAGGCGCTGGGATGTCGCGGCTGGGGGCGGGTCGATTTCCTGCTCGATGCCAACGCCGTGCCGTATCTGCTTGAAGCCAATACCGCGCCCGGCATGACCAGCCACAGCCTGGCGCCGATGGCGGCGCGTGTCGCCGGGCTTGAATTCGCCGATCTGTGCGTGAAGATTCTGGAGATGTGTGATGTGGGATAACCCCGACGCCCTCAATCGCATCAGCCGTCTGGTGCTGCTGGCGACGCTGTTGTTCGCGTTCTGGGTGATTGGCCGGGCGACGCTGGAGAACCTGTTTCCGTTCCGCCAAGTGACGGTGATCGGGGCTGATCATGCGGATACCCAAATTGCCGCGCGCGCCTTGTCGAGCAAGCTTGCCGGCGGCTTTTTCTCGATGGATCTGAAAGATCTGCATGGTCAGTTCGACCGCTTGCCGTGGGTGCGCCAGGCGCAGATCCGCCGTCTCTGGCCCGGCCGGCTGGTGATCGAGCTGAGCGAGCATCGCGCCGCCGCCGCCTGGAACGACCGCGCCACACTTGATACCTACGGTGCGTTATTTCAAGTGACGCCATGGACCGGCCTGCCGCGGATGTATGCACCGGAAGGGATGGAGCGTGAGGTCGCCCGCCGCTATGGCGAATTTGCCAAGGTGGTCAAGCCGATGGGGGCGAATATCGAGCAGATCGTGGTCAGCGCGCGTTTGTCGTGGCGCGTCCGCCTGGGGGGCGCCCAGATCGGCGACAACGCGATCAGTGTCGAACTCGGGCGCGAGCGCTTGACCGAGCGCCTCGACCGCTTTGCCCGCTTCTATCCGCAAGCGGTAGCGGCGGTGGGGCCGCTGCAACGTGTCGATATGCGTTATCCGAATGGATTCGCGGGGGAGCCGCTGCGGTCGGCGAATCCGAAAGTTGAAACCAAGCACGCCAAACCGGCATGAAAAAAGATGAAAAAAATGACTGAAAGCAAAGACTTGATTGTCGGCCTGGATATTGGCACGGCGAAGATCGTCGCGCTGGTGGGCGAGGCCTTGCCGGAGGGTGGTATCAACATCATCGGCATGGGCCAGGCCCCGTCACGCGGGCTGAAGAAAGGGGTGGTGGTCAATATCGAGGCGACCGTCTCGGCGATCCAGCGCGCGCTGGAAGAGGCCGAGTTGATGGCCAATTGCAAGATTACGCAGGTTTACACCGGTATTGCCGGCAGCCATATCAAGGCGCAAAACTCCAGCGGCATGCTGCCGATACGCGACCGCGAAGTGTCGCAGGCCGATGTCGACCAGGTCATCGGCATCGCCCGCGCACTCAATATTCCTGCCGATCAACAGGTGCTGCACGTGTTGCCGCAGGAATTCATCATCGACGGCCAGGACGGTGTGCGTGAGCCGCTCGGGATGTCCGGTGTACGCCTGGAAGTGAAGGTGCATATTGTTACCGGCGCGGTCTCGGCGGCGCAGAACATCGTCAAGTGCGTGCGTCGCTGCGGCCTGGAGGTACGCGACCTGGTGCTGCAGCCGCTGGCCTCCAGCCATGCCGTATTGAACGACGATGAAAAGGACCTCGGCGTCTGCATCGTCGATATCGGCGGCGGCACCACCGATATCGCGGTGTTCACGCGCGGCGCGATTCAGCATGTGGCGGTGATTCCCATCGCCGGCGACCAGATTACCAACGATATCGCGCAGACCCTGCGCACGCCGACGCGTGAAGCTGAAGATCTGAAGATCCAGCACGGCATCGCGCTGCGTCAGTTGGCCGATCCAAAGGAAATGATCGAGGTGCCGGGAATCGGCGAACGCGGTCCGCGCATGCTCTCGAAGCAATTGCTGTCGGAAGTGATCGAGCCGCGCGTCGAGGAGTTGTACAGCCTGGTACAGGCGGAACTGCGGCGCAGCGGCTTCGAGGAACAGATTTCATCCGGCCTGGTGCTCACCGGTGGCGCCAGCCTGATGCATGGCATGGTCGAGCTGGCGGAAGAGGTTTTTCACATGCCGGTGCGTATCGGGGTGCCTGAATACGTTGGCGGTTTTTCCGAGCGCGTGCGCAACCCGCGCTTCGCCACCAGTGTCGGCCTGCTCCTGGCGGGTCTGGAAAAACATGATCTCGACCAGGCCGCACGCGCTCAAGGCGCGGGTTTTGGCCAGGTCATGGAGAAGATGAAGTCATGGTTCAAACAGAATTTTTAGGTTTTTCGAATACCGGGGCGGGCTCGGTGTTTTTTGGCGCTACGTGTGTAACTGAAGGAGGGATTTAAGATGCTTTTTGAACTGGAAGAGATGCAAAGCCAGGACGCCGTGATCAAGGTCATCGGTGTCGGCGGCTGCGGCGGTAACGCAGTCGATCACATGATCAATCGCGGCATGACCGGGGTTGAATTCATCACCATCAACACCGATGCGCAGGCGTTGCGGCGCAACAAGGCCAGCATTCAATTGCAGATCGGCAATTCCGCCACCAAGGGCCTCGGCGCTGGCGGTAAATGGGAAGTCGGCCGCGAGGCGGCGCTGGAAGATCGCGAGCGTATCGCCGAACTGATCGACGGTGCCGATATGCTGTTCATCGCCGCCGGCATGGGCGGTGGCACTGGCACTGGCGCCGCGCCGGTCGTTGCTGAAGTGGCCAAGGATCTGGGCATTCTGGCGGTAGCGGTGGTGACCAAGCCGTTCATTTTTGAAGGCAAGCGCATGCGTTCCGCCGAGGCTGGCCTGAAGTCGCTGTCCGAGCATGTCGATAGTCTTATCGTGATTCCGAATGAAAAGCTGATCACTGTCCTCGGCCCGGGGTCCAAGCTGACCGATGCGTTCATTGCCGCGAATGACGTGCTGCACAACGCGGTCTCCGGTATCTCTGAAATCATCAGCAAGCCGGGCATGATCAACGTCGACTTCGCCGATGTGAAGACGGTGATGGGCGAGATCGGCATGGCGATGATGGGTTCCGCCGATGCCTCCGGTGAAAATCGCGCCCGCGATGCCGCCGAAGCGGCGGTCGCCAGCCCGTTGCTGGAAAATGTCGACCTCAAGGGCGCGCGCGGCGTGCTGGTCAACATCACCTCCGATGACAGCCTGACCATCGAGGAATACTACGAAGTGATGAATACCATTCAGAGCTTCGCCGCCGAAGAAGCGACGGTGATTGTCGGAACGTCGTTCGATGAGGCGATGGGTTCCACCCTGCGCGTGACCATGGTCGCCACCGGTCTGGGCAATCCTGTCCGCGCAACCAAGCCGGTGATCCGGATGGTCGAGCCGCTGCAAGCGCCGTTGATGACCGGTACCGACGGTCCCACCGGCTACAGTGGCGGCTATGATCCAAGCCGGGATTACGACAGCCCGACCACCATCCGCACCCGGCGTAATCAGGCGGCGGTGGAGATGGCGCAAAGCTCGGGTATCGAAACCCTGGATATTCCGGCTTTCCTGCGCAAGCAGGCGGATTGATCGGGTAAGGCGTTTTTCCGCCGGCACGGCGCCGATGCCATGTCGACAGGGAAAACGAACCCCGGGCGGCTTGCCCTCCTTTCCGTCTGGGGTTGTCTTTTTAAAGTGAGGCAGAGTTGGCATATTGTTGCATCCAAAATCCGCTGTTGACGGTGAATGTTGTCAAATATCAAACGGTTGCGTTACATGTGCAGGGGCAAATTTATTCGCCCGCAAGCGGTTGATTGTGCGAATAAATTCGCACCTACGCTCCGGTCAACTGAGGTTTCAAGATTGAATGACTTATTGATTTACCAAATACAACAGCCATGAATTCTGAATACGTTGTTGAATGCACTCGGGCGCGTCGCGGACTGCCGCGAAAGGTGAGCGTCGTCAACGGCGCAATCCGCGTGACTGTTGCTGCCACAACCGCGTTTCCCCGCGTTCAACCAAGGAGTTGTTCAGGATGATCGGACAACGCACCGTCAAAACCGCCGTCCGTGCGGCGGGCGTCGGATTACATACCGGCGCGCGAGTCAATTTGACGCTGCGGCCGGCGCCAGCGGAAACCGGCATTGTGATCCGTCGCATCGACCTGCCCGGACAAGCCGACTTTATTGTTGCGCCGGAACGTGTCACCGATACCCGATTGTGTTCGGCGCTGGAAGGCAATGGCGCCAAAGTCGCCACAGTTGAACATTTGATGTCCGCGCTTGCCGGACTTGGCGTCGATAACGTATTTATCGACATCGATGGTCCGGAAGTTCCCATTCTGGATGGCTCCGCCGCGCCCTGGGTTTATCTGCTGCAAACCGCTGGCATCGAAACCCTGGATGCGCCCAAGCGCTTCATCCGGGTGCTGAAGACGGTGCGCATCGAGGAGGGCAGTGGAGATGGCTTCAAGTGGGCGCAATTTGCGCCGCATGAGGGCTGTACGCTGTCGTTCAGCATCGACTTTGATCACCCGGTTTTTCGCCAGTCGGCGAAGGAAATGCACATCGATCTGAGCCGCCAGTCTTATGTAACCGAGGTCAGCCGGGCGCGCACCTTCGGCTTCATGAATGAAGTGGAGTATCTGCGCAGCCATGGTCTGGCGCTCGGCGGTACGCTGGATAACGCCATCGTCATGGACGAATTCCGCGTCCTCAACAGCGATGGGCTGCGCTATGCCGACGAGTTCGTCAAACACAAGGTGCTCGATGCGGTCGGCGATCTCTACCTGACCGGTCATCCCATTCTGGGGGCGTTTTCCGCTTACAAGTCCGGCCACGGCCTTAACAACCGTTTGCTGCGGGCGCTGACCGAAGATGCCAGCGCCTGGGAATGGGCGACATTCGATTCCGCCGCCAAGACCCCGCAAGCCTTGCGCAACCTTTACCCACAGGCGGTCTGATGCTGGCGATGCGTTTGTTTTTGATCCTGATCGCGATGGTGATGGTGATCAGTCTGCTCGGCTACGCAATCAGCCACGACCCTCGCTGGCTGCGCTTCGCCGGGCTTGGTCTGAAAGCCGGCCTGGCTTTGGTGGCGTTGCTGATGCTGGTGTTCTTGATTGAACGCTTGTTGATCGCCCTGTGATCGCGGTTGCTTGACGCGCGCCCCCCGGATTCCGCTAGCGGCATCCGGACTACGATTCGGTTATGCCTTGCCTGAGACGTCGGCGCCGATAGCCTGCTCAGACAGCCAGCTTTGCGTCTCCTCGCGCAATTTCTCCAGTGCAAGTTTCCACTCCGGCAACAGTTGTCGAACCTGTTCCAGGTCGCCATTCCGCGCCGCGCTTTCCAGACTGCGCGCGTGCTCGACGGCTACTCGGCAACCTGCGCTGCCGGCCAGACTCTTGGCGGTATGCGCGGCGCGGGCAACGACTTCGGCATCCGCCAGATTCAGGCCGCTGAGCAGCGTTTCCGTCTCGTCGAACAGCGATTGAATAATTTCTGGCAGCATTTCGCATGACAGTTCGATGTCGCCGCCAAGTTGTTCGATCATTTGGGCGGCATCAAACAGGTGCTGTGGCTCGGGTCGAGCGCTGCCTTCGTCTGGCTGATTGACAAAAGCTTCAGGCCGCAGGTTTGCCGCAGCGTCTGACCGCTCGGCCAGCCAATGCGATATGGTTTCCGCCAACTTTTGCGCATCGATCGGCTTGGTCAGGTAATCGTCCATGCCGACCTCCAACACCCGTTCGCGATCGCCCTCCATCGCGTCCGCTGTCATTGCGATGATCGGAATCTGCGCATTGCGCACCTTCGCCGCGCCGGTGCGAATCATCCGGGTGGCGGTAAAGCCATCCATCACCGGCATTCGGCAGTCCATCAAAACCAGGTCGTAGTCTTTGCTGGCGAGTGCGTTCAGAGCGGCTTCGCCATGTTCGGCCAAGTCGATGTCATGGCCCAGGCGTTGCAGCAGGATGCTGGCCAGTTTCTGATTAATCAGGTTGTCTTCAACCAGCAGAATGCGGCCATGGCGTTCGACTTCGCGCAAATGATGCTGGGTAATCAACATCGGCGCTTCGCCCGGACTGGCGCCGAACAACACCCGCAGAGTACGTTGCAGCAAATCGGCGCGCACCGGTTTGGGCAGGTAAGCGGCAAAGCCGGCGGCCTGCATGCGCGCGGCATCGCCGCGCATGCCGACCGAGGTCAGCAGGATCATCGGCAACTCAGCCTGGGCCGGATCAGCCTTGATACGTTGACCGAGTTCCTCGCCGGACATTGCCGGCATCTGCATGTCGATGATGGCGGCATCGAAACGCCGCCCTGCCGGCGCTTCGGCCAGCAGCGATAACGCGGCTTCTCCGCTCGACGCGGTGGCGTAGGTGCAGTCCCAGCTTTGCAGCAGCATCGTCAGCAAGCGCAGGTTGGTCGCGTTGTCGTCCACCACCAGCACGCGCTTGCCGAGCAATACCGTCGACGGCGCCTCTCTCTGCACCGATTCGGTTGCTTGTTGCGCAAACGGCAGCACGAACCAGAAGGTTGAGCCAACGTCCGGGATGCTGGAGACGCCGATTTCGCCGCCCATCAGTTCGACCAAGCGCTTGCAGATCGACAGCCCCAGACCGGTGCCGCCATAACGGCGCGTGGTCGAACTGTCGGCTTGGGTAAAGGGCGAAAACAGTTTTTCCTGGGCTTCCGGTGAAATGCCGATGCCGCTGTCGCGGATTTCGAAACGCAATTGCAACGCCGGCGCTGCATGTACCAGCCCGACACTGACGACGACATCGCCCTTGCTGGTAAATTTGATGGCGTTACCGATGATGTTGAGCAGAATCTGGCGCAATCGTCCGGGATCGCCCCGCAACCTGGAGGGCACGTCGGCTGCCGCCAGGCCGATGTACTCGATGCCCTTTTCTTCCGCTCGCAGCGCAATCAATGCGCCCACTTCGTCGAGCAATATGCGCAGGTCGAAATCGAGGATTTCAATATCCAGCTTGCCGGCTTCGATTTTCGAAAAGTCGAGAATGTCGTTGATGATACTCAGCAGCGCATGCGTGCTCTGCCTGGTGGTCTCCGCGTAATCTCGCTGTTCAGCATCCAACCGGGTGGTCAGCAGGAGTTCGGTCATGCCGAGGATGCCGTTCATCGGGGTGCGAATCTCGTGCGACATATTGGCCAGGAACATGCTCTTGGCCAGATTCGCCTCTTCCGCCGCCGCCAAGGCCTGGTGCAGATCGGTAATATCGACGCGAAAACCGACGCTGTGTCCGCTCGGCGTATGCCGATCGATGATGCGCAGCCAGCGTCCGGCAGCGGTCATCACTTCCCTGGCGCCAATGCCGGCTTGATGCTGGCGCACCGCTTCCGCCACCCAATCGTCTTCTCGACCACGCGCCTCGGGATATTCGCCCCGCGTAACGCTGGCGCGCGCAATGGCTTCGAAGCTTTGCCCGGGCCGCATCAGATCCGCGGTCAGTGGAAAGACCTCGCGGTAACGATCATTGCAGAACAGCAATTTGTCGTTTTCGTCATAAATAACAAAGGCTTCATCAATGGCGTCAATGGCGGCGCGCAAAGTGCCTTCACTTTGCCGCAGCGCAATCTCCGCCGCATGCCGTTCATCATTGCGCGCACTTTCCAGTGAAGCGGCCAGGCCGTTGATGGCGCTCGCGATATCGCCGGTTTCGCCTCTCAGGGCCTGAATCCGGTGGGTCAAATCAGCGCCGATGCGCCCCAAACCTTGCTTGATGGTGGCGACATCACGCGTCAGCCGGGTGGCTACGATAACCACCAGCAGCACACCCGCCAGCATCATCAAGCCGCTGAAGGCATAGACCATGTAACGCATGCGCCGCACTTCCGCATCGATCACGTCGAGCAACTGATTGGCCCAGATATAACCGACTACATGGCCATTTTCACGGATCGGCGTCATCGCATTCAGAATGTTGCCGCGCACCAGCAAGCCGCTTTCGACGGCGGCAACCCCGGTCTGCATCACCTTGCGCCCAGGATGCTCGGGCGCGATCGACACGCCGACTTTGGCAGCATACTCGGCGCTGGGACCATAAGTCAGAATGGCATCGAGCTGGCGATGGTAATAACCCACCCCAATGCCTGGAAACGCGGCCGCGACTTCATCGGTATAGGGCGCCAGCACGGCATTCAGCGCATTGATTTGGGCTTGCCGGTTGTGCGCTGACGCGGCTTCGCCGGAGAGCAACAGTCGATAGCCTCCCTGTTTTTGCAGCCGACCAAGCAGCAGTTGAGTTGCGCCCAACAGATGCTGGCGCTTTTCCGCCAGAATGGCTTGCTCGCCACCCAGCGTCAAAAAGTAACCCATTCCGATAATCGATAACCCGACCACCGGAATCAATGCCCAAAGCAGTCGGGCCCTGAGTGTCTTTGGCCAGAAGGCATCAAACCGCATCATGTCACTCTCCCGCCCAAACCCTGTGGAGGCCGAAGTATTCTGATGTATAAATCGACCTTGTTAAATTTTCCATGCGCTTCGCACTTTCATCCTCATGAAACGCATCCTTGTAGTTGACGACAACGCCATCAATCGAAAACTCGCCTTGGCGTTGCTGAAGAAGCGCGGTTGGACGGCGAGCGAAGTCGACTCTGGCACGGCGGCGCTGGAACGGCTGACGACCGAAGATTTCGATGGCGTGCTGCTCGACATTCGCATGCCCGGCATGGACGGCGAGGAGGTCTGCCGACGCATCCGCGCCAATCCCGCTCTCGCCGGGCTGCGGCTGATTGCTTACACGGCGCATGCGATGGAGTCCGAAATACAGCGCTTCATCGATACCGGTTTCGATAGTGTTCTGATCAAACCGATCACGATGCAGAACCTGCAAGCGGTGCTGCCGGACTGATCAAGGGAAGCGAGAACTCGAAGTAAGTGCCGTGCCCGAGTTCGGACTGCAGCCGGATCGTACCGCCCATCAAAGTCAGGAATTCCTTCGCCAAGGTCAAGCCGAGGCCGGTACCGCCATGTTCGCGCGAGATGAAATCATCCGCCTGGCGAAAACGCTCGAATACCATCGCCTGCGCTTCTGGTGCAATGCCGGGACCGGTATCTCGCACGCCGATGATGAGCCGATCGTTCGCCCGCTTGGCCGATAAGCGAATTTCGCCGTGCTGGGTAAATTTCACTGCGTTGCTCATCAGGTTGTGTATCACCTGGCGCAAACGCATGGGGTCGGCGGTGATCGTTTCCGGCAGGTCGGGAGCGAGTTCTGCCGTCAGTTGCAGCCCCTTCTGCTGCGCGGTGGCGCGATGCAGATTGGCCATTTCCAACAGCAGCGGCGACAGCGCGAATGAAGTCGACTCCAGCACCATGTTGCCGGACTCGATCTTGGCGATGTCGAGCACATCATTCACCAGCGACAGCAAATGCTGGCCGCTCTGGAAGATGGTATCGGCGTAGTCGCGAGTTTCTTCGTTGTCGGCATCATCCCGGATCATTTCGGCAAATCCGAGGATGCCGTTCAGCGGTGTGCGTAATTCATGCGACATGCTGGCGACAAAATCGCTCTTCATACGGCTGTTTTCCTCGGCTTGGTGACGCGCTTCATCCAGCCGTTTGAATGATTCCTCGACGCTGTTCGCCATGGTGTTGAGGGAATCGCTCAGCTTGCCGAGTTCATCCTTCGATTCGGTCTTGAAGCGGAAGCCGAACTGGCCCGCCTCGATCCGTGCCAGGCCGGCGATGACGTCGGTAATTCTGCGGGTCAGCATCGAAGCCAGCCAGATCGCGATCACCACCACCAGAAACACCATGACCAGGGTTGTCGTCACCAGGCCAAACGCGGTGCGGCCCATGGATTCTTCGATCAGATTGCGCAAGCCGGTTTGCTGCGCTTTCATGCGCTCGCCAAATTCAGCCACCTTCTCGCCCATCAACGCCGCCGTGGTCTGCGCCGGTTTGTGGAAGTCGTCGACATTGGCGCCGATGGTGACGTAGCCAAAGCCGCGCGGTGTATTCGCATATTGGCCGGTGCGATAAGGAATGGTTGCGGCAGTGGTGAGCTTCCAGACGCCGGTCCACAAGATCAGGAACGAACCTGAGCCGCCATATTCGGTCAAGTCGTGCCAGCCATGGCATTGCGGCGCGAAGTTGAGATACTGGCAGTCAAGGCCGAGTTGACCCGCCTTGGTCAGCGGTTTGGCCGGTGTTTTTTCGCGTGATTGCCGATCGAATGGCGGCACTTCTCGCAGATAGTCGCGCAGCGGTTTGCCGCTTTTCTGCCAGCCTTCGTATAGGCTGGTTTCCAGCCACGGCGTGGCATATTCCCCGCTGTTGGCGTCAAAACCAACGATGGAGTGGTGGCGCGGATGCGCAATGTTGCGATCCCGGTAGTCCCAGATGAAAGCATAGTTGCCGTTGGTGGCGTCGGAGATGGCGGTATAGCGAGCGGCAGTTGGCATCAGGTTGTCGGTAAAACTCATGACATGGGTGTGGTCCAGCGCCAGGGTGACATAACCGACAATGCCACCGTTGCGGACGACCGGCGTCGCCCAGCGCACGATGCCTTGGAAACGTTTGCCCTTGGGATTTTCGCGCCCGGCGTAAGCTTCTTTTTCCGGCTCGAAGGCGATGCCCAGGCTGTTGGCTTTATCCGGTGTTACCGGGCCAATGACGCGTGAAGGCACATAAGGCCCGATGACATCGGATACATAGATCTCGCCGGGTTTCAGCTTTTTCAATTCGGCGAAATAGGTTTCGGCCTTGCTCCAGGTATTTTCTTTGCGCGAAACATCGCGCAGATCTTTCGGCAAGACGCCGGTTTGCGAGATCTTGAATCGCTCGCGCCCATCCAGTCCGACGAAGGTGATTTCGTGATACAGCGGCCGGGGCAAGGTGCGCAGGACGGTTTCCGGTGGCCGGGAATGGAAATCCTGCTTGTTTTCGGGATTGCTCGGGGTGGCCAGTTTGGGTGCATCGCTGGCGGCTGAAGTCGATATCCATTGTTTGCCATCCTCCGCCAGTTTCCATTCGCCAATGTCGGTCAAGCTACGGGTTCGATTGGCGACAAAACGCCGGTATTGCGCTTCACTCGGCTCCAATTGCGCGGCAAGCAGAATGTCGCGATCGCGGTCATAGAGAAAATCGGCGACGGTGCGCGCGGTATCGGTGGTCAACCGCTCCAACTCTTCACGCGCGCGATCATCCAGCGCTTTCACCGCCTCCTTGGTGAAGGTTTGCCCCATCTGCTCGACGGTATCGCGCACTTCACCGGTCAGGCTGTCGGTGCGTTCGGCCAGGCCGCTGCCCAGATGCGTGACACTTTCCCAAGCCAGCAGGGCCAGCAAAATCAGCGGCAAGACCTTGATCAAGACGAACAACAGAATCAGTTTGGTCCGTATGCCGAGGGTTGCTGCGGCATTAGCGGCTGAAAATTTCATGGCTCGTTTCCTTTCATGCGGGCTTGAGCTGGATTCAAAAATGAAGCATCGGGACCAAGAAACGCAAGGAAAAAAGATTCAATCCCTTCGCCATTGAATGCCGAATCAACGCTGCACTATGCCAGAACTCTGTTCTTCATATTCGCCTTGTCTGCGGCAACGAAAAGCGTGGGGTCGTTGCGCTTGGGCTGCGTTCAAGCCGCAATAATCAATCTGCATGCTTGCACACGGCTTGATGAAATTTCTCTGTGAGAGCATGTTGTCATCAACTAACCCCGGGGTTCCATAAATGAAACATCCGGGCTGACTTCAATCAAACCGAACAGGAGGTTCCATGATTTATCGCTTTCATTCCCTGTTTCTGCTCTTTGCCTTGTTCTGGACGGGGGCGATCGCCGCTGCCGATTCGGTCGCCATGAATCGCGCCGATGCCGATGCCGAGCCGATGATTCTCACCACCACCGCGCCAGGCAAGAATATTGATCAGGCGGTAACGGCGCTCAGCCAAGCCATCGTCAATCACAACTACACCTTCGTCCGGCAACAGTCCATCGACAGTCGGCTGGTGCCTTATGCCGAAGAAGTACGCTCGGTACGGCTGGTTTATTTTTGCAATTTCGCCAAGATGGATCGGGCGCTGCGTATCGACCCGCGTGCGACGCAGATGCTGCCTTGCCGCGTTACTCTGGTGGAAACATCAAGCGGCGTTGATCTGATCGCGGTCAACCCGGCGTGGACCTCGCAGAGCATGCCGGCGCTGCGTGAGGTATGCCAGGAATTGAAACAGGATTATCTGGATATCCTGGACGAGGCGGCGTTATGAAACCAGGCCTGATAAAGCATTTTGTTGTTGCGTTTGGCTTGATGCTGAGCCTGTCGACGCAAGCTGCGCCGTTGAGCGTCAGCAAAGCCGTGGACATGCGCCAGGCGATGGATGATGTTGCGTTGGCGGCTATCAACCATGAACTGGTGCTGGTCAAGATGCAGCCGATCGACACCGCGCTGACCAAGCGTGGCTTTGAAGATCCGGGTATGCGCATCCTGTTCATCGGCAGTGAATCCGCAGTGCGCTGGGCGGAAGAGGCAGAACCGCGATTGCTCAACCTGCTGCCGCTGCGCCTGACGCTGATCAAGAACGAAGCGGGAATCACGCTGGTGAGCGATGACTTCGGCCCATGGTTGCATGAGTTTCCCGATGCGCCCGCGCGTTTGATGATCGAAGCCTGGCAGGCGGAAATGAAAGCCATGTTGGATGACTTCGTCAGGCAGTAGCGCATCCGACGTCAGGTAAGGCTCATTGGCTTTTGCGGTGCATCGCTGCCGCGAACCGCACTAATCCGGTGCAATCCTTGCTGCATTGAATCTGCAAGTCGTTGATATTTGGCCAAGTTCAACTTGGCACAAGCATTGCTATTGAAGAGTCAGGCTTACTTGCTTAAGCGATCTTGGACAACGGCGTCCGCTCCCTAACAGGGCGGATGCCGTTTTTTTTCGCCCAAAGGAAATCAAATGGCACGCATGAAACTGGTTTTGGTGGGCAACGGCATGGCCGGCATGCGCACTCTGGAAGAGCTGCTGAAGGCGGCACCCGACCTCTACGACATCACGGTGTTTGGCGACGAACCGCATCCGAATTACAACCGCATCATGTTGTCGCCGGTATTGGCCGGCGAGCAGACGGTGGCACAGATCATTCTGAATCCACGCGACTGGTATGCCGAGCACGGCATCACATTGCACACCGGTAAACGCGTCAGCAAAATCGACCGAAAAAACCGCCTCGTAGAAGCCGACGACGGCACGCGCGCCGACTATGACCGTCTGCTGCTGGCGACCGGCTCGAAATCCTTCATCCTGCCGATACCCGGTGCTGATCTGCCAGGCGTGGTCGGCTTCCGCGACATTGCCGATGTCGATGCGATGATTGACGCCGCCGGCCAGTACAAGAACGCGGTGGTCATCGGCGGCGGCCTGCTCGGCCTGGAAGCGGCGAATGGCTTGAAGCTGCGCGGCATGGAGGTATCGGTGGTGCACATCGCGCCGTGGCTGCTGGAACGGCAGATGGATGAACCGGCCTCGCGCTTGTTGCAGAAGAGCCTGGAAGACAAGGGGCTGAAATTTCTGCTGCAGAAGCAGACGGCGGAACTGGTTCGCGGCGAGAGTGGAAGAGTTTGTGCGCTCAAGTTCAAGGATGGCGAGACGATTGCCGCCGATCTGGTGGTGATGGCGGTCGGCATTCGTCCGAATACGCAACTGGCGGAATCCGCTGGGCTGCAATGTTCAGCCAGACCCGGCGGCCTGCTGGTCAACGACACCATGCAGACCTTCGATCCGCGCATCTACGCGGTCGGCGAGTGCGTCAATCATCGCGGCATTGCCTACGGTCTGGTCGCACCCTTGTGGGAGCAGGCCAGGGTCTGCGCCAATCATCTGGCCGAACATGGCGTGGCGCGCTATCAAGGCTCGATGACTTCGACCAAATTGAAGGTGACCGGCATCGACCTGTTCTCCGCCGGCAACTTCGTCGGCGGCGACGGCCATGAGGAAATCGTGTTCCAGGATGCCGGGCGCGGTTCCTACAAGAAGCTGGTGCTGAAGGACAACAAGCTGGCCGGCGCGGTGCTGTATGGCGACACCCTCGACGGCGCCTGGTATTTCGAGCTGATGCGCGACGCGACCGATGTCTCCGATTTCCGCGACAAACTGCTGTTCGGCCGCCACCACATTGGCGATTCGGGCGCCGGTGGCGGCATGGGCGATGAAATGTCGCGCGTCATGGCCTTGCCCGACACGACCGAAATCTGCGGCTGCAACGGCGTCTGCAAGGGCGACATCATCAAGGCGGTGCGCGAGAAAAAGCTGTTCACGCTGGATGAGGTGCGCGC